>NZ_CP115768.1:630833-946250 GCF_027912835.1 Paracoccus sediminicola
TGAGGCTGCTCATGGCGCGCAGAGTGACGCGCGGGCGCAGGGCTGTCCAGATGGTTCGCGCTGCGCCGGCATCGCGCCGGCGGGGCCGTGCCCCCCGGCTCCGGGGCCGGGTTGACCTGCCGCATGCTGCGTTAACCATTCCGCCGATGGCCGCCTTCCAAGACGTGAATTCCGGTGACGGGTCTTGTATGCCTCGCGTTTGAGCCTAAAGTTTTATCAACTGCCATTTTAAGGGGGTATCGGATGGCGTCGCTCGACCAGCAAATGACCGAAACGCAGAAGCAGATCGTGCTGACGCAGCAGAAAATGGCGGAGGTGACGAGCCAGCTCGACCGCGCCGGCACCGAGACCGGGGTGGCCGAACCCGGCATCGACATCGCCAATGCCACGCTGGCCGATGTCAACGCCCATACCGAGACGATGAACGCCAATATCGCCGAGCTCATCATGGGGCTGGACGATGTGACCGCCGGGTTCTCGAAGGATTTCGAAGAGATGCGATCCAAGACCGGCTGGGAAAGCTTTGTCGGCATCTTTGCGCGCGGCAAGGCCGAATCGATGCGGCAGGAGCGTCTGCGCACCGCCTCGATCGACGACAAGTTGCAGGATCTTATCTCGAAATCCGATGTGATCACGCGGCTGTTGCAGGATCAGCTTGCACAGCTGAACGATCAGAAGGCGAAGGTCGAGACCAACCTGACCGGCACGCTGAGCGAGCGTGAGGCCACGGTCGACACGCTGGAGGATCTGCGTCAGAAGATCGCTGCGATGGACCCGAAGCTGATCGAGCTGGAAAACAAGGTCGCCTCGACCACCGACCCCTCCGACCGGACCCGGCTGGAAACCGAACTCGCCAATGCCAACAAGGATCATAACGAGCTGATCCAGCAGGAACAGGTTGCGCTTGCCAAATCGCAGACGTTGGAGCGCTATATCGAGGCCGGAAAGACATGGGTGGACAGTCTTCAGAACCAGGCGGCCACGCAGATGGTGCTGATCAACAAGCTGCAGACCGACACCAAGCAGCGCGTGGTGCTGTATGACGCGCTGACCAAGTCGCTGAAGACCGCGCAGCAGCAGGATGTCGCCCACCGCATCAACGAGATCGGCGTGCGCACCGATCAGGAGGCGCAGGCCCAGATGGCGGCGATCGGCACGGCGACGAATGACCGGATGGCCGACATGCTGGAAGCGCATGGCGACCACATGGTCTTTGCCCGCAAGGTTCTGGAAGAAAAGGCCAGGGCCGATGAACGCTTCGCCCGCCGCTTCGCGGAGATCGTGAAGAAGCACGACAGCAATCTCTACGGCGGCTGATCGCGGGGGATGCCCGTGCGGGAACAGACGGGACGCGGTCCGATGACGCACATCCCCGACATGGCCTCGGATGGGGCGGGCCGGATGCCGCGTGGCGAGGGCACCGTTTCGGGCTGGAACCGGCAGCGGGTCGTGGGCGGCTTGCTGGCTGCGGCGCTGCTGTCGGGGCTGACCGTGGCGGGGTATTCGCTGGCCGCCGGGCACGGCCCGGCCGAGGCGCTGCTCAGCGGCGTATCGGCGGCCTGTTTCGGGCCGCTGATCGCGGGGGTGGTCGTCTTTCTGCTGCTGTATCTGGCCGATATGGTGATCCGTGCCGCACTGACCCTGCCTCTGGCCGCCATCATGCTGGTCCTGTTTGTTTTACATGCGCCGCGACGCTGGATTCGCACGCTGGCGTCGGTGAACGCACGGCTGGACGATGTGGCCGACCGGGTGACGTGCTGGCTGATCTCGCCGATACTCTGGTTCCGGACAGACGCTCAGACCGCCGAGGACACCCCATGACTGAAGACCGCACCGGCAATCTGGACGCCGATCACCGGCAGATCGAGGACGATCTGATCGCGCGCCGCTATTTCGAGAAGCTGCGGCTGATCTCGGCCACGCTTCCGGCGGTGCTGGAAGAGACCGTGCGCGACGGGCTGTTCAGCCAGACCGAGACCGGGATCATCGACGCCTATCTGGCGGCGATGGTTGCCTCGGCAGATGCGCTGTCGATGAAATACCTCGTCTCGGGCCGGGTCGAGGGGCCGCTCAGGCGGTTCCTGACCATAGATGTGCATGAATCGGGCTATCCGGTCTGGTCCGAGATCGCGCAGATGGCCGCCGATGCCGCACAGGCCGAGAGCCAACTGGGGCGCACCCCGGACAGCGAGGCGATCAAGGATGACATGATCCGCCAGATCGTCGGCGATCTGACCATCCCCACCCAGCTGCAATACGCCATGTCGCAGCGGCTCTATTACGAGGCGCTGGCGAAGGGCGGGCTGTTCTGGCCGCAAATGCATCCGCAGGGATACTGGTTGTCCGACGCCCGCAATCGCCGCCGCTGGCTGATCCATTGGGCGGTCTATGACAGCCAGCTGAACATGCCGGTGCTGTATCTGCTGGAATGCGACGATAGCGGACGCCGGCCTCTGGTCGAGGATTCAAGGCGCTGGCCCGAGGTGCAGGCGCATCTGATGGCGCAGTCGGTCACCACGCTGCAACTGGTCACCATTGCACAGGGCTTCGACCGCGATTTCGACAATCTGCATCCGCATCGGCTGCGGCGCGTGCTGCTCGGGCCGATCTATTCGCAGCACTTCACCACGCAGGAAGGTCCGATCCGCGAGGTGCTGGACAATGCCCGCGCGCCGTCGGGCGAGGATTGGGCGGTGGCGCTGACGGTAGAGGATTTGCGGGCAGAGCGCGCGATCATGGAATCGACCGGGTTCTTCAGCGTGACCGAGCGGCAGATCTTCAAGCTGGACCCGCTGGGGCTGGGCGGGACCGGGCAGGGGGCGAGCGCGGTGGAGCGCGCCCTGATCCTGCCCGCGCGCCCCTATCAGGCGCTGGCAGAACTTGATCCCGAGGGTTTCCGGCGCATGCGGAAATATGTGCCGCTGCCCGATGGTCGCGTCGCCGGCTATCGCTGATGGCAGGCGGCGGGCGGTTTTGCGGGTGAGATACGCCCGATTGGTGGAGTGAAGAGGACCCGAATGGACGTTCGTAACGAGATGGAGCTGCCCGAGGCCGAAATCCGCAGCCATTACCCGCAGGCATTGTCGCTGCTGACCGGCTTCGACCATGCCCCCCGGCTGGGCAAGGCCGCGCCGAGCGCCCGGCCGGAGCGTTCGCCGGGCATACCGCGACGAAGCTCGCGCTTCCGCTCGACCACGCCGGGGCTGGCGGGGCGGTCCACTGCGCGCGCCGAGGGGGTCCAGCTTGTGGACCGGATCGAGGCGGTGGGCGGCGACGATCTGCCCTCGCCCGCCGCCGCCACGGTCGCGCGGGCGCTGCGCCGCGCGTTGGCGATCTCGCTCGCCGTGGTCGATGAGGTGGCAGCGCGGTCGGGGGCCGCCGAGCTCAAGCGGGCCAATCTGGAAGGGCGGATGCCGAATGAGCGGAGGGGTGAATTCGCCGAGTTGCTGGCCGTGGAGTCGCTCGCCGCCATGTCGGTTTTTGCCAATGCGACCGCGTTCCTGCTGGCCGAACATGCCGGGTCGGAAACCGTCGAGGGGATCACCGCCGACGAGATCCTGACCGACAACCCGACCGTTGCCCTGCAGGGCGCGCTGTGGGAGCTGGATCAGAACCTCGCCCGCGCGGCGCATGACGACAAGACGCTGATCGCCGCCGTGATCGCCCATGCCGAGGCGCTATCCTCCGCCGTGCAGGCCCGTGCCGAGACCGCTCCGCGCAGCGGCAGCTTCACCGGCGCAAGCTGGCGCGTGGCGGCGGATGATTTCCCCATCGCCGGTTTCGCCCCGGCCACCAAGGCACGCGGCAAGCCCGTGCAACTGGCCTTCAAGACACCGGAAGAGGTCGTCGGCAACGCCATCGCGAAACACCAGATGATGCGGCTGTCGCGGATGCTGGTCGCCTATGACTTCGACCGCCGGATGAACCCGTTCGTGGAACTGGGCGGCTTCATCTATACCTTCCTCGGCGACGGCAAGCCCGGCACCGGCAAGACGACGCTGATCCAGATGATGGCCGGGCTGATCAATGATTACTGCACTGTCGCGGGCTATCCGTTCCGCTATGCGAATCTGTCGATCGACAATGTGGACTCCTATCAGGGCAAGTCGGGCCAGAACGCGCGCGCCTTTATCGACAGCGTGATCGACCCCGGCGTGATCGGTTTCGGCACCATTGACGATATCGACCAGATCGCCGGGAAGCGCGGTGACAAACAGTCGTCGAGCGGCCAGCAGGAGATCACCGCCGTGCTGATGGAGGCTTTCGCGGGGGCCTCGACCATCGTGCGCGGCAATGCCACCTTCGGGATGTTTTCCAACTATGCCGAATCCATCGACGACGCGCTGCGGCAAAGGGCCGGTGCGCGGTTCCTGATCGACGGGCCGAAGACGCGGGCCGATTATATCGACATTCTGGCCTTGCTTCTGGGCAGGCGTCACCAGATCCCGGTCGGCGAGCATGATCTGATGAAGGCGCAGGCAATCAAGACCGCCGTGGCCGACAGTCTGGAGCGCCATAACCAGCCGCAGGAGGCAGGGCTGGCCAAGGTCTGGGAAGAGGTGACGGCGCAGACCGGCAGCCTCGACACGCTGGCCGAGTTCGGCACCTATCTGCACGCGATTTCGGTTGCCGACGAACGCTTCACCGGCCGCGCGATCAAGAATATCACCGACGCGATCAAGGCGCGTTCGATGGATTTCGACATGCCCGATGAGTGGTTCGAGAGCCCCGAGCCGTTCCTTCACCAGCCCTACGCCCGCAAGCGGGAAATGATCGAGGCGCTGCGTCAGCCGATCACCAGGGAAATGATCGCCCAGGAAATCAACCGCTACGCCGACAGCGAGTGGCGCTATGCCGACAGCAGCGACGAAACCGCAATCGAGGAGGCCGTGCGGAACATGGAGCGTATGGCCGAGGCGCAAAAGCGGTATCGGGGGGAGGGGTGATTCTGACCACCGCCGTAGTTCCGCGCGGCTCTGTCGCGCGAAAAACCGGCGCTGCCCTCTGTCACATCCAGATGCTAAGGTGACCGCATGAAACGCCTCATCGAAAACGGCCTGATGTTCGGCAACCTGATCCGGGTGGACAGCCCGGCCTGGGTGGCGCGCTATAATCGGGCGCTGAAGCTGGTCACGGGCAAGGAAACCGCGCTTGGCGAGTTTCATATCGATCTGGCGGGATACTCGCCCGAGATCGGGGACGAGATCGGCGATATGGACTATCTCAACCCCGAGGGCGCGCATCGCCAGTTCATCCTGCTCACGACGGAACAGAAGACGGCGCCGCTGCTGAATGCGGATCTCTCGGTGCTGCGCGAACTCCTCAGGCGGTTCATCTTCGATAATGAGAGCCAGCTTTTCAGCCTGACTGCCCGCGACGCGGTTGTGGGCGAGATGGACGATATGGTCTGGCGGGTGAACGCGCCGGCGGATCTGCTCCAGATCGGGCGGATCCGGATCAGCGCCGACACGACCGGCAATCACGTGGCGAATGCGGATAATCTCACCGCGCTGATCGAGCGGTTCCGCAGCGAGCCGGGCGGCTGGTACGACGACGTGCTGATCGCGCGGATGATCGATCAGGCCAGGGAAACCGGCGACGTGATCCGCAATCCGATCCGTCTCGGAACCGGGGATTACGAGGTGCCTGATTTCTGGTCCTCGCTGTTTGGTGGCGTCTATGTGTTCCGCTCGCCGCGCGAGAAGGCGATGATCTTCCGCGATCCGAAGCTTCTCTCGGACCCGCAATTCGAGCTCGATCTGCCGGATGTCACCATGCTGAGCCTCGAAAACGGCACTGACATCGCCATGTGGCTGGCGCGCAACGCGCTTGCCGAGCCGGTCGTGACCGCGCAATCGGGCGCCGCCGCGGCGATCCTGCGCCAGAAGATCGACTTCATCCTCGTCGATGCCGCGACGCGTCTTGGGATCGACACTGGCGACGGCACGCGCCCGGCGCTGCGCCGGGCGGCGGCGCGGATGGGGGCGGGTCTGCCAGCCGAGATCAGGGGGCTGAGCGCGCTGCTGCGCTATGCCGAACAGGGCGGCGCCTGGCCGGTGATCGACAGCGCCGATCCGGCGTATTTCTATGCCATCCGCGCCACGGGGACGCCGGCGCGGGATCTCGTGAACCAGCTTCTGACCGAACTTGCGCCGCATGATCTGCGTGCCATGTTCATCCTGAACAAGCCATTGTTCTATAAAGAATATCAGGCTTGGGACGATGCCAAGAAGGATTATGTCGTGCGCCATCTCGCCCGCGAATACCAGATCGACAAGCAGGGCACGCGCGAGGCGCTTTTCGGCCCCGAACCCGGGATGGAGGAACCCGCCCCTGCTGCCGGTCCCTGGGGCGCGGCCCCTTCGCGCGGCGGGACGGGCGCGGCGGGCTCGCTTCGCATCGGCGGGCTGAGCGGGCAGGGCGGTTCGCTTCGCGGACCCTGGGGAGCCTGAGCCATGGCAATTATCCGGCTTGCGGTCGTGCTGTTCATCGTCGAGGCGGTGTTCTATGTGATGATCTCGGTCTATCTGAGATCGACCAAGACCGAGGCGCTCGAAGAGGAATGGGACCGCCGCCATCCCGAACGCGCCGGGGACAGCCCGGAACGAAGAACCTTCGTGCAGCGTTCGATGACGGGTTTTCGCAAGACGCTGAAGGCGCGGCTGGTTGCGCTTGTCTTTGTGGTGCCGACCATTGCCATCGTGGCGATCGCCTGGTTCGTGAACGTGCAGTAAGGAGAAACGCCGGATGTATTACGTAAAGGTCACTCTGGGGGTCGTGTTCGGCGTCTTCGTGTTCCTGTTTCTCGATTATGCGCTGCCGAGCAAGGACACGGTGCGGATCACAAACACCTATAACCGGCTGACCGAGATCGGGCGCAATGCCATCTTCTACGCGTCGGAAGATACCGGCACGGTGGAAAATTCCTCGGGGCAGCGCGATATCCGCTTCATCGAGACGGTGCGCCCGAGCGAAAAGGTCTTCGTCTATCGCAACGAGGATACGGGTCTGATCTGGCCGCCCTATTTCAAATATGACAGCTCGAACCTCCATGCAGAGGCGACCAATCTGCAATCCAATTCGCGCGATCCGATCTGGGTGAGCATCGCCTCGTATGGCTGGCGGATTCCGCTGTTCTCGATCTATCCCAACGCGATTTCGGTGACGCAGGTGGCGGGGCCCTCGGCGGCGCCGCTGAATTGGCCGGCGCTGCTGATCCTGCTTGTGCTGGGCGCGCTTCTGGCACTGCTCTGGCGGATGTGGAACCAGTTCCGCGAGCGCACCATCGACCCGGCCACGAAGCGCATGGGCGCGGCTGTGGACAGCGTCGATGCCCGCGCCGATGCGGCGATGGACCGCGTCTCGGATGAGTTCAACGAGGCGCGCGACGGGTTCACCGGCTGGCTGCATAGCTGGAAGGGCAAGCCGCGCGACCCGAAGTGACGCGGGGAAATCCGTGACGGCTGCTTGCCGGCGATGTCTGGCAGGGGCTAGTCTTCCTGTCTGAAACGCAGGGACATTCATGGCTGACACGACACGCAATCCCGGCACCGCGCTGACGCCGGAATGGTTCGACCGGATCCGCATCAACACCCCGGCGGTCGAGCGTCGGGCGGCGACGTTGCCGGTGCGGCGCTCGATCAAGAAGGAATACCAGGCGGCGTGGCTGCTGAACGCGGTTTCCTGCATCGACCTGACCACCCTGGCCGGGGACGATACCGAGGACCGCGTGGCGCGGCTTTGTGCCAAGGCGCGCCAGCCGGTCGATCCCGAATTGCTGGCCGCGATGGGGGTCGAGGGGCTGACCACCGGCGCGGTCTGCGTCTATCCGACGATGGTGGCAGCGGCGAAGCGTGCGCTTGGCAATAGCGGTATTCCGGTGGCCAGCGTCGCCACCGGCTTTCCCGCCGGGCTGATGCCGCTGGATCTGCGGCTGGCCGAGATCCGCTATGCCGTCGACCAGGGCGCGGACGAAATCGACATCGTCATTACCCGCTCCCATGTGCTGCAAGCCGAATGGGCCGCGCTTTACGATGAGATCAGCGCCATGCGCGAGGCCTGCGGCACGGCGAAGATGAAGGCGATTTTGGCGACAGGCGATCTGAAATCGCTGGAAAACGTGGCCCGCGCCAGCCATGTCGCCATGCAGGCGGGCAGCGACTGGATCAAGACCTCGACCGGCAAGGAGGGCGTGAACGCCACGCTGCCGGTCAGCCTGGTGATGTGCCGCGCGATCCGCGACTATCGCGACCGGACCGGCCACGTGGTCGGGTTCAAACCGGCGGGCGGGCTGAAAACGGCGAAGGATGCGCTCGCCTGGCAGGTGTTGATGGTCGAGGAGCTTGGCCGCGATTGGGTGCGGCCCGATCTGTTCCGCATCGGGGCAAGCTCGCTTCTGGGCGATCTGGAACGCCAGATCAGCCACTTCGTCACCGGCCGCTATGCCGCCGCCCACCGCCTTACCATGGCCTGAGGACAACATGCCGACTGTGAGCGAAATCATGGATACGATGGATTACGGCCCCTCGGTCGAGGACAGCAGCGCGGTGCGCGACTGGCTGAAGCAGCATGAGCGTTTCGGCCATTTCATCGATGGCAGCTTCACCCCGGCCGGGCGCGGCTTTGTCACCAGCGATCCGGCAACCGGCGAGACCCTGGCCCAGATCAGCCAGGGCACCGCCGAAGATGTCGCCGCGGCGGTCAAGGCGGCGCGGAAGGCGCAGCCGAAATGGGCCAAGCTGACCGGCTATGAACGGGCGTCCTATCTCTATGCCATTGCGCGGGTCATCCAGAAACGCGAGCGGTTCCTGTCGGTGCTGGAAAGCCTCGATAACGGCAAGCCGATCCGCGAAAGCCGCGATGCCGACATTCCTCTGGTCGTGCGGCATTTCTATCATCATGCCGGATGGGCCGAGCTGATGGCGGATGAGTTTCCCGATCACAGCGCCATCGGCGTGGCCGGCCAGATCGTGCCGTGGAATTTTCCGCTGCTGATGCTGGCCTGGAAGATCGCGCCCGCGATTGCGGCGGGCAACACCGTGGTCCTGAAACCGGCGGAATACACGCCGCTGACCGCCCTTGCCTTTGCCGAGATCTGCCAGGAGGTCGGGTTGCCGCGCGGGGTCGTCAATATCGTCACCGGCGACGGAGAGACCGGCGCGGCGCTTGTCGAGGCCGATGTGGACAAGATCGCCTTCACCGGCTCGACCGAGGTGGGGCGCGCCATTCGCGCCGCCACCGCCGGAACCGGCAAGCGGCTGACGCTGGAACTGGGCGGCAAATCGCCCTTCATCGTGATGGAGGATGCCGATCTTGATGCTGCGGTCGAAGGCGTGGTCGATTCGATCTGGTTCAACCAGGGGCAGGTCTGTTGCGCGGGTTCGCGGATCCTCGTGGCCGAAGCGGTGGCCGAGCGGTTCGAGACGCTGCTGACCCGCCGCATGGAAACATTGCGTATGGGGCCGCCACTGGACAAATCGACCGATGTGGGCGCAATCGTGCATCCGGTGCAGAAGGACAGGATCGTGACGCTGTGCAAACAGGCGGTCGCGGCGGGGGCGGATCTGGTGGGCGGTGCACCCGGCGAAGCCTGCTATGTCGCGCCCGGCTATCTGCGCGAGGTTTCGCCTGCAAACCCCGCATGGAGCGAGGAAATTTTTGGCCCCATCGCCACGCTGACGACCTTCCGCACCGCCGATGAGGCGATCAGCCTGGCGAATAATACGCGCTATGGGCTGGCGGCGCAGATCTTTTCCGAAAGCGCCACCGTGGCGACCGATCTGGCCGCGCAGGTGAAATCCGGGGTGGTGTGGATCAACGGCGCGAATATGTTCGACGCGGCGGCGCCTTTCGGCGGAATGCGCGAATCCGGCTTTGGCCGCGAGGGCGGGCGCGTTGGTATGCTGGATTATCTCTCGGGCCCGAAGCCCGATTCAGTGAAGGAGAAAGCGCCGAAAACCCCCAAGGCGATGACCGATGGCGCAGCGTCCGGCAAGGGGATCGACCGGACCGAGAAGCTCTATATCGGCGGCGCGCAGAAACGGCCCGATGGCGGGGCGAGCTATCGCGCGGCCTCGGGCGACCTGGTGCCTCTGGGCAACCGCAAGGATATCCGCAACGCGGTCGAGGCAGCGAAGAAAGCCTCGAAATGGGCCGCGATGGGCGGGCATGGGCGCGCGCAGGTGATGTATTTCATCGCCGAGAACCTTTCGCTGCGCCGGGACGAGCTGGGCGCGAAACACGGCAAAGAGGCGGTGGACGCCGCGATTCGGCGGCTGTTCCACTATGCCGCCTGGGCCGACAAGTTCGACGGGATGAACGTGCAGACCAAGCCCGGCTACCTGGTCAATGTAATCCCGCAGCCCTTCGGGATCATGGGGGTGATCTGTCCCAATGACGCGCCGCTTCTGTCGCTGGTCAGTCTCGTGGCTCCGGCCATCGCCATGGGCAATACGGTGGTTGCGGTGCCGGCGCAGGACGATCCGGTGGCGGCCTTCGACATCGCGCAGGTCTTCGACACTTCGGATCTGCCGGGAGGGGTGGTGAACATCATTTCGGGCCCGAAGGATGATCTGGCGGCGGTGCTGGCCGCGCATGACGATGTGGCGGCTCTGTGGTATTGCGGCGCAAAAGGGGCTGAGGCGGTCGAGAAAGCCTCGACGGGCAATCTCAAGCCGGTCTGGTCCTTCGAGAATCTGGACTGGACGAAGCAAAGCGCGCATGGGCAGCGCTTCCTCGACCATGCGGTGCAGTGGAAAACCGTCTGGCTGCCCTATGGCGCATTGCCAGCGGGCACCGGAAGCGTCGCGTATTGATCGGAAAGGGCGCGCCGCGGCACGCCCTTCCTCGTTCTAATTAACGCGCTCAGGGCGCTGATTTGTCAGGCAGATTTCTTCTGCTCGACCTTCTTGCCATCGGCATCGACCTCTTCCGTGATGACCGTGAAGTTCAGCAGCCGATGCGCCCCGAAGCTGGAGATCAGCGCCACATCCGTGGCATCGCGCCCGTAACCGACGGGAAGCCGGCCGATCCGGCGCGAGTTGTTGCGCGGATCGAAATTCCACCAGCGACCGGACAGATAGACCTGCACGGAGGCGGCATAATCCATCGGATCGGGCGGCAACGGCACGCCGAAATCGCCGAGATGCCCATTCACATAGCGCGCCGGGATATTCAGCGCGCGGCAAAGCGCGATGGCCAGATGCGCGAAATCGCGGCACACGCCCTTGCCCTGCTCGAACGCGTCCTTGGCGGTGCGGGTCGCGTCGGCGTCCATGTAGTTGAACTTGATGTGGTTATGCACCCAATCCATGATCGTCTCGACCCGGTTCCAGCCCGGCGCGACATTGCCAAACAGATCCCAGGCCGGCTGCATGAGCAGATCGGAATCGCAATATCGCGACGGCATCAGGAACTGGATCACATCATCCGGCAGAGCCTCGACGGGCATTTCCTGCGCATCGGGAAAATCCGGCTCGGGCAGGCCGCTATCGGTGATGATCGCCTCCTGCTTCATGCGGAATTGACCCGCCGGCGCAGTCAATCGGCGGGTGAAGTTGCCGTAATCATCGACAAAGGTCGAAAACGGGACGCCGGGATCGGTCTCGAACGCTTCGACTCCGCGCAAGTCTAGTTGCCGCTCCGGCCGCACCGACATTTGCAGCAGCATCGGCAGCGACGCGTCGCTTTCTATCGTGATATCATAGCCGTAGCGAATAAACATCATGCGACTGTGAGGTCAAGCGTGATGTCGGTATTCAGCAGCTTGGAGATCGGGCAATTGGCCTTGGCCCCCTCGGCTGCCTTCTCGATCGCATCGCGGTCGCCATTGCCGGAGACGCGGGCGGTCAATGCGGCTTTTTTCACCGCAAAGCCTTCGCCCTCCTGATCGAGCGACACGGCCGAGCTGGCCTCGATCGTCACATCCGTCACCCCGGCATCGCCGAGTTCCTTCGACAGCGCCATCGCGAAGCAAGAGGCATGCGCGGCGCCGATCAGCTCTTCGGGGTTGGTGCCGGCCTTGTCCTCAAAACGTGTGGCGAAGCCATAGGGCTGCGACGACAATGCGCCGGATTCGGTCGAGACCTCACCATTGCCGTCCTTGATGCCACCCTGCCATTTCGCGGAACCAGTCTTGGTAATCATGGGAAACCTCCTTTGTTGGCAGCACAACGCAGGAAGCCCCGCAGGGTTCACCGGTTTGATGAATGATATACGGCTGGGCAATGCGCAAATGCCGCGGCTGCCCGCATTACGGCCGCGTGTTCAGCCGCGCAGATCGCTTTGGCACAGGCGTTCCCATTCGGCCATGGCAAAGCGATCCGTCATCCCGGCGACATAATCCAGCACCAGCCGCGCGCGCTCGGTCTCGGTTCCGGCCATCGCCTCGGCCCGCCAGTCCTGGGGCAAAAGCTCGGGGTTGGACATGAAAAGCGGGAAGAGATCGTTCAACATATGCGTGACCAGCTTGCGTTCATCGACCACCGAGGGCGCGCGATACATGCGGGTGAACAGGAACGACTTGATCGCCTTGAGATTTTGGTAAAGCGGCTTGGAAAACCGGATGATCGCCCCGTCCATGCCGCGAATATCATCGGCCGAGCGCGGTTGCAGCGAGGTCAGCCGGTTCTGCGCCACCGCGATCACATCCTCGACCATGATCCCGAAGACGCGGCGAAGCGCCTCGTGGCGACGGCGGCTGGTGTCCAGCCCCGGATGCAGACGGTCGACCTGCGCGAAGGCCGGACCGACCACGGGCAGATCGGCCAGATCGGCCTCGCTGAACAGCCCGGCGCGCAGCCCGTCATGAATGTCGTGATGATTATAGGCGATGTCATCGGCCACCGCCGCCACCTGCGCCTCGGCGCTGGCATTGCTGGAAAGTTCCAGATTCCACTGCGCATTCACCTCGGACAGCGCATAGGGATAGGGCGGCGCCACCGGGCCGTTATGCTTGGCGATGCCTTCGAGCGATTCCCATGTCAGGTTGAGCCCGTCGAAATCGGCGTAATGGCGCTCTAGCCCGGTGACGATGCGCAGCGCCTGCGCGTTATGGTCAAAGCCGCCATAAGGCTCCATCAGCGCGGCGAGCGCATCCTCGCCGGTATGGCCGAAGGGCGGGTGGCCGAGATCATGGGCCAGCGCCACCGCCTCGGCGAGATCGGTGTTCAGATCGAGCGCGCCGGCAATGGTCCTTGCCACCTGCGCCACCTCGATCGTGTGGGTCAGCCGGGTGCGGAAATAATCGCCACGATAGGCGTCGCCCTCCTGCTCGACGAAAACCTGCGTCTTGTGTTTCAGACGGCGGAAGGCCGAGGAATGGATGATCCGGTCGCGGTCGCGCTGCCAGGGCGAACGGAAGCTGGACAGGCTTTCGGGGTGAAGCCGTCCGCGGCTATCCTCGGGCTGGCAGGCATAGGGGGCGGTCATGCGACCTCCTTGCGGCTGGGTTCCTTGCAGCGTTACCGCGCGAACCCTATATTCGGGGCAAGACAAGCGAAACGGGAACGCCCCATGAACCTGCCTCCCCAAGTGACCGAACGCGCCTTTGCCCGCCTGGCCGAGATCAATGACGGCGCGGATGATCCGCAGGCGCTGCGCGTCGCGGTCGAGGGTGGCGGCTGCTCGGGGTTTCAGTATGACATCCGCCTGGATGCGCAGGCCGATGATGATCTGGTTCTGGAAGGCAAGGGGCAGCGTGTGCTGGTCGATCCGGTCTCGCTTCCGTTTCTGGAAGGTGCCGTTATCGACTTTGCCGATGAGCTGATCGGGGCGCGTTTCGTGATCGAGAACCCGAACGCGGCGTCGTCCTGCGGTTGCGGGACATCGTTTTCGATCTGAGGCTTCGGTCGCTGATGATGATCTCAGGCGTCATTTTTGGCGCCTGAGTTCGGATTGACCGGCTTCGGGCGCAACTTCGCCTTTCTTGCCGTCGAAGAGCGCGCGGCGCCATCGTGACCGGCGGCAGATCGCCTGTGCCGGCAGCATGACCATGCTGCTGCTGACGCGTAAGCGCCAGGTGCGGCAGCGCATCTTGCCAATCGCTCCCGCCCGGCACATGATGTCGCGCATGAAAATCGCCAGTTTCAACATCAACGGCATCAAGGCGCGCATCGCCGCGCTGAGCGATTGGCTGGCGGCGGCCGCGCCGGATCTGGCCGTGTTGCAGGAAATCAAGTCGGTGGACGAGAATTTCCCTGCCGCGCATTTCGAGGATATGGGCTATAACGTCGCGACACATGGGCAGAAAGGCTTCAATGGCGTGGCGATCCTGTCGAAGCTGCCGCTGGAAGATGTGACGCGCGGCTTGCCCGGGGACGATGCCGACGAACAGGCCCGCTATATCGAGGCGACGGTGGTCGGTGATCGCGCGGTGCGGGTGGCGGGGCTGTACCTGCCCAATGGCAACCCGGCGCCGGGGCCGAAATACGACTATAAGCTCGACTGGATGGAACGGTTGCGGTTGCGCGCTGCCGAGTTGCTGGCCACCGAAATGCCGGTGGTGATGCTGGGCGATTTCAATATCATTCCGCAACCCCGCGATGCTGCCGAGCCGGGTGAGTGGGTCAGGGACGCGCTGTTCCTGCCCGAAAGCCGCGCCGCGTTTCGCCGCATTGCAGCGCAGGGCTGGACCGATGCGCTGCGCGATGCCGATCCTTACGGCCATCGCGGTCCCTTCACCTTCTGGGATTTTCAGGGCGGCGCGTGGCGGCGCGATAACGGGATTCGTATCGACCATCTGATGTTGTCTCCGCAAGCGGCTGATATCGTGAATTCATCTGGCGTGGATCGAGAGGTTCGCGCAGGCGAAAAGCCATCGGATCACGTGCCGGTCTGGGTCGATCTTGCAGCCTGAGCCGCGGCAATGACGCGTTTGTGACAAGGCGCGTTTACATGCGCCGACGGATCGCTATGGTCTTTGCAGGTGCAGCAAATCGGGGGGAGCCATGCGCGACATCCAGAAGATCCTTGTGGCCAATCGTGGCGAAATCGCCATCCGCGTCATGCGCGCGGCGAATGAGCTGGGCAAGAAAACCGTCGCGGTCTATGCCGAGGAAGACAAGCTGGGCCTGCACCGTTTCAAGGCGGATGAGGCATATCGCATCGGCGAGGGGCTGGGTCCGGTCGCGGCCTATCTGTCGATTGACGAGATCATCCGGGTCGCGAAGGAAAGCGGCGCGGATGCGATCCATCCGGGCTATGGCCTTCTGTCCGAAAACCCCGAGCTGGTCGATGCCTGCGAGACTGCCGGGATCATCTTCATCGGACCCAGGGCAGAGACGATGCGCGCGCTTGGCGACAAGGCCAGCGCGCGGCGCGTGGCGATCGAGGCCGGAGTGCCGGTGATCCCCGCGACCGAGGTTCTGGGCGAGGATTTCGACGCCATCAAGAAGGAAGCCGCCGAGATCGGCTATCCGCTGATGCTGAAAGCCTCATGGGGCGGCGGCGGGCGTGGGATGCGCCCGATCAACGCACCTGACGAGCTGGTCGAGAAGGTCCGCGAAGGCCGCCGCGAGGCCGAGGCTGCCTTTGGCAATGGCGAGGGTTATCTGGAAAAGATGATCACCCGCGCGCGCCATGTCGAGGTGCAGCTCTTGGGCGATACGCATGGCGGGCTGTATCACCTGTTTGAACGCGACTGCACCGTGCAGCGCCGCAATCAGAAGGTGGTGGAACGCGCGCCCGCACCCTATCTGACGCAAGCGCAGCGCCAGGAGGTCTGCGCGCTTGCGCTGAAGATCGGGCAGGCGGTCGGCTATCAGGCGGCGGGCACGGTCGAGTTCCTGATGGATATGGAAACCGACGCTTTCTATTTCATCGAGGTCAATCCGCGCGTTCAGGTCGAACACACCGTCACCGAAGAGGTGACCGGGATCGACATCGTGCAGGCCCAGATCAAGATCGCCGAGGGCGCGACACTGGCCGAGGCGACGGGCGTGGCGTCTCAGGATCAGGTGACGCTGTCCGGCCATGCGCTGCAATGCCGGGTGACGACCGAGGATCCGCAGAATAATTTCATCCCCGATTACGGGCGCATCACCGCCTATCGCTCGGCGACCGGGATGGGCATCCGTCTGGATGGCGGCACGGCCTATTCGGGCGGGGTGATCACGCGGTTCTACGATTCGCTGCTGGTCAAGGTCACCGCATGGGCGCAGACACCCGATCAGGCGATCCGGCGGATGGACCGGGCCTTGCGCGAATTCCGGGTGCGCGGGGTCAGCACGAATATCGATTTCGTCATCAACCTGCTGAAACACCCGACATTCCTGTCGGATGAATACACGACGAAATTCATCGACACGACGCCCGAGCTGTTCGAGTTCCGGCAGCGGCAGGACCGGGCGACGAAGATCCTGACCTATCTGGCGGATATCTCGGTCAACGGTCATCCCGAGACCGCGGGCCGCGCCGCGCCGCCGGCCGAGGCACGGCCCGTGACCGCGCCGAAACCCCGCGTTTCTCCTCCGCCCGCCGGGACGCGGCAATTGCTGGAAGAGAAAGGCGCGCAGGCCGTGGCCGACTGGGTGGCCTCGCAAAGCCGCCTGCTGCTGACCGACACGGCGATGCGCGACGGGCATCAGTCGCTGCTGGCCACGCGGATGCGGTCCATCGACATGATCCGGGTGGCGCCGGCCTATGCCGCCAATCTGCCGCAGCTGTTCAGTGTCGAATGCTGGGGCGGGGCGACCTTCGACGTCGCCTATCGATTCTTGCAGGAATGCCCGTGGCAGCGGCTTCGCGATATTCGCGCGCGGATGCCGAACCTGCTGACCCAGATGCTGCTGCGCGCGTCGAACGGGGTGGGCTATACGAATTATCCCGATAACGTCGTGGAAAGCTTCGTGAAACAGGCGGCGGAATCGGGCGTCGATGTGTTCCGCGTCTTCGACAGTCTGAACTGGGTCGAGAATATGCGCGTTGCCATGGATTCGGTGATCGAGACCGGCAAGATCTGCGAGGCCGCGATTTGCTATACCGGCAATGTTCTCGACCCGCATCGCGCGAAATACGACCTGCAATATTATGTTTCAATGGGAAAAGAGCTGCGCGACGCGGGCGCCCATATCCTCGGGCTGAAGGATATGGCGGGGCTGTTGAAGCCCGCCGCGGCGCGCAAGCTGGTCACCGCGCTGAAGGAAGAGGTCGGGCTGCCGATCCATTTCCATACCCATGATACCAGCGGCATGGGCGGTGCGTCCTATCTGGCCGCCGCCGAGGCCGGGGTGGATATCGTCGACGGCGCGATGGATGCGCTGTCGGGCAATACCAGCCAGCCGACGCTCGGGTCCATTGTCGAGACATTCGAGCGGACCGGGCGTGACACCGGGCTGGATATCGACGCGGTGCGCGAGATTTCCAATTACTGGGAACGTGTCCGCGAGGATTACGCCGCCTTTGAATCCGGGCTCCAGGCACCGGCCTCCGAGGTCTATCTGCACGAGATGCCCGGCGGGCAGTTCACCAATCTGAAAGCTCAGGCCCGCAGCCTCGGGCTGGAGGATCGCTGGCACGAGGTCGCCCAGACCTATGCCGAGGTGAACAAGATGTTCGGCGATATCGTGAAGGTCACGCCCTCCTCGAAAGTGGTGGGCGACATGGCGCTGATGATGGTGAGCCAGGGTTTGAGCCGCGAACAGGTCGAGGACCCGAATGTGGACGTGGCCTTCCCCGATTCCGTGATCGACATGATGCGCGGCAATCTCGGCCAGCCTCCGGGCGGCTGGCCCGAGGCGTTGCAGAAGAAGGTGCTGAAGGGCGAAAAGCCGTTGACCACGCGCCCCGGCGCGGCGATGAAGCCGGTCGATCTGGAAGCGACGCGCGCCGATCTGTCGGAACAGCTCGACGGGATGAGCATCGATGACGAGGATCTGAACGGGTATCTGATGTATCCGAAAGTGTTTCTCGACTATATGGGCCGGCACCGCATCTATGGCCCGGTCCGCACCCTGCCGACGAAGAATTTCTTCTACGGGATGGAACCGGGCGACCAGATCAGCGTCGAGATCGACCCCGGCAAGACGCTGGAGATCCGCCTTCAGGCGATTGGCGAGACCGATGACAAGGGCGAGGTGAAGGTGTTCTTTGAACTCAATGGCCAGCCGCGCAATATCCGCGTGCCGAACCGCGCCGAGGGTGCGGCGGCTGCCGCAGCTCCGAAGGCCGATCCGGGGAACGAGTCGCATATCGGTGCGCCGATGCCGGGCGTGGTCGCCTCGGTCGCGGCCACGGTGGGGCAGGCGGTGAAGGCGGGGGACATGCTGCTGACCATCGAGGCGATGAAGATGGAAACCGCCATCCACGCCGATCGCGACGGCACGGTGAAGGCGGTGCATGTCAGCCCCGGGCAGCAGATCGATGCGAAGGACCTGCTGGTCGAGATGGCGTAGAAGGGGCGCTGCCCCTCTGGCCCGTGACCGGGCCATTCACCCCGGGATATTTGGCTCAGGATGAAGAGGCGTCGCCGCGTGCGGCGCCTTGTTTATAGTGATTCCAGCCAGGCGATGAGGGCGTCGCGGTCGTCGCGGGGCATGGCCACCACCTTGTCGCGCGCTGCCTGCGCCTCGCCGCCATGCCAGAGGATCGCTTCGAGAAGCGTGCGTGCCCGGCCGTCATGGAGATAGGATTCGGTGCCGGTCACCTGCCCGTTCAGCGAGATCCCCCAAAGCGGCGCGGTGCGCCATTCGCGGCCGGTGGCGCGGGATTCGGGGCGATGATCCGCCAGATCTTCGCCCATATCGTGCAGCAACATGTCGCTATATGGCCAGATGAGCTGGAAGCTCTGCTCGGGGCGATCATTCAGCCGGTGGGTCACGAATTTCGGGCGGTGGCAGGAGGTGCAGCCGATTTCATAGGCGATCTGCTTGCCGCGCAACACCTGAGGGTCGTCGAGATCGCGGCGCTCGGGGACGGCGAGGTTGCGGGAATAGAAGGTGACCAGATCCATCGTCTGGGCATCGACCTCCAGCCCGTCGCGAATGCCCGGCTCCTGCCCGGCGGGGGCGGTGAGGCAGTCGCGCTGCGCCTCGGTGCATTCGCCGGAAGGGGCGGGGAAAAGCGGGGTGGACAGCCCCATATCGCCCGAGAAGGCCGAGGCCGATTGTTCATGGATCGTCGCATTGCCCGCCTTGTGGCCGAAGCGGCCCAGCATGGGCTGGCCGAATTCGCTCGACCAGACGATCTGCGCGCGGCCCGAAATGCCGTCTCCGTCGCGGTCCTGAGGGTCGGCGGCGGCGACGATGTCGGCGGCGGGGATCGCCTCGAGCAGACCCAGCCCGATCATCTGCGGCGCGACACGGGGCGAGATCATCAGCCCCTCATGCGGGTTGCCATAGGCGGGGTTGTCGAGGCTGTAGCTTGGTGCGCGCAGGGTGACGGTTTCCCCATCCGAGAGCGTCACGGTCTTGTTGCGCCACTGCACGCCCATCCTTGCCTCGGCGAGGTAGCCCTCGAGCGACAGGTCCTGCAACTGCCCGCCATAGACCGGGTCGGGCAGGGTCGGGATGTAATCCGGGATCGCCGGCTGATCCGGCCCGCCCATCACCGAGAGCCGCAGGAAGGCCGAGACGCGGCTGTCATCCGGCCCGTCCGGCATATGGCCGCGACCGTCCTTGATATGGCAGTTCTGGCAGGACCGCGCGTTGTAGAGCGGCCCGAGCCCGTCGCTGCCCTTGGTCGAGGAGGGCGCGCCGATCCACAGCTTGCGGAAGATGCCATTGCCGACCTTGAAATCCAGTTCGGATTCGAAGGGCATATTGGCGGAGAATTGCGAGAAGGCGTCTGCGTTGTCGGTATAGCGCGTCGTCGCCGCCCCGCCGGGGTTCTGCTCGAACGGCTCGGGCGCGGAGAAATCCGTGGCCGGCCGGGTCGCGGCGCCGATGCGTGCGGATTCGGCTGGTGTGCGCGGGATGATGTTCAGATGCGGCTCTGCCTGCCAGTCAGCGGCGGGTTGCGGATCATCGGGCACCGCGCGGACGGAATCGGGACCGTCCTGTGCGACCGCAGGCGCGGCCAGCCACGCCAGCACGCAGGCAGTCATCAGCCGCCTTGCGGCGCCGGGCTGGAGAAACGGACCGGCAGGGGCAGGGCGGCGGATCATCTGGTCGTCTGTATCGGAAGATCATTCGGGCGGCGGGCGGCAGATGCGCCCGCCGGATTGTCTTACTCGGCCTCGTCCGAGGGTTTCGCATTCAGCAGGCCGAAATTCTGCGCGCCGATCTGCTCATGCAGTTCGAGCTGGGTTTCGAGGAAGTCGATATGGCCCTCCTCGTCCGAGATCAGCTCTTCGAAAAGGTTCTTGCTGACATAGTCGCCGACCTTCTCGCAGTGATCGCGCGCCTCGATATAGAGATTGCGCGCGTCATGCTCGCCAGCCAGATCGCATTCCATCGTTTCCTTGATGGACTGGCCGATGCGCAGCGGGTCGAGCTTCTGCAGATTCGGGTGCCCTTCCAGGAAGATGATCCGCTGGATCAGCTTGTCGGCATGGTGCATCTCTTCGATCGATTCCGCGCGGGACTTGTCGGCGATCTTGCCATAGCCCCAATCTTCCTGAAGCCGGTAATGCAGCCAGTACTGGCTGACCGCCGTCAGTTCCGAGCGCAGAGCTGCGTTAAGGTATTCAATGACCTTGGCGTCGCCCTTCATTCCAGTTCCTTTCTTGTCAGCCCGCGATCTTGCGCCGCAGGCCTGTCAGCACTGCCGGCACGGGGTGACCCTGACCGACAGCGAACCCGTCCGCCGCGCGCATCTCGGCGACGAACAACTTCATGCAGCCGCCGCAATCGGCGCGCTTGCCGAGCGCGTGATAGATCTTGCCCGGCGTCACAATCGTATCAGGGTCCGCGGCGCGCATCCAGCCGACAGCGGCGCGAATATCGCGGTCGGAGATCTGCATGCAGTGACAGACAATCATGACAAAAACCTTTGGGTTTATGCGGTTACTGGAAGACGGCGTTGGGGTCGTCGAGGCTGTCCGAGCCTTCGAAGGCGATCTCGTTCAGCCCGAGCGCCGCGACCGCGCGCTCGATATCCCGGGTCTGGGCGACAAGCGCATCGACGGCGGCCATGATGATCGCCTCACCCTCGGCATTGCCCGCGGCGAGCATCTGGTCATAGGCCGTTCCGGCCTCGGCGGTGTCGCGCAGCTCGGTCAGTGCCGCCATCGAGGCGTCCAGCCCCGATTTCAGCGCCGCGTCCACATCGGCATCGGCTTCGGCGACCAGTTCGGACAGGGACGGGCCGCTGACCTCGCTGCCATCGGGACGGACATAGCGGCCCAGATAGACATTCTGGATGCCGAGCCCGTCATAGTAATGGCTCAGATGGGTCTGGTCCGAGAAGCAGTCATGTTCTTCCTCGGGGTCGTTCAGCATCAGCCCCAGCTTCATGCGCTCGCCAGCTTGTTCGCCGTAAGAGAGGCTGCCCATGCCGGTCAGCATCGCGTTCAGTCCGGCCTGAGGGTCTTCGGTCACGGCCAGGCGGGCCTCGCCGCCCTCGGACCAGTTGGCAACCATCTCTTCAAGGTCCGAGACCAGCAGGTCGGCGGCCGCGGTCAGATAGGCGCCGCGACGGTCGCAATTGCCGCCGGTGCAGTCCTCGCCGGTTGCGTAATCCGTCCAGGGGCGCTCACCCGCGCCCGGCCCGGTGCCGTTCAGATCCTGCCCCCAGAGCAGGAATTCGATGGCGTGATAGCCCGAGGCGACATTCGCCTCGATCCCGCCGGCCTCGTGAAGCTGGCCCGAGATGAGCTCTGGCGTGATTTCGGTTGCGTCGATGGTGTCGCCCGACAGATCCAGCGAAGGATTGGCGATCACGTTGAGTTGCGCCAGCTCGTTATCCTCGGCCGACGGGGTGTCCTCGGCCACGTAATCGATCAGACCCTCATCCAGAGGCCAGGCATTCACGCGGCCTTCCCAATCATCCACGATCGGGTTGCCGAAGCGATAGGCCTCGGTCTGCTGATAGGGGACGCGGGCGGCGGTATAAGCCTCGCGCGCGGCGTTGAGGGTCTCTTCGGAAGGGCTCTCGACCAGCGTCCCGATGGCCTCGCGCAGTGCCTGCGCCGTTGACAGGCTGTCCCCATAGGCGGCTTCGGCGATGTCGGCATAGGTCTCGACGACGTCTTCCGGCGTGGCGGCGACAGAGGCGGCGGCGATCATCACCAGCGGCAGGGCGGTCAGGGTCGAGCGGAACATGTGGTCTCCTGAGACAGACGGGCGATGGAGGGCGCGGGCGCGCCAGCCCAATTCCCAGTCTTTTCATCAGTTACTCCTCCGGCTGTCAAACTATTTTTGTCGGAAATAACGGGTGCGTGAGGGTCGGGCGGCTGCGACGATCATCGCAGGCAGGTCATCGAAAGGCGTTGCGCTGTCCGGCGTTCGGGCAAGCTCGCTGTGTCACGCGACACGCTTCGCTTGACCCGCCCCGCCGGCCTGTCCAAACATGCCCGCAACAGATAGGAGGTCCTGCCATGAAAACCCGTGCCGCCGTGGCCCTTGAGGCCGGCAAGAAGCTGGAAGTGATGGAGGTCAATCTCGACGGTCCCAAGGCCGGCGAGGTGATGGTCGAGGTCAAGGCCACAGGCATCTGCCACACCGATGAATTCACCCTCTCCGGCGGCGATCCCGAGGGGCTGTTCCCCTCGATTCTGGGTCATGAGGGCGCCGGCGTCGTGGTCGAGATCGGCGAGGGCGTCACCAGCGTGAAGCCGGGCGATCATGTGATCCCGCTCTACACGCCGGAATGCCGGCAATGCGCGTCCTGCCTGTCGGGCAAGACCAATCTCTGCACAGCGATCCGCGCCACGCAGGGGCAGGGATTCATGCCCGATGGCACCAGCCGGTTTTCCATGCCCGATGGCACGCCGATCCATCACTATATGGGCTGCTCGACATTCTCGAATTTCACCGTGCTGCCGGAAATTGCCGTGGCGAAGGTCCGCGAGGACGCGCCGTTCGACAAGATCTGCTATATCGGCTGCGGCGTGACCACCGGCATCGGCGCTGTCATCAACACCGCCAAGGTGGAAATCGGCGCCAAGGCCGTGGTGTTCGGGCTGGGCGGGATCGGGCTGAACGTGATCCAGGGGCTGCGGCTCGCCGGGGCCGACATGATTATCGGGGTGGATCTGAACAACGAAAAGAAGATGATGGCGGAACGCTTCGGCATGACCCATTTCATCAACCCGTCCGAGGTCGAGAATACGGTTCAGGAAATCGTCGAGATGACCAAGACCCCCTTCGACCAGATCGGCGGGGCGGATTACAGCTTCGACGCCACTGGTAACGTCAAGGTGATGCGCGACGCGCTGGAATGCACCCATCGCGGCTGGGGCCAGTCGATCATCATCGGCGTGGCGCCCGCCGGGGCCGAGATCAGCACGCGGCCCTTCCAGCTGGTCACCGGCCGGGTCTGGAAAGGCACGGCCTTCGGTGGCGCGCGCGGCCGGACCGATGTGCCCAGGATCGTCGATTGGTATATGGACGGCAAGATCGAGATCGACCCGATGATTACCCACACCATGGGGCTGGACGACATCAACAAGGGCTTCGATCTGATGCATTCCGGCGAATCCATCCGCTCGGTGGTGCTGTATTGAGCGATGGCTCCGAGCCTGCGCCGCTCTCGATCCGAGAGGCCGGGGCGGGCGACCACGACGCGATCTGGGCGATCCTCGAACCGGTCTATCGCGCTGGCGAGACCTATTGCATCGACCGCGACATCAACCGAGACGATGCGCTTGACGACTGGTTCGCGGCGCCCTTCACAGCCTTCGTGGCAGAACGCGCCGGGCGCGTTCTCGGGACCAGCCATGTCGGCGCGAACCGGGGCGGAGGCGGCAGCCATGTCGCCAATGCCAGCTTCGCCACCGACCCGGCGGCGCGCGGGCAGGGCGTGGCGCGGGACATGGTTCGCCATGCGAAGATATGGGCGCGGGAACGGGGATTCCGCGCGATGCAGTTCAATTTCGTCGTGGCGACCAATGCGGGCGCGATCCGGGTCTGGGAACAGGCCGGGTTTCAGGCCGTGGGCCGCCTTCCCGGCGCGTTCAGCCACCCGCGTGCGGGCTATGTCGATGCGCTCGTTATGTATCACGATCTGAGTAAGGGAGACCTCGATGAGCCTTGAAACACTCAGCGAAAACCGCAGCTTCGGCGGGCGGCAGGGCGTGTATCGTCACGCCTCGACAGCGACCGGCACCGAAATGACCTTTGCCGTCTATCTGCCGCCGCAGGCCGAACAGGCCGAGGTGCCGGTGCTGTGGTATCTGTCGGGGCTGACCTGCACCCATGAGAACGCGATGAACAAGGCCGCCGCGCAGGATCATGCCGCGCGCGAAGGGATCGCGCTGATCTTCCCCGACACCTCGCCGCGCGGCGAGGGGGTGGCCGATGACGAGGCTTTCGATCTGGGGCAGGGCGCGGGCTTCTATGTCAACGCCACGCAGGACCCTTGGGCGAAACATTTCCGCATGTGGGATTACATCGCGCAGGAATTGCCCGATCTGGTCTTTGACGAATTTCCGCTGGACCGCGCCGCGCAGGGCATCACCGGGCATTCCATGGGCGGTCACGGCGCGCTGACCCTGGCGCTGACCCTGCCCGAGACCTATCGCAGCGTCTCGGCCTTCGCGCCCATCGCGAACCCGAGCGACTCGGATTGGGGCCGCAAGCAGTTCACCGCCTATCTGGGCGAGGACCGCGCCGCATGGGCCGCCCATGACGCGAGTTTGCTGATGGCGGAAAAGGGTTATCCCGGTGAGATCCTGATCGATCAGGGCACCGAGGACCAGTTTCTCGACCTGCTGCGCCCCGAGGCGCTGGCCCAAGCCATCGCCGCGCGTCGGCAACCGGCGATGATCCGGATGCAGCCCGGCTACGATCACAGCTATTTCTTCGTGCAGAGCTTCATGGGCGATCACGTCGCCTGGCATGCGGAGCGGCTCTGGGACGCGGTCTGAGCCGGAGGATCTGCACCGAAATACGTCTTGTATGCAGCCGCCCGATAGGGTGAAGTTGCGCGGCAATCTTCGCGCGGGTCTCGGACCCGACGCGGCGTGACTATCAACGGGGAGAGATTTCATGAGCTTCACACGCTTCAGCTTCGCCGCCATCGCGGCGACCGCGATCATGGCGGTCAGCGCGCAGGCGGAAACGCTGCGCCTGTCGCATAATGTCGGCGACACCACGACCTGGCAGCAGGGGGCGGAACGCTTTGGCGAGCTTCTGGCCGAAAAGACCGGCGGCGAATATGACGTGCGAGTATTTCCGAACGCCCAGCTATCCGGCGGCGACCAGATGAAACAGGCCGAGATGGTCGGGCGCGGCGCGCTGGATCTGGTGGTGACCTCGGCGATCAACGTCACGCCTCTGGTGCCGGAAATGGCGGTGTTCTCGCTGCCCTATATGTACGAGAATTACGAACAGGTCGACGCCACCACCCAGGGCGAGGCGGTCGCGCCGCTGGAAGAGATCCTGCTGGAAAAGGGCATCAAGGTGCTGGCCTGGGGCGAAAACGGCTTCCGCGAGCTGACCAACAACACCAAGCCGGTGACCTCGCCCGCCGATATGGAGGGTATGAATGTTCGCGTGGCCGGGCCGATGTATATCGACGTGATGAATGCGCTCGGCGCCAATCCGCAGCAGATGCAATGGTCGGAAACCCTCACCGCATTGCAGCAGGGCGTGGTGGACGGGCAGGAGAACCCGATCGGTGCGGTGATCATCCCGCAGCAGGTCTATGAGATGCAGAAATACATCACGACCTGGCATTATTCCTATGATCCGCTGTTCCTCGGCATCGCGAAGGAACGCTGGGATTCGCTCGATGCGGACACACAGGCGCAGTTCCAGGAGGCCGCGACCGAGGCGATGGAATATCAACGCGACATCAGCCGCGAAGGCACCGCGGAAGGGCTCGATTTCCTGAAAGAACAGGGGATGGAGGTCTATGAACCCAATGCCGAAGAGCTCGCCGCCTTCCGTGAAGCGACCCAGCCCGCCTTCGATACATGGGCCGAAAAGGTCGGCCCCGATCTGGTCAAAACCTTCCAGGACGCCGTGGCCTCGGTGAAGTAACGATCGCCGGCGGGGCGGTCGGCCGCCCCGCTGCCGGAAAGGGACCGGATGCGCTTCATCCTGAACGAGGCCGAAAAGATCATCTGCGCGGTGATCTTTCTGGGCATGACGGCGGTGGGTTTTGCCAATGTCTGCGTGCGCTATCTGACGAATTACTCGCTGGCGGCCTCGGAAGAGCTGCTGACCAACGGGTTCCTGCTGCTGACCGTGTTCGGCGCCGCCATCGCCGCAAGGCGGGGCGAGCATCTGGCCGTGACGCTTCTGACCGACAGCCTGCCGCGCGTGCTGCGCCGGACGCTGTTCCTGCTGGCCACCGCGCTGAGCGTGCTGCTGCTGCTCATGTCGGCGTGGTTTTCCTGGCAGGCGCTGACCAATCTGATCGGCAACGGGATGCAGAGCTACGCGCTGCAGATCCCGGCCTGGTATTATCAGGCGGCGGTGCCTTTCGGATTCGCGCTGATCATGATCCGCTATCTGCAATATGCGTGGAAAGGCCGCCACGACCCCGGTGACGCGCCCGCCGAGGTGCCCGATGTTTGAGACCGTCGCCAGCATCCCCGCCGGCACCCAGATGGTGATCGCCTTCTTCCTGCTGATGGCGATCGGCGTGCCAGTGGCGTTTTCGCTGGGCCTCTCAGCGCTGTACGCGATGTGGCTGATCGGCTTCGGCTTCGATCTTGCCGGCGATCTGATCGCCTCGGGCATCGCGAAATATTCGCTGCTGGCGATCCCGTTCTTCATTCTTGCGGGCGCGCTGATGGGCTCGCTGGGCATCGCCGAGCGGATGATCCGCTTCTTCCGCGTGCTGATCGGCAGCCTGCCCGGCGGGATGGGCGTTGTCGGCACGGTGGTCTGCCTGTTCTGGGGCGCGGTGTCGGGGTCCGGCCCGGCCTCGGTCGCGGCCATCGGCCCGATGCTGATCCGCGCCATGGAGGAGGACGGCTATTCCCGCGCCTTCGCCGCCGGGCTGGTCAGTACGGGGGCGGCGTTTTCCATCGTCATCCCGCCCTCGATCGGGCTGGTGATCTTCGGGGTGATCGCGGAAACCTCGATCTCGGATCTGTTCATCGCCGCGATCATTCCCGGCGCCTTCATGGGGCTGACCATGCTGGCGGTGCTGCCGCTGGCCGGGCGCGGACAGGGCAAGGGCAGAGCGGCGCTGGACCGGCTCAGCCCCGATCCCTATGCGGGGGCGCCTTATGGCACGCGGCTCTGGCGCAGTTTTCGCGACAGTTTCTGGGGGCTGCTGACCCCGGTGGTGATCCTGGGTGGGATTTATTCCGGCATCTTTACCCCGACCGAGGCGGCGCTTGTCGCCACCGTCTATGCGCTTGGCGTGGGGGGCATCGTCTATCGCACGCTGACGCTGCGCGGGCTCTATGCCTCGCTGAGCGATGCCGCGTCCTCCTCGGCGGTGGTGATGATGGTCGTGGCCTATGCGAGCCTGTTCGGCTGGGTGGTCACGGTCGAGGATCTGGTCGGCAGCTATTCGACCGCCCTTCTGGGCCTGTCCGACAACGGCGCGGTGATCCTGATCGTAATCATGCTGATCCTGCTGATCGCGGGGATGTTCATGGATGCGGTGACGGTGATGTTCATCTCATTGCCGATCTTCATGCCGGTGGTGCGGGAACTGGGCTGGGATCCGGTCTGGTTCGGGGTGCTGACCATGGTGAATCTGGCCATCGGGCTGATCACGCCGCCGGTCGGGATCAACCTGTATGTCGCCGCCAATGTCACCCGCCTGCGGATCGAGCAGGTCGCGCGCGGTGCGCTGCCCTTCCTGCTGGCCAGCCTGATCGGGCTGGTCGTGATCGCTGCCGCACCGGAAATGTCCCTTTTCCTCGTTCGTTTGCTGGGAGGCTGAAATGTCCAACGCCATCGTTACCGGCGCCGCGCGCGGCATCGGGCTCGCCACCACCAGGCTGTTTCTGGCCGAGGGCCGACGCGTCGCCATGATCGACCGCGACGCAGAGGCGCTGGCCGAGGCCGCCGCGGGGCTGGAGAATGTGCTGCCCGTCATCTGCGACGTCTCGGACGAGTCGCAGGTCGCGGCGATGGTGGCGCAGGTCACTGGCGAATTCGGAAAGGTGGATGCGCTGATCAACAATGCCGGGGTGGCGGATTTCCGGCCTCTGGGTGAAACCGAGATGCAGACATGGCGCCGGGTGATGGAGACCAATCTCGACGGGGTTTTCCTGACCTCTCAAAGCGTGATCCCGCATCTGCGCCGGGGCCGGGGGGCCATCGTCAACATCGCCTCGATCAGCGGATTGCGGGCCTCGACGCTGCGGGTGGCCTATGGCACCTCGAAGGCGGCGGTGATCCACCTGACCCGCCAGCAGGCCGCCGAATTGGGCGAGCTGGGGATCCGCTCCAACTGCGTCGCGCCGGGCCCTGTGGACACCAAGCTCGCGCTGGCCGTTCACACGCCAGAGATCCGCGCCGCCTATCACGACGCGATCCCGCTGAACCGCTACGGCACCGAGACAGAGATCGCCGAGGTGATCGTGTTCCTGTGCTCGGACAAGGCCGGATATGTCACCGGCCAGACCATCGCCGCCGATGGCGGCTTCGATGCCACCGGCGTGGGGCTTCCGGCCCTGCGCGACCTTTGATCCAACAGAGAGGACATATCATGACCCTTCACCTGACCCGCCGCGCCACGCTGATCCTCGGCGCTGCCGCCTTTGCCCTCCCGGCCTTCGCGCAGGATGCCGACTGGCCGACCGAGCCGGTCCATGTCTATGTCGGCTTCCCGGCAGGATCTTCGCCCGACCTGCTGGCCCGGATCATCACGGAACCTCTGGCGGAACGTCTGGGCCAGCCCATCGTGATCGAGAACAAGCCCGGCGCGGGCGGGGTGATCGGCATCCAGCAGATGCTGGCCAATGCCGATGACGGCCACGCCATCGGCACCTCGATCAACGGGCCGCTGACCACGGCGGCGCGGATGATGGGCGATACCGGCTTCGATCCGCAGGCCGACATTGCGCCGATCGCGCTGATCGCGACATCTCCGCTGGTCCTGGCCGTCTCGGGCGAGTCCGAGATCGAGGATCTGGCCGGCTTCGTCGAGACCGCCAAGGCCGAGCCGGGCGCGCTCAGCTTCGGCTCGGTCGGGCAGGGCTCGGGCGCGCATCTGACCGCCGAGCTGTTCAACAGCGAGGCCGGGATCGAGATGCTGCATGTCCCCTTCACCGCCTATGCCGAGGTCACCACCTCGATCATGGGCGGCGAGATCGATTCGGGCTTCATGGCGCCCTCTGCCGCGCTGCCCCATGTCGAGGCCGGGAACATGAAGATGCTGGGCGTGACATCGGCAGAGCCCTTCGGCCAGATCCCGGACGTGCCGGTGATCGCCGGAAACGCCGGTCTGCCGGATGATTTTAAGGCCGAGCTGTGGAACGCCTTCATCGCGCCCGCCGACATGGATGCGGCCGTGATCGAGCGGCTCAATACCGAGATCAACGAAATCCTTCAGGATGAGACGGTTCAGCAGAAGCTTCTGGATATGGGCTGGCAGGCGGCGGGCGGTTCCGCCGATGATCTGACGCAGCGTATCGCGGATGACACCGGGATGTGGGGCGCGGTGATCGACAAGGTCGAGGCGGCGGAATAAGCCCCGGCAGATGCAAAGGGACTGGGCGGATATCTGGGGCGGTGCCGTGCTGGCCGCGATCGGGCTGGGCGTGGCTGCCTGGGCCGGGGCGCGGCTGGATTTCGGGACGTTGCGCGCCATGGGGCCAGGGTTCTTCCCGACCGTGCTGGGGGTGGCGCTTGCCGCCCTCGGTGCGGCCATCGCGGTGCCGGCCTGGTCGCGCGGGGCGGAGCCCGCCCCGATCCGCCTCTCCGATCTCGCCGCGGTCATCGCCGCGATCCTGATCTTCGGGCTGGGGATGGAATGGCTGGGCATGGTGCTGGCCTGTTTCATCGCCGTGCTGGTCGCCTCGATCCCCGCGCCGCGTCCGGGCTGGCTGTGGCGCGTGGTGCTGGCCGTGTCGGTCACGGCGCTGACCTTCGTCGTGTTTGAACTGGGCCTGCAAATGGGCCTGCCGCTCTGGCCTGATCCATGACCGCGCTTGAAGGCATCGCCTACGGGTTCAGCGTCGCCCTGCAACCGGCTGTGCTGATCTATTGCCTGCTCGGCGTGACGCTGGGCACGTTTATCGGCGTGTTGCCGGGGATCGGGGCGATGGCGGCGATCTCGCTGCTGCTGCCGATCACCTATTACATCAGCCCCGAGGCGGCGCTGATCATGCTGGCCGGGGTCTATTACGGCGCGCAATATGGCGGGGCGGTGGCCTCGATCCTGCTGCGCCTGCCCGGCACGCCGCAATCGGCGGTGACCACGCTGGACGGCTATCCTCTGGCCCAGCAGGGGCGCGCCGGGGTGGCGCTGTTCGTGTCGATGGTGTCGTCCTTCACAGGCTCGGTTCTGGGCATCGTGGTGCTGGTCGTGCTGGCCGGCTGGCTGAGCCGCGCCGCCACCGCCTTCGGGGCGGCGGACTATGCAGCGATGATGATCCTCGGGCTGGTCGCGGCCTCGACCATCGGCTCTGACCGGCCTCTCAAATCCTTTGCGATGGTGGTTCTGGGGCTGATCCTTGGCTGCGTCGGCACGGATGTGAATTCCGGAGCGCAGCGCTTCACCTTTGGCCAGACCGAGTTGCTGGACGGGATCAACCTTGTCGCTCTGGCGATGGGGCTGTTCGGGGTGGCCGAGGTCGTCGGCAATATCCGCGATGCCGAGCGGACCGGTGTGCCGCAGAAGGTCAGCTTCCGCCAGATGATGCCGAGCCGCGACGATCTGCGCCGGATGCCGCTGCCGGTGCTGCGCGGCACTACGCTGGGATCGTTTTTCGGTGCGCTGCCCGGCACCGGCTCGACGCTGTCCTCTTTCCTCAGCTATGCGATGGAGCAGCGCGTCTCGCGCAGCCCCGAGCGGTTTGGCAAGGGCGCGGTGGAAGGCGTCGCTGGACCGGAAGCCGCCAATAACGCGGCCGCGATCACCGCCTTCGTGCCGACGCTGACGCTGGGTATCCCCGGCGATCCGATCATGGCACTGATGCTGGGCGCTTTGGTGATCCACGGCATTCAGCCGGGCCCGCTGATGCTGGAGGCACGGCCCGAGATGTTCTGGGGGCTGGTGGTCAGTTTCGGGATCGGAAATTTCCTGCTGCTGATCCTGAACCTGCCGCTGATCGGGATCTGGGTCTCGATGCTGCGAATTCCGTTCCGCTATCTGTATCCGGCGATCCTGATCTTTGTCTGCCTGGGCGTCTATTCGGTGCGCGAATCCGGCTTCGACATCGCCGTGGTCGCGATTGTCGGCATTTCGGGCTATCTGATGGCACTGGCGAAATTCAGCCCGGCCCTGCTGCTGTTGGGTTTTGTGCTCGGGCCGTTGATCGAGACCAATCTGCGCCGCGCGCTGCTGATCTCTCGCGGGGATCCGATGGTGTTCCTGGAACGGCCCATCGCCTGCGGCTTCGTCATCGCCACCGCGGCGCTGATCGTGTTAACCATCTGGCAGGGCTGGCGCCGTCGCGCCGCAGGCTGACGGAGGAAAGAATGTCCGAGCGCGAATTCCTGAACCGGCTGTTCGACCGGGCGGTCAAGACGGCCGACCCGATGCGCTTCATCGGGCCGAACCTGCCCGAGCGTCCGGCGGGGCGCTGTGTCGTCATCGGCGCGGGCAAGGCGTCGGCGCGCATGGCCGAGGCGGTCGAGGCCGAATGGGCCCCCTGCGAGGGTCTGGTCATTACGCGTTACGGCTATGGCCGACCGACGCAGGGGATCGAGATCGTCGAGGCCGCCCATCCGGTGCCGGATGAGGCCGGGGTTGCGGCAACACGGCGGATGCTGTCTCTGCTGGAGGGGCTGGCGGAGGACGACCTGGTGCTGGCGCTGATCTCGGGCGGGGCCTCAGCGCTTCTTTGCGCGCCCGCCGGAGAGATGACGCTGGCCGAAAAACAGGCGGTCAACGCGGCACTGCTGGAATCGGGCGCGCCGATCGGGAAGATGAACATTCTGCGCAAGCATCTCAGCCGGGTGAAGGGCGGCCAGCTTGCCGCTGCGGCGGCGCCGGCGCGGATGCTGGCGCTGATGATCTCGGATGTGCCGGGCGACGATCCCGCGATTATCGGCTCGGGACCGACCGTCGGCGATGGCTCGACGGCGGAAGATGCCGAGGCCATCGTCAATCGCTGGAAAATCCCCCTGCCGGACAGCGCCCGCGCGGTTCTGTCGGCGGGATCAGGGGTGATCGCGCCCGGCGACACGCGGCTGTCGCGGGTCGAAAACCGCGTCGTCGCAGCGCCCGCGCAATCGCTCGGCGCAGCGGCGGCAGAGGCGCAGGGCAACGGCTATGCCACGCTGATGCTGGGTGACGATCTTGACGGCGAAGCGCGCGAGGTGGCGTCGCAACATGCCGCGCTGGCGCTGAAATTGCAGGCCGAGATGGGCGCGAAGGACGATCCGCTTCTGGTGCTTTCCGGCGGAGAGCTGACGGTCACACGGCGCGGCGACGGGGTCGGGGGGCCGAATGCGGAATACGCTCTGGCCCTCGCAATGGCGCTGAACGGCGCGGCGGGCATTCACGCGCTGGCCTGCGATACGGACGGTGTCGATGGCGCGGCCGAGGTGGCCGGCGCGGTGATCGCCCCTGACACGCTGTCCCGCGCGGCTGCGGCCGGGCTTGATGCACAAGATGCGCTGAGCCGAAATGACGCGCACAGCTTCTTCGGCGCGCTTGGCGATCAGGTTGTGCCGGGGCCCACCCTGACCAATGTGAATGATTTCCGCGCCATCCTCATTCGCCCGGCATAGCCTGTCCGGTCTCGTCCCGGCGGGGCTTCGGCGGGGCGCGCAGCGGTCCGGACAGGCTGCGGATCGCCACATAGAAGCTTGGCACCATGAAGATGCCGATAAAGGTCGCCGCGATCATCCCCCCCATCACCCCGATCCCGATGGAGTTCTGCGCCGCGGCCCCGGCCCCGCTTGCCGTTGCCAGAGGCACCACGCCGAGGATGAAGGCAAAGGAAGTCATCAGGATCGGACGCAGCCGCAGCCGTGCGGCCTCGATTGCGGCTGCGGCGGTGGCGCGGCCTTCCAGTTCGAGAACACGGGCGAATTCGACGATGAGGATCGCATTCTTCGCCGCCAGCCCGATAGTGGTGAGGATGCCGACCTTGAAATAGACGTCATTGGGCTGCCCGAAGATCAGCGCCGCGGCCACCGCGCCAAGCACGCCAACCGGCACGGCGAGAATCACGGCCATCGGCACGGACCAGCTTTCATAGATCGCCGCCAGCGACAGGAACACGACAAGCGCCGACAGCGCATAAAGCCAGGGCGCCTGATTGCCTGATTGCCGTTCCTGATAGCTGAGTTCGGTCCAGGCCACGCCAAAGCCGCCCGGCAGTTCGGAGACCAGCTCTTCCATCGCGTCCAGCGCCTCGCCCGACGGGGTGCCTGGCCCCGCCTCGCCCGAGATCGAGATCGCATCCGCGCCCTCGAACCGTTGCAGGCGGGGCGCGACCGGCTCCCACCGATAAGAGGAGAACGCGCTGAACGGCACCATCTCGCCGTCGGAATTGCGCGCATACCATGCCTCCAGATCGTCGGGTTGCATCCGGTATTCCGCATCGCCCTGCACGATCACCGGGCGCAGCGTCGCGCCAAGCGCGAAGTCGTTCACCTCGCGCCCCGAAAAGATCACCGAGAGCATCCCGTTCACCTCGTTGAGGCTCAACCCCAGCGCCTCGGCGCGCTGTGCGTCGATGGTCAGGCGCAGCGCCGCGTCGTCCTCGTCGCCACGGCCGCTGACATTGGCCAGCCTTGGATCGGCCTCGGCCGCGGCTTCAAGAGCAGAGGAGGCTTCGCGCAGCCCGTCGATTCCCTGTCCCGTCTGGTCGATCAGGAACATGTTGAACCCGGCCTGGTTGCCGAGCCCCTGGATGGCGGGCGGTTGCAGAAAGCTGATCCGTCCGGCGCGGTCATTGCCGAAGCGCGCATTGGCCCGCTGCGCCACCGAGGCCGCGGCCAGTTCCGGGTCGGCGCGTTCATCGAAGGGCTTCAGCTTGACGAACAGCATGGCGCGGCTCTGGCTGCTGCCGGAAAAGCCCCAGCCAAGCGCGCCGAAGATGGATTCGACCGCCGCCTCGTCGTTGAGCAGGTAATCCTCGATCTCCTCGACCACGGCGCGGGTCTGTTGCGAGGTCGAGCCCTCGGACAGCGAGATGCGCACCATCAGAACGCCCTGATCCTCGGTCGGAAGGAAGGTCGAACTCATTCGGCTGAAAAGCTGCCAGCCCCCCGCCGCGATCAGTGCCAGAACCAGAAGCGCCATGACCGGGCGGCGAACCAGCCGCGCCACCGCTGCCGCATAAAGATCGGCGAGCCGGTCGAAATTGCGGTTGAACCAGCGCGCCGGGGCGAACCCGATCTCGCCTTCGTGGCGGCGCAGCAGGGTCGCGGTCTGGGACGGGGTCAGGATCAGCGCGGCAAGCAGCGACAGAACCATCGCGGTGATGATCGTCACCGAGAACTGGCGATAGACCACCCCGGTCGAGCCGGCCATGAAGGCCATCGGCAGGAACACCGCCGACAGCACCGCCGCGATCCCGATCAACGCGCCCGAGATCTGGCGCATCGACCGCTCGGTGGCCTCGGCCGGGCCGACCCCGTCCTCGCGCATCACCCGTTCCACATTCTCGACCACGACGATGGCGTCATCGACCAGCAGACCGATCGCCAGAACCATCGCGAACATGGTGAGCGTGTTGATCGAATAGCCGAGCGTCGCCAGCACCGCGAATGTGCCCAGAAGCACCACCGGCACCACGATCACCGGGATGATCGTCGCCCGCCAGCGTTGCAGGAAGATCAGGATCACCCCGACGACGAGGCAGATCGCCTCGATCAGCGTGTGATAGACCTTCTCGATGGAGAGTTCGACAAATGGCGAGGTGTCATAGGCCACGCGCAATTCGACCCCGTCGGGGAGGGCATTGTTCAGTCCCGCCAGCACCTCGCGCACGCCCTGCGCCGTCTCGACCGCATTGGCGCCGGTTTCCAGATTGACCCCGAACCCGGCCGCATTCAGCCCGTTGAAGCGACTGTCCGAGCCATAGCGTTCCTGCCCGATCCCGATATCGGCCACGTCGCCCAGCCAGACCGTGGCGCCATCCTCGCCGGTCTTCAGCAGGATGCGGCGGAAATCCTCGACGCTTTCCAGCTGGCTCTGCGCGGTGATGGTCGAGGTGAATTGCTGGCCCGGCGTCACCGGCTGATCGCCGAGCGAGCCCACCGAAACGGTCGAGTTCTGCGAGGCCACCGCCGAGGTGATGTCGGTCGGCAGAAGGCTGTATTGCGCCAGCCGGAACGGGTCCAGCCAGATCCGCATCGCGTAGCCCGAGCCGAACACATTGATCCCGCCCACGCCCGCGACGCGCTTTACCGGCCCCTCGACGATCTCTTCGAGCATGTTGCCCAGCTCGACCGTCGAATAGCGGTTATCTGTCGACACCAGCGAACCGACCATCAGGATCGAGGAAGTCGAGCGCGAGACACTGACCCCGTTCGACTGCACGGGCGAGGGCAGGCGGCTTTCCACGCTGCGCACCTTGGATTGCACATCGTTCAACGCATCGGTTGGATCGACGCTGTCGTCGAAGGTCAGCTCCAGCGAGGCGCGGCCCTGAGACGAGCTGGATTCGAAATAGATCATCCCGTCGATCCCGGTCAGCGCGTCCTCGATGGGGGTGGTGACAGAGTTCTGCACCGCCTCTGCCGTCGCGCCCGAGTAAGCCGCCGAAATGCGGATCGTGGTCGGGGCGATGTCGGGATATTGCGACACGGGCAGACCGATCAGGCTATACACACCGACCAGCATCGTGACGATGGCCAGCACCCAGGCAAAGACCGGCCGATGGATGAAGAACTGCCCCATCGCTCAGCCGCCCGGTTGCGGCGTCGCGCGGCTTTGAGAGGGGGCCGCCCCGGCATCCCTGCCGCTTCCTGCGACCGCATCGGCTGCTGCGTTCTGGGGCGGATCGGCCTCGACGTCGCGCACCACGCCTTCGGCATCGATGGTGACCGGCACTGTGGTGATCTCGGCCCCGTCGCGCAGATTGCTGAGCCCGTCGAGGACCAGCTGCTCGCCCCCATCGATCCCCTCCGTGACGATCCAGCCATTCTCATGCACCCCGGTCTCGGTCAGCGAAACCTCCACGGCCACCCCGTCGCGAGCGACGAAAGCGGTCAGTTCACCGCTGGCGGCCCGGCTGGTGGCGCGCTGCGGCACGAGAACCGCGTCGACGCTGCCCACGGTCAGCGTCACCCTGACGAACTGGCCGGGCAGGATGCGGCGATCCGGGTTGGGAAATTGCAGGCGGATCGGGATCGTTCCGGTGGTCGCAGAGACCTCGGCGCCGGGGCTGAGCACGCGGCCGGGCCGGTCATACGCCTCGCCGGTTTCCAGCACCAGCCGCGCATCCGTCGGCGCGCCGAGCCGCTGCATGTCTCCTTCATCCATGCGCTGCTGATAGCGCAGAATGCGCGCGCGCGATTCCGACACATCAACATAGATCGGGTCGATCTGCGCCACCTCGGTCAGCGCATCGGCCTGACCCGAACTGACGATATCGCCGACGCTGAACGGGCTGACCGAGACCACGCCGCGGATCGGGCTGACGATTTCCGTCCTGGCCAGCGCCAGCCGCGCCAGATCGCGCTGTGCCTCTGCCGCGCCGAGCGCTGCCTCTGCCGCGGCAAGCGCCACCTCGGCCTGTTCGAACTCGGCCCGGCTGACGCCCGAACCGCTGAGCTGGCGATAGCGATCGACCGTGGCCTGCGCCCCGCTGAGCGCCGCCTCGGCGGACGACACCGCGACCTCTCGCGCGGTCAGCTCGGCGGCGAGCGTTTCGTCCTCAAGCTGGAACAGAACGGTGCCTTCCTCGACCTCGGCACCGGCCTCGTAAGGGATGGCGGTGATCTCGCCGCCGACCTTGGGGCGGATTGCGGCGCGCTGATAGGCGACAGCGCGGCCCGGAAGTTCCACGGTGACCGGCACCGGCTCGCGGCGCACCGCCATCACCCCGACCTCGGTCGGTCCGGCCGCGCCGCGCCCGCCCGGCGGCCCCGATTGTGCCGACATCTGGGACGGGATCACGACCGTCAGCGCCGCTGCGGCGATCAGCCGTGCCAGGGCGCGCGGCATGGCGGGCGGGAATTGGGGCAGGAGCAATGTCATTCGCTGTCTTGGCTGGGGTCGGATCACTATGTCATGCAGGGCGGGGGGCTCGGCAAGTCGCAATTGCGCGAGTTGACCCTAGCAGCGTCAAACCCAATGAAAGCCAAACGGTCCGAAGCACCGCCCGAACAGCCCTCGCGGCTTTGACATTCCCCGCATTATCGCGTTCCTTGCGGAGAATTTGTGGAGATTTGCCAGTGAACGAGCCCGTCGATCTTTTCATCATCGGAGGCGGCATCAACGGATGCGGCATCGCCCGCGACGCCGCCGGGCGCGGACTGACCGTGCGTCTGGCCGAGATGGACGATCTGGCGCAGGCGACCTCTTCGCGATCGACCAAGCTGTTTCACGGCGGGCTTCGCTATCTGGAATATTTCGAGTTCCGGCTGGTCCGCGAGGCGCTGCGTGAACGCGAGCTGTTGCTGCGCGCCATGCCGCATATCAGCTGGCCGATGCGCTTCGTGCTGCCGATCCTGCCCGAGATGCGCTTTGAATCGACCACCCCGACCTCGCGGCTGTTGCGGGTTGTCATGCCCTGGCTGAAGGGGCGGCGTCCGTCATGGCTGATCCGGCTCGGGCTGTTTCTCTATGACCATATGGGGGGGCGAAAGCTGCTGCCGCCAACGCGCGAACTGGACCTGACCGACGATCCGGCGGGCGCAGCGCTGAAACCCGGCACCGAGCTGGCCTATGAATACAGCGATTGCTGGGTGCAGGATGCGCGTCTGGTGGTGCTCAACGCGCGCGACGCGCAGGCGCGCGGGGCCGAGATCCACACCCGGACCCGCGTGATAGAGGCGGCGCGCGAGGGCGATCTGTGGCGCATCGAGACCGAGACCGCCCTGGGCGAGCGCGCGACCCATCGCGCCCGCGCGCTGGTGAATGCGGCGGGGCCGTGGACCGGGCATGTGATCCGCGACGTGGCCCATCTCGACAGCCGCGAATCCGTGCGGCTCGTACGGGGCAGTCACATCGTCGTGCGCAAGCTCTATGACCACGAGAAATCCTATTTCTTCCAGGGGCCTGACGGCCGGATCATCTTCGCCATCCCCTTCGAGCAGGATTTCACCCTGATCGGCACCACCGACGCCGATCACCAAGGCAATCCCGGCAATCCCGAGATTACCGGCGACGAGACCGAATATCTCTGCGAATTCGCCAGCCGCTATTTCGCCGAGCCGATCACCCCCGATCAGATCGTGTGGAGCTATTCCGGCGTGCGCTCGCTTTACGATGACGGGGCCAGCTCGGCCACGGCTGCGACGCGGGACTATGTGCTGAGCCTCGATGATGACGAGGGCGGAGCGCCGGTGCTGAATGTCTTTGGCGGCAAGATCACCACCTATCGCCGGCTCGCGGAAAGCGCGATGGAAAAGCTGGAACCCTTCTTTCCCGCCGCGCGCGGCAAATGGACGGCGGGCGTGGCGCTGCCGGGTGGAGATTTCCCGGTCGACGGCGTCGGCGATCTGGTGGCGCGGCTGCAAGCGGCGCATGACTGGCTGAACGATGCCCAGGCGCTGCGGCTGGTCCGCGCCTATGGCACGGACGCAGAGACATTTCTGGCCGACGGGCCGGGCGCGCAGCTCGGCGGCGGGCTGACCGAGGCAGAGCTGAACTGGCTGGTGACGCAGGAATGGGCCGAAACGGTCGAGGATGTCATCTGGCGGCGCAGCAAGCTGGGGCTGGTCATGAACGAGGCAGAGATCGCCGCGCTGCGCGAGCGCATGACACGGTTCGCCGCCGCCTGAACCGCTCCGCCGAAGGAAGCGGCTGAGCTTGGGCGCGGACGGCGCTTTCAGGCTTTGCCTGAAACAGCCTCATTCCCGGAAAGCCGCCGGAACCACCCGAGAGGCATTGCAAATCCCGTGCTTCCCGTGCCGAATATGCCCCGGGGTCAAGCGGCCCGATGCGCGAGGGAGGACAGCATGCCGGAAGACGATATCAGCAGGGATCGCCGACAGGAGGCGCTCGATTATCACGAATTCCCCAAGCCCGGGAAGCTGGAGATCCGCGCCACCAAGCCGATGGATACCGGGCGCGACCTGTCGAACGCCTATTCGCCCGGCGTGGCCGAGGCCTGTCTGGACATCCAGAAAAACCCGCTCGACGCGATGCGCTTTACCGCGAAAAGCAACCTTGTCGCGGTGGTGTCGAACGGCACGGCGGTGCTGGGGCTGGGCAATATCGGCGCGCAGGCCTCGAAGCCGGTGATGGAGGGCAAGGCGGTGCTCTTCAAGAAATTCGCCGGTGTGGATTGCTTCGATATCGAGGTCGATGAGACCGATCCCGAGAAACTGGCCGAGATCGTCTGCAAGCTGGAACCCACATTCGGCGCGGTCAATCTGGAGGATATCAAGGCACCGGATTGTTTTCTCGTGGAAAAAATCTGCCGCGAGAAGATGAATATCCCGGTCTTCCACGATGACCAGCACGGCACGGCCATTGTCGCGGCGGCCGCCGCAAGCAATGCGATGCGGCTCTCGGGCAAGAAATTCGAGGAACTGAAGGTCGTGGCGCTCGGAGCGGGCGCGGCGGGGATCGCCTGCCTGAAGATGCTGATGGTTCTGGGCGTGCAGAAGGACCATATCACCATGCTCGACAGCAAGGGCGTCGTGCATACCGGCCGCAACGACCTGAATCCGGAAAAGCAGGAATTCGCCCGCGACACCGAGATGCGCACGACCATGGACGCGATGGAGGGTGCGGATCTGTTCCTGGGCGTCTCGGGCCCCGGCCTGCTGACCAAGGAGATGGTCGCGAAAATGGCGCCCGATCCGATCATCTTCGCGCTGGCCAACCCCACGCCCGAGATCATGCCCGAAGAGGCGCGCGAAGCCGCGCCGAACGCGCTGATCGCCACCGGGCGCAGCGATTATCCGAACCAGGTCAACAATGTGCTGTGCTTCCCCTTCATTTTCCGGGGCGCGCTCGATGCCGGGGCGACCACGATCAACGACGAGATGAAGGTCGCCTGTGTCGAGGCGATTGCGGCGCTGGCCCGCGAAACCACCTCGGCCGAGGTCGGGCAGGCCTATCGCGGCGAGACGCTGACCTTTGGGCCGGAATATCTGATCCCGAAACCCTTCGATCCGCGGCTTCTGCCGAAAATCGCCTCGGCGGTGGCGCGGGCGGCGGTCGAATCGGGGGTGGCGACGCGGGATCTGGATCTCGACGATTACACCCGGCGGCTTCAGGGCCGGGTCTATCGGACCTACAACATCATGCGGCGCGTCTTCGAGGCCGACCGGGTGGCCAATCGCCGTCTCGTCTTTGCCGAGGGTGAGGACGAGCGGATCCTGCACACCGCCCGCCAGCTGATCGAAGAAGGTTACGATACGCCGATCCTCATCGGCCGCCCCGAGGTGATGAAGCAGCGTCTGGAACGCGACGGCATCCGGCTGGATCTCGACGCGATCGAGGTCATCAATCCAGAAAGCGACGCGCGCTATCGCGAATATTGGAGCGCCTATCACCAGCTCATGCGGCGGCGCGGCGTGACGCCGGATCTGGCCCGGGCGATCATCCGCACCAACACCACCGCCATTGCCGCCATGATGGTCCATCGCGGCGAGGCGGACAGCATGATCTGCGGGACGTTCGGGGAATATCGCTGGCATCTGCGCTATGTGAGCGAGATCCTCGCCCGTGGCGGGGCGCATCCGGTGGGCGCGCTGTCGCTGATCATTCTCGATAAGGGGCCGCTCTTTCTGGCCGATACGCAGGTCCATCTCGACCCGGAGCCCAGCCAGATCGCCGAGACCGTGATCGGGGCCGCGCGCCATATGCGGCGATTCGGGGTCGAGCCGCGCATCGCGCTGTGTTCGGCCTCGCAATTCGGCAATCTCGACACGCCCACCAGCCAGAACATGCGGGCAGCGATGGAGATCCTCGACACGATGGATCTCGATTTCGAATATGAGGGCGAAATGACCGCCGATGTCGCGCTCGACCCGGAGCTGCGCGAACGGCTTTATCCCGACGGGCGGCTGAGAGGGGCGGCGAACGGTCTGGTCTATGCCAATGCCGAGATCGCCAATGCCGGGCGTAACATGCTGCGTTCGGTCGCGGGCGGGCTGGAGGTCGGGCCGATCCTCATGGGGATGGAGAATCGCGCCCATATCGTCACCCCGGGCATTACCGTGCGCGGGCTGGTGAATATCTCGGCCCTCGCCGGAAGCCATGTCTCCAGCTATGGCTGATCGCCGCTGACATCTCTGGTCCCGGCGCCGCCATTATGCCGCCGCCGGGAGCAGAGACAGCGTGCACCGTTTCAGGCATTTCTTGAAACTCTTCGGCGATTTTCATGCTTACCCGTGCCCCGGCGCTTCGGCTAGCGTGGCAGGACGGGACGAAGGGAGACTCTGATGAACGAATTTGCCATCATCTGGGACTGGATCGGATTTGCCGTTCGGTGGACGCATATCATCACCGCAATGGCCTGGATCGGGTCGAGCTTCTATTTCATCGCGCTCGATCTCGGGCTGCGCAAAACGCCGCATCTGCCTGCCGGCGCGCATGGCGAAGAGTGGCAGGTCCATGGCGGCGGTTTTTATCACATTCAGAAATATCTCGTTGCACCTGACAACATGCCGGACCACCTGATCTGGTTCAAATGGGAGAGCTATTCGACATGGCTCTCGGGTGCTGCCCTGCTGATGATCGTCTATTGGGTCGGGGGCGAGCTTTACCTCATCGATCCAGCCAAGGCCGATCTGTCGCTGTGGCAGGGTATCCTGATCTCGGCGCTGTCGCTGTCGGTGGGCTGGCTGGTCTATGACCGGCTGTGCAAATCCGGCCTGGGTGAGCGTCCGACGCTGCTGATGCTGCTGCTCTTCGTGCTGCTTGTGGCGATGGGCTGGGGCTACAACCAGATTTTCACGGGCCGGGCGACGATGCTGCATCTGGGCGCGTTCACCGCAACGATCATGACCGCGAATGTGTTCTTCATCATCATGCCGAACCAGCGTGTCGTGGTGAAGGATCTTCAGGAAGGCCGCAAGCCCGACCCGAAATACGGCAAGATCGCCAAGCTGCGCTCGACGCATAACAACTACCTGACCCTGCCGGTCGTGTTCCTGATGCTGTCGAACCATTATCCGCTGGCCTTCGCGACAGAGTATAACTGGCTGATCGCGGCGCTGATCTTCCTGATGGGTGTCACCATCCGGCATTTCTTCAACACGATGCACGCCACCGGGAACATGAAGTGGTGGGCCTGGGCGGCGACCACGGTGCTGTTCATCGGGGTGATGTGGCTGTCCACCGCGCCGCTCTGGCAGTCCTCCTATGAGGAATCGGAAGCGCAGGCCCTGACCCCGCTGCAACAGCAATTCGCCGAGGCAGAGGGGTTCGACGAGGTGATGACCATCGTGCCGGGGCGCTGCGCCATGTGCCATGCCCGCGATCCGGGCTATGAAGGCATCCGGCGCGCGCCCAAGGATCTGCTGCTGGAAACGCCGCATGACGTGACCCGCGCTGCGCGTCAGATCTATCTGCAAGCGGGCCTGACCCACGCGATGCCCCCGGCCAATGTCTCGTTCATGGAGCCGCAGGAGCGTCAGGCCATCGTCGACTGGTATCGTGATGCCATCGGCGAAGAGCCGGTGCAGTTGGCGCAGAACTGAGGCCGCGCCGATCGCTCGTGCAGCAGTGCAGCTTCGTAAGCCCGCGCCGATTTCCGTTCCGCGCCGCGTCCGCCCCGGCTCGCGCGCTTTGCGATGAACCACTCGATGATTGCCTAAGACGGGCCGGGCCTTTATGCACGCCGTGCCTCCCGCATGAGCCTTCATCCGGGAGAGGTTGAGACTGAGAGGCCCGACATCATGCACCCTTCCGCGCCCGCGAAGCTGTTTCCCGTCATCCTGTGCGGCGGATCGGGGACGCGGCTCTGGCCGCTCTCGCGCAAATCCTACCCAAAGCAGTTCGTTCCGCTGATCGGCGAAGAGACGCTGTTCCAGCAGGCCGCCTTGCGCTTTGCCGGAGAGGGGACGGATTTCGGCGCCCCGGTGATCGTGACCGGATCGGATTTCCGATTTGTCGTCACCGAACAGCTTGCGCAGCTGGGCATCGACCCCGGCGCGGTGCTGATCGAGCCAGAGCCGCGCAACACCGCCCCCGCCGTGCTGACCGCCGCGCTCTACCTGATGGCGCGCGACCCCGATGCGGTGATGCTGGTCGCGCCCTCGGATCACGCCATCCCCGACGCAGCCGCGTTTCGCGCCGCGGTGGCGCGCGGCATGGCGGCGGTGGGCGCGGGCAAGATCGTGACGTTCGGCATCACCCCCGACCGCCCCGAAACCGGCTATGGCTATCTAGAACTTGCCGCCGCCCCCGATGAAGGCGAAGCCGCCGTCGATCTGGTGCGCTTCGTGGAAAAACCCGACGCAGACCGCGCCGCGAAACTGCTCGGATCGGGGAATTTCCTGTGGAATGCGGGCATCTTCCTCGCCCGCGCCGCCGATATGGTCGAGGCATTCCGCCGCCATGCCCCCAAGGTGATGGAGCCGGTCGCGGCCGCGCTGCAGAACGCGACGGCCGATCTGGGTTTCATGCGGCTCTCGCCCGAGGACTACGCAAGGGCGCCGTCGATCTCGGTCGATTACGCGGTGATGGAAAAGGCCGACAACCTTGCCGTGGTGCCATTCTCGGCGGGCTGGTCGGATCTCGGCGGTTGGGACGCGGTGTGGCGCGCGCAGGATCCGGATGCGAATGGCGTCGCTCTGGCAGGAGAGGCCTATGCGCTCGATTGCCGCGACACGCTGCTGCGCTCGGAATCCGAGGGGCAGGTGCTGGTGGGCATCGGGCTTGAGAACATGATCGCGGTGGCCATGCCCGACGCTGTGCTCGTTGCGCCGAAGGACCGCGCGCAGGATGTGCGCAAGGCGGTCGATCTGCTGAAATCGCGCGACATCGCGCAGGCCGAGACCCTGCCGCGCGATTACCGACCCTGGGGCTGGTATGAAACGCTGGTGATGGGCGGGCGCTTTCAGGTCAAGCGGATCGTGGTCAATCCCGGCGCCTCGCTGAGCCTTCAAAGCCATCACCACCGCGCCGAGCACTGGATTGTCGTCGAAGGCACCGCCAAGGTCACGGTGGGCGACACGGTTCAGCTCGTCTCGGAAAATCAGTCCGTTTACGTCCCGCTCGGCGCGGTGCACCGGATGGAGAATCCCGGCAAGCTGCCGATGGTGCTGATCGAGGTGCAGACCGGCAGCTATCTGGGTGAGGACGATATCATCCGCTATGACGACAAATATGCACGCGGGCAGGGGGCCAAGGGCTGATGACCGCGCTCACCTGTTTCAAGGCCTATGATATTCGCGGGCGGCTTGGCGATAATCTCGACGCAGGCATCGCCTATCGCATCGGGCGTGGCTTCGCGCGGGCGCTCGACGCGCGCCGCGTGGTGATCGGGCGCGATATTCGCCAATCCAGCGAAGAGCTGTCGCAGGCGGTGCGCGACGCGCTGATCGCGGAGGGTGTTGAGGTGCTCGATCTCGGGCTTTGCGGCACCGAAGAGATGTATTTCGCCACCTCGCATTTCGGGGCGGATGGCGGGATCGAGGTCACGGCCTCGCATAATCCGATGGATTATAACGGCATGAAGATGGTCGGCGCGGGCTCGGCCCCGCTTGCCGGAGAGACCGGGCTGGATGCGATCCACAAGCTGGCCGAGGCCGATGATTTCGGCGCCGCCAAGCCGGGCGGCGTGCTGCGCGATGTCGCGGCCGAGGCGCGCGCGGCCTATGTCGACAAGGTGGTGAGCTTCGTCGATATCTCGGCGCTGCGCCCGTTGAAGATCGTGGTGAACTCGGGCAATGGCGCGGCCGGACCCAGCTTCGATGCCATCGCCGCGGCTCTGGCCGAGAAAGACGCGCCGCTCGCGTTCATCCGGCTGCATCACGACGCCGATGGCAGCTTTCCCAACGGCATTCCCAACCCGCTTCTTCCCGAAAACCAGCCGGTGACCGCGCAGGCGGTGCGCAAGGCGAAAGCCGATATGGGCATCGCCTTCGACGGCGATTTCGACCGCTGTTTCTTCTTTGACGAAACAGGCGCTTTCATCGACGGCGAATATATGGTCGGGCTTCTCGCCGCCGCCTTTCTGGCGCGAGAGCCCGGCGCGCGCATCGTCCATGATCCGCGCGTGATCTGGAACACGCGGGATATCGTCGCGGCGCAGGGCGGCACGGCCATCCAGTCGCGCACCGGCCATGCCTTCCTGAAGGCCGCGCTGCGCGAGCATGATGCCGTTTATGGCGGCGAAATGTCGGCGCATCATTATTTCCGGGATTTCGTCTATTGCGATAGCGGCATGGTGCCGTGGCTGCTCGTGGCCGAGCTGATGGGGCGCGAGGATCAGCCGCTCTCGACGCTGATCCGCGAACGGCGCGCGGCGTTCCCGTCCTCGGGCGAGATCAATTTCGTGCTGATCGACCCCGATGCCGCGCGGGCACGGGTCGAGGCGATCTATGCGCCAGAGGCGAAGGCGCGCGATGACACGGACGGCTTGTCGCTGGATATGGGAAACTGGCGCTTCAATCTTCGCGCATCGAATACCGAGCCGCTCTTGCGTCTGAACGTGGAATCCCGCGGCAGCCGCAAGCTTTTGGCACGACAGGTCGCAGCGCTGCGCGAGGTGATCGAGCGCGAAAGCTAGGCCGGTGGCGACGCGGCGCTGTCGTCACCCTCGCTTTCTCCTTCGCCCGGCGGCAGGTAATGCGCCTGCCGCAGCAGCCTCTCTGCCTCGGCGTGAAGCGCTGGCGGAATCATCGCCAGCGCATCCTCGCGGAGCGAGGCATATTGCGGGGCAGGCGTCAGGAAGCGCGCGCGGTGATAATGCAGCAGCCGCATTTCGTCGAGCCCGCTGAGATCGGCGCGGTTCGAGATCGAATAGTTATATTCCTCGGGCAGGGCCTCATAGCGCAGCCCGAAACGCTTGATGGTCAGCGGCAGGGTGATCTGATCCAGCCAGGGCCGCTTTTTCGCCACCGCGCATTTCCAGTCGAACAGGCTTGCCGTTTCCAGCCAGAGCTGGCCGAAACGCTTGCCATCGCGCAGCGGCTCTTCGCTGACGCCGATGAAGCCGGCGTTGAAATAGGGATAATAGCTGACCTTCCCGCGCCGCATGAGCTGCACGCGATCCTCGGGCAGCGGAAGGTCGAAAAACGCATAGGCGCGCTCCCATCGGTCATTTTCCTGGCCCCATGTGGGGACGCCCTCCGGCACCGCGAAGACCGTCCCGGTCCGGGTATAGTCCAGATCGTCGAGCCGCCCGAGACAGACCATGTCGGTATCAAGAAAAAGCGACGCATCGCTGTCACGCGGCTCGGCGAGCGCGAGCAGTTTGTTGCCATGCGGGTAGTCCTTCTTCCACAGCCCTGCCGGATCGCGCAGCGCCCTTACCGATACGCCACAGGAATCGTACATCGCTCGCGTCGCCGGGGAGAGTTGGTCGAAGGAGGCCGCAGGCATATAGGCGATCAGCGAAACGCCCGGATTGGCCCGATGCTGTCGAAACAGGGACGACACGAGCAGCAGCGACTGCGCTTCCAGCCGCTCGCCATCGACGATGAAAATGATTGAAAGGGAAGTGTTTGTCATCCGGCCACCTGAATTTGCCGGATACTAGGCGATAAGGCCGGGATAGTTCACGCCCTGTTTCCGCATCAGGGCAAAAAACCGGGATTCTCTGTCGAGGCTGGCCTGTTGCGCGCCGGGGCGTTACTGATCCGATATCGCGGGCGATCGGCAGGCTGGCAAGATGCTGACGGGTTCCGACAGAGCGGGTGCGAGCCGTCGGAGAGGATGGAGAGGCCGTGGCTAAACTGCTGAAATTTGGCGCGACCTATCTGCTATGCGTCTTGTCCGGGTGGCTGTTTGCGCGTCTGGGTCTGCCATTGCCGTGGATGATCGGGCCGCTCTTGGCGACGGCGGCGCTGGCGCTGAGCGGGGTGCTGCGCGAGGCGATGCCGGTGCGCACGCGGCCGTTCGGGCAGGCGGTGGTGGCCTCGACGGTCGGGCTGTCCTTCACGGCCGAGGCGCTGCGCGTGGTCATCGAGCTGATGCCTCTGCTGATCGGCATGTCGGCGATGACGGCCGGTCTGGCTCTGGCCATGTCGCTGATCCAGGCGCGTCTGTCGGGGGCGAAGCTGTCGCGCATGGTGCTGGCGACCTTCCCGGTCGCGCCGGTCGAGGCCGCGATCATCGCCGAGAATAGCGGCATCGCCGCCGCCCCGGTGGTGATGGCGCAGACGCTGCGGATCGCGGCGGTGGTGGTCGCCGTGCCGCTGCTCCTCTATGCAATTGACGGGCGGCCGGAAACCGTCTCGGCGCTGTCGCCCAATGGCGACTGGGATGCGCCCGGACTGGCGCTGATGGTGCTTGCGGTGCTGGCCGGTGGCGCAGTGTTTCACCGTTTCGGCTGGGCCAACCCGTTCTTTCTCGGCCCGCTTGCAGCGGTTGGCATCGCCACTGCCTTCGGGGCCGATCTGTCGCCCTATCCGCCGGTGATCCTCGGTGCCGCGCAGATCACGCTCGGGGCCTGGCTCGGCTCGACCTTCCAAGCGCATCTTTTCGAGGGGGCGCGGCGCGAGCTGATTGCCTCGACCTTCGGCACCGTCCTGCTGCTGGCGCTTGTCTGCGCGGGCGCGGTGCTGATCGCGCGGCTGTCCGGCCTGTCATGGGAGACGGTGATCCTCGCCACCGCGCCGGGCGGGGTCACGGAAATGGCGCTGACGGCGCAATATCTCGATCAGGACGTGTCGCTGGTGACTGCCGCCCATGTCGTGCGGATTTTCCTGCTCATGCCGCTGGCCCGACCGCTTGTCCGCCTGGCGCGGCGCTTCGATCAAGGGCCCTAGGCAACCACCGGCAGCGTGCTGGTCTCGTATTCCAGCGAAATCACGCGCCCCAACACCTTGTCGCGCATGGTCATCCGCATCCGCTCGGCAGGGCGCACGCCGCCCTTCGCCCCGAACGTGCCGCACAGCATCGCGGCCGCGCCCTCTGCCGCCAGCCCGGCCAGCCCCGATCCCTCGATCAGCGAATCCAGTGGCCGGATCGCGTCGAGCGTCCCTTGCTGATAGGCCACCCAAGCGCCGCGCTCATGGATGTCCGAGGTGATCTCGATCCGCTCCAGATGCGGCGCGACCTCGTCCCACGGCCAGAGCAGTGGCGCGACCGGCTTGGCGCAGAGCTGTTTCGACGCCGCGACCGAGACCGCTTCCAGCTTGCGGTCGGTATGATCCGATCCCAGCCCGAGAAACCGCTTGCCGCCCGCGATCAGCACCAGCGGTTCGGCCTCGCCCGAACTGTCCGGGCCCAGAACCGTGATCCGCGGCGACTGGGTCAGCAGCGACGGAGCGCACCGGTAATAAAGCGGCACCTGCGAGGGCGGTGCCACGCCCAGCTCGGCAAGCTCGTCGATATGGTGCTGAACGGCGGCGCCGTCGCGCCCGGTCCAGCCCGCGACAACGAGATGTGCGGGATCGCAATCCAGCGCCGCGCCGTTGACGGTAAAACGCATGATCTCTCCTTATATCTGGGCCGGCAGCCATAGCGCGAGGCCGGGCAGCGCCACGAGCGCCGCGACCATCAGCAACATCACGATGACAAACGGGATCACGCCGATCATGACCTGGCCGAGACTGCCGCCCTTGCGCGCGCCCTGCACCACATAAAGATTCAGCCCGACCGGCGGGGTAATCAGCGCCATTTCAATCAGCACGATCAGCAGGACGCCGAACCAGACCTTGTCGTAGCCGAGCTCGGCCATGATCGGCACCACGATGGGGATGGTGGCGACCATGAGCGAGAGCGTCTCGATGAAGAAGCCGAGGATCAGATACAGCACGATCACCAGCATCAGCGTCCCGAAAGGCGACAGCCCGGCCTGTTCCAGCAGATCGGTCAGCACCCGGCCCAGACCCGCCGAGGTCAGTGCGAAGTTCAGGAAATAGGCCCCGGCGATGACCAGCATGAGCACGGCGGTGATGCGGATCGTGCCTTGCAGCGCCTCGGCGATCTTGCGCAGGTTCAGCCCGTCTCCGAATGCAGCGATGACCGCGGCCATCGCCACCCCGATCGAGGCGGATTCGGTGGGTGTCGCCCATCCTCGATAGATCGAGCCGATGACGACCACGAAAAGCAGCACGATGGGGATCAGGTCGCGCAGGCTGCGCAGGCGCTCGCCCCAGCCATAGCTGCGCGAGGGACCGCCGAGCGCAGGCCGCACCGCGCAGATCGCGGCGGTGACGGCCATGAACCCGACCGCCATCAGCAGGCCGGGGATCAGCCCGGCCGAGAAAAGCTGCGGGATCGAGGTTTCGGTGAGGAAGCCGTAAACGATGAGATTGATCGAAGGCGGGATCAGGATGCCCAGCGTGCCGCCCGCCGCGATGGCACCCGAAAACAGCCGCGGATCGTAATCCAGCCTTTAGGCCTGCGGCATGGCCACGGTCGCGACCGTGGCAGCAGTGGCGACCGACGATCCCGAGGTCGCCGAAAACATCGTCGCGGTGGCGATATTGGCATGGACCAGCCCGCCCGGAAGCCACGAAAACCACCGGTCGAGCGCGGCATAGGTGCGCGCCGCGACCCCGCCCTTGACCAGCATCTCGCCCAGCAGGACGAACATCGGAATGGCGATCAGCGTCGAGGAGTTGGACGCCGACCACACCACCTGACCCATCCCGCGCAGCAGCGGGAAGGGCGAATGGAACTCGGCCACGCCCACGCCCAGCATGAACAGGACCGCGCCGACCGGAATCGAGAGCGCCAGCAGAGCCAGAAGCCCGATGAAGACCTGGGCGATCATGCGCGCTCTCCCTTCTGCCGGCGCGCTTCGGCCAGCGCCTCTTCGCCCTCGTGATCCATGCCGACGGCGCTTTCCAGAGCGTCCCAGTCGGTGCGGGCGGCCAGGATCAGCGCCAGAATCAGCGTCGCCACGGCGCAGATCGCGAACCACAGCCAGCCCGCGAACCAGATCCCTTGCGGAATCCACAGCGGCGTCTCCAGCGGCGTGTTCGCGCGCGAGCCGCGTTCAAGCGTCTTCGACAGCACCGGCCAGGCCTGATAGGCGACCAGCACCGCAACCCCGGTCAGGCAGGCGATCGAGATCAGGTCAAAGACCGCCCGCATCTTCTCGCCCGACATCTGGCGCAGCAGGTCGATGCGGACATGGGCGCGCTCGGTCAGCGCGACGGCCAGACCCCAGCTTGCCAGCGCCGCCATGACATAGCCGGAAATCTCGTCCGAGCCGCCAAGCGAGCCGCCGGTCTGGCGCAGCACCACATCGAGGATCACAAAGACCACCGTCGCGGCGAGCACCAGCCCGAGCAGCAGCCCGACAGCGCGATTGGCACGCCGCAGCCCGGATAGGGTCCGGGCCACGGCACCATGCTGGGCCGCAGACTGCGTCATTCGACGGTGATGCCCATCTCGGCGCCGACGCTGTCATTCCAGCGCGCCACCCAGTCCTCGCCCGCCCGGCTGGCCCAGTCGGGCAGAACTTCCGACGTCAGGATCTCGGTCGCGGTGGCGGTGTCGTCATCGGATGCCTCGACCAGCGTCATCGACGCGGCCTCGCCCGAGGCGCATTCGCCGCTGCCGGTCAGACAGGCGATGTCGTTTTCCAGCCCGCCGCTCGCGGCCTCCCATGCCGGGGCCTCCAGCCCCTCCGAAACGGCGCTTTGCAGGGCCTCCTGCTGCTCGGCCGACAGCCCCGCCCAGCGATCCGCGTTCATCGCGATCACCACCGGGTCCCAGCCGCCAAGCGGCAGCGTCATGAGATGGTCCGACACCTCCCACCAGCCCGCGGAATAGCCCGAACCGGCCCCGGTCACGGCGCAATCGATCACGCTGCGTTCCAGAGCGCCCGGCACCTCGGAAAAGGCGACATTGATGCCCTCGGCGCCAAGCGCCTCAAGAAACTTGGTGGTCATCCGGCCAGAGCCGCGCACCTTCTTGCCTTCCAGATCTGCCAGGCCGGAGATCTCGCCCTTGCAGAACACCACCTGCGGCGGATAGGGCGCGATGCCCAGCATCTGCGCGTTGAAACGTTCCTGCATGATGTCCGCGACCATCGGCTTGGCCGCATCGACCATGCGCCTTGCATCCTCGGCGGTCTCGGCCAGAAGCGGAACGTCCAGCCCCTCCAGCTCGGGCGCATCGCCGACGGTATAATCGGCCACGGTCGCGCCCACATCGAACACCCCGTCGCCGAGCATGCGATACACGTCCGCGCCGGCGATACCCATCTGGTCGAAGCTGGTCAGCTGGGCGGTGAATTCATCGCCGGTCATTCCGGCGATCTCGTCATTCCAGAACCCGGTCTCGAAATCCTGATAGAGCGGCAGGTTCGACCAGGTGCCGACCACGGCGAGTTCTTCCTGGGCGAGGGCCGGGCTGGCCAGCGCCGAGGCGCAGAGCAGGGCGGCGGTGAGTTGGCGTGTCATGATGTTTCCTCCTTGTCGGGTTGCGGGGCGGTTGGTCCGGCCCCTTCATTCAGTCATTTGCGGCTTGCAGGTCGGTGACGAGCATATGGCCGGGGCTGTGGGTCATCGCGAAGGGCAGGCGGGCATGACGCAGCGCCTGCTGGCCGGTGACGCCGCAGGCCCAGAACACCGGCACGTCGCCTGGTGCCAGAACCGGCGCGTCGCCCCAGTCCGGCGCGTCGAGATCGGGAATGCCGATGGCGCCGGGGTCTCCCAGATGAAGCGGCGCGCCATGGGCCAGCGGGAAGCGCGCGGAAATCGCGCGCACCTCGTCCAGCCGGTCAGAGGGCATGGCCCGCATCGAGACCACCATCGGCCCGCCGAACGGCCCCGAGGGCGCGGTGTCGATATTGCTGCGATACATCGACACGTTACGCCCCGCCTGCTGGTTTCTCAGCGGCAGACCGGCGGCGAGCAGCGCCGCCTCGAAGGAAAACGAACAGCCGAGCACGAAACTCACCAGATCGTCGCGCCAATGCGCCGAGATATCGGTCACAGTTTCGGCCAGCTCTCCGTCGCGCAGGATGCAATATCCCGGCACATCGCTGCGAATATCTATTCCTGCGCCAAGTGTCGGCAGCGCCGGATCGCCCGGCGCGCTCTGCGCCAGCAGCGGAAGCGGCCGGGGGTTCAGCTCGCAGAAACGGGCGAAATCATCGGCCTGCGCCTGCGGCAGGATCACGAGATTGCCTTGCAAGAACCCATCGCACTGCCCGGTGGTCGGGTTCGCGAAAGCACCGCTGCGAATGGCGGCGCGCAGCGCGGCCGGACCGGGCGCTTCGGGTTTCGCAGCATCTGAGGCCGCTGCGCTGTCTGAATTTTCAACATGAGATGACATATGCCCATGGTTTCACCGCGCAGCCGCCGAGGTCAATCATCGGTCGGAAGGTAAATTGATCTTCTGATGAGATCAGTCGCGCGCCGCCCGCGCCACGAGCTGTCCGATGCGACGATTGCGCTCGGGCATATAGGCGACGACGAATTCCAGATCCGGCAGTTCCAGCTCGGCGGAAACCTTCAGCCGGTGGATGGCCTTGCGCGCCGGGTCAAGCATCGCCACCAGCGAATCCGGGATCGTCCCGACGCCGAAGCCGCGCGCGGTCAGGTGATAGGTCATCGACAGCGAGGCCGAGGAATGGATCGCAGGCGCGGGCCCCTCGCGAGAGATCAGCCGCTCGGCCACGTCCTGATGCGGCGGGGCGATGCGCGGGAAGGTGACGATCGGCAGCGCCGCAAGCTCGGCTGCGGCGACCTCTCGGCCGGGTGCGACAAGCTCGGGCGCGCTCCACCAGCCGATGGGGACCGAGGGCAGCGCGTGACCGACCGCGCGCGGCGGCAGACAGGCGCGCATCATGATCGCCACGTCTAGCTGATCCTCACGCAGCGCCTGCGCCATATCGCGCGACAGCGCCACCGAAAGCTCGAATCGAAGCTGCGGAAAGCTCTCATGCAGCCGGGTCAACATGCCGGGCAGCATGGTGTGGGTCATCGTCTCGGCGACGCCCAGGCGAACCGTGCCTGCGGGTCCGGCGCCGGACATGTCCGAGGCGATGCGGTCGCGCTGCGTCAGCAGGGCCTCGGCCTGTTCCAGAAAGCGCCGCCCGGCAGGGGTCAGCCTCACCCCGCGCCCCTCGCGGGCGAAAAGGCTCAGCCCCATGCGCTGTTCCAGATCGCGGATGCGGCGCGAGATCGCCGATTGCGCCAGCCCCAGCTCATCGGCGGCGGCGCGGAAACCGCCTGCGCGCACCACGCTGCGCATGATGTCGATATCGCGAAAGCCGAACATGCGAGGCTCCGGAAACTGTCACCTGGGCCAGCATAGCCCGGACGCACCGGGCGGCAAGCCCGTCGGGGCCGCGGCGGGGCCGCGACCGGGCCTATTCCACCGGCGCGAACATCGCCCGCACCGCATCATTCGCCGGATTGTCGCGGATGACCTCGGGCGCGTCATATTGCACGATACGGCCGCGATCCATCACCGCGATGCGGTCGGCAAGGGCGCAGGCCTCGGCCCGGTCATGCGTGACCATGATTGCACCCACCCCGGCCTTGCGCTGGAGATCGCGCACCTCGCCGCGCAGCGATTGCCGCACCTGCGCATCGAGCGCGCTGAACGGCTCGTCCATCAGCAGCAATTGCGGATCGATGGCCAGCGCGCGGGCCATGGCGACGCGCTGCCGCTGCCCGCCCGAAAGCTGCGCCGGATAGCGGTCGGCAAGGTCCGGCAACTCGACCATCTCCAGCAATTCGCGCACGCGACGGTCGATCCGATCCCGCCCGGGTCGGCGCTTGCCATCCATTACCCGCAGCCCAAAGGCGATATTCTGCGCCACCGTCATGTGACGGAACAGCGCATAGCTCTGGAACACCATGCCGAAATGCCGCTTGCCGGCGGGCAGGCGGGTGATGTCCTGCCCGTCAAGCAGCAGCCGCCCCCGATCGGGATGGGCCAGCCCGGCGATGATGTTCAGAAGCGTCGTCTTGCCCGAGCCGGAAGGGCCCAGCAGAGCCACGAATTCGCCCGCCTCGACATTCAGCGAGACGCCTTTGAGGACATCGGTGTTCTCAAAGGATTTGTGGATGTCGATTGCCTGAAAGGTCATGAATGGGCCTCTTTTCTCGGGCCGAAACGGGTCAGCACGCCGCGCAGCACCAGCGTCACGAAGGCGAGCGCGGCGAGAACCGTGGCGGCGGCGAATGCGCCGGTGGCGTTGTAATCGTTATACATCAGCTCGATTTGCAGGGGCAGCGTCATGGTGCGGCCCCGGATCGCGCCGGAGACCACGCTGACCGCGCCGAACTCGCCCATCGCGCGGGCCATGGTCAGCACCGTCCCGTAAGCCAGCCCCCATGAGATATTCGGCAGGACGACATGGCGAAACACCTGCCAGCCATTCGCGCCGAGGGTGAGGGCGGCTTTCTCTTCCTCCTCGCCGGTGACTTGAAGCACGGGCAGGATCTCCCGCATCACGAAGGGGCAGGTGACAAAGAGCGAGACCAGCACGATGCCGATCAGGTTGAACATAAGCTGGATGCCGAACGGCTCCAACGCCGCGCCGACGGGGCCATATGCGCCATAGATCAGCAGGAAGGCGAGGCCCGCCACGATGGGCGACATGGCGAAGGGCAGCTCGATCAGGATCAGCAGCACGCGGCGGCCCCAGAAGCGGTAGCGGGCGATGAGCCACGCGGCGGCCACGCCGAAGATGATGTTGACCGGCACGACGATCAGCGCGGCGATGACCGTCAGCTTGATCGCGGAGAGGGTTTCGGGGTCGGTGATGGCGGTGAGATAGGCACCGGCGCCCTCGGCAAAGGCGCGGTCGAAAATCGCGATGACGGGCATGAGGACCATGACCGCGAGAAAGAGGATCGCCAGCGTGATGAGGATGGGTTTGGCCATGTTACGCCCCCACCCGCAGATAGGATTGCAGGCGGTTCTGCATCACGTTGATCGCTACGAGCAACACGAGCGAGAGCGCCAGCAATGTGCCCGCAACGGCGGCGGCGGCGGGATAGTCGAATTCGTCGAGGCGGATCAGGATCAGGAGCGAGGCGATCTCAGTCTCATAAGGCAGGTTGCCCGCGATGAAGATGACCGCGCCGAACTCGCCGAGCGAGCGCACGAAGGAGAGGCCGATGCCCGTGAGAATTGACGGCATAAGCGGGCGGAGCAGGACGCGAAAAAACATCTGAGGGCCGGTCGCGCCGAGGGTGAGCGCGGCGGCTTCCTCCGCCGGGTCCAGTTCCTCGATGGCGGGCTGGATGGCGCGCACCGCGAAGGGGATCGAGGTGAACGCCATGGCGATGACGATACCCCACCATGTATAGGCGATCTGGATGCCGAGCGGATCGAGGAGTTGCCCGACCCAGCCAGAGCGGTCGTAAAGCGCGACGAGGGCGATCCCGGCGACGGCCGTGGGAAGCGCGAAGGGCAGATCGACCAAGGCGTCCATGATGCCGCGTCCGGGGAAGCGGTAGCGGGTCAGCACCCAGGCGAGGATGAGGCCGAACACACCGTTCAGCACCGTCGCGGCCAGCGCGGCGGTGATGGTGATCCGCAGTGCGGCCAGCACCCGGTCCGATGACATGATGCGCAGATAATCGCCCGGCCCAAGCTGCGCCAGTTGCCACAAAAGGCCGCTCAGCGGGAGCAGCACGATCAGGCACAAAAACAGCACCGTGATCCCCAGAGACAGGGAAAATCCCGGCAGAGTGCGAGGGCTGCGGCGCGTGAGGGCGGCGGTCATGCGGATCGGTCCATCAAAGATGCCCCCGGCGCAAGGGCGCGCAAGGGGCGGGGTTCAGTCGTGCGAAAGATCAGTTCCGCTGGATCTGGTCAAGCGTGCCGCCGTCGCTGAAATGCGTTTCCTGCGCCTCTTGCCAGCTTCCGAACACATCTTCGACCGTCAGCAGCTCCACTTCGGGGAACTGGTCCGCGGTGGCCTCCACCACCGTTTCGTCATGAACGCGGTTGTTGAAAGACGCGATAATCTCCTGCGCTTCGGTGCTATAGAGGAAGTTCAGATAAGCCTCGGCCACATCCGTCGTGCCGCGCTCTTCTGCGACCTTGCGGACCACGGCGACCGGGAATTCGGCCAGCAGCGACACTTCCGGCACCACGCGCTCATATTCGCCTTCCGGCTCGGCGGCCCGGATATTTTCCACCTCGGCCTCGAAGGTGATCAGCACATCGCCGATGCCGCGCTCGACAAAGCTGGTGGTCGCGCCGCGCCCGCCGGTGTCGAAGACTGCGACGTTGTCGAGAACCTTGCCGACGAATTCCTGCGCGGCGGCATCGTCGCCCTCGAATTTATCGAGCGCATAAGCATAGGCGGCGAGATAGGTATAGCGGGCGTTGCCGCTGGTTTTCGGGTTCGGGAACACGATGGACACGTCCTCACGCGCCAGATCGTCCCAATCCTCAATGCCCTTGGGGTTGCCGCCCCGCACGAGGAAGGCGGGGAGCGAGTAATAGGGCGAGGCGTTGTTCGGCAGGTCCTGCTGCCAGTCCTCATCGACAAAGCCGTTTTCGGCCAGGATCTGCACATCGAGCACCTGATTGAAGGTCACCAGATCGGCCTGAAGCCCCTGAAGGATCGCGCGCGCCTGCTTGGAGGAACCGGCATGGCTCTGCTCGATGGTCAGCGTCTCGTCGTTTTCCTCGGCCCAGTTTTCGATGAAGACGGGGTTCAGCGCAGCGTAAAGCTCGCGCGCGATGTCATAGGACACGTTCAGCATCTCGCGGTCCTGCGCCTGAGCGGGCGCGCCGAGACCGGCCAGAGCGATGGCAGCGGCGCCGAGGCTGCGCGCGATGAAAAGGGGGGTGGTGCGTTTCGGCATGGTAATCTTCCTGTGTTCAGGCGTCGTTCCCGCTGCAAATGGTATATTTGTTCGCCATATTGCAATCGCCTTGGAATATTTAAGGCAGATTTTGCGCACAGAGGTAAATGGGAGGAACGATATTCTATCGCCCTCGCGCAAGCCGGACTGGCTGCCACCCCGGACCGAACGCAGCACGACGCGGCGCATCGCAACGCACGCCCGTTCCAGCCTGACACTTTAGGAAACTGGCTGGGGCGGTAGGATTCGAACCTACGGTACACGGTACCAAAAACCGCTGCCTTACCACTTGGCTACGCCCCAACGGTGCGGGCGTATCTAGCGCCCGTTTCGGGGCGGTGCAAGGGGGATGCGCGAAAAACTTGCGGGCGGATTTCGCCGCGCGTATGGCGGCGGGATGGAGTGCGATATTCTCATCATCGGCGGCGGCGCGGCGGGGCTGTTCTGCGCGGGCAGTGCGCAGGCGCAGGGCGCGCGGGTCGTGGTGCTGGACCATGCAAAGCGCCCGGCTGAAAAGATCCGCATCTCGGGCGGCGGTCGCTGCAACTTCACCAATTTGGCGACGACGCGAGAGCGGTTCCTGTCCGCCAATCCCCGCTTCTGCGCTTCGGCTCTTGCCGGATACCGCCCGCAGGACTTCGTGGCGCTCGTGGATCGGGCCGGCATTGCCTGGCATGAAAAGACGCTGGGCCAGCTGTTCTGTGACGGCAAGGCGACGCAGATCACCGAGATGCTGATCCGCCGGATGAACGGGGCCGAGCTGTGGCTCGACACCGCGCTGAACGGCCTGACACGCGGTCCTGACGGGTTCTCGGCGCAGAGCTCGCGCGGGGTCGTGCGGGCCGGGCGGGTGGTCGTCGCCTCGGGCGCGAAGTCGATCCCGAAGATGGGGGCGACCGGGCTGGGCTATGATCTTGCGCGGCAATTCGGGCTGGGAATTGTCGAGACCCGCCCCGGCCTCGTGCCGCTGACCTTTGCCGAACAGGATCTGGCACTGTGCAAGCCTCTGGCGGGCGTCTCGGTCGAGGCCGAGATCCGGCACGGCAAGACCCGCTTCCGCGACGCGCTGCTGTTCACCCATCGCGGGCTGTCGGGGCCGGCGGTGTTGCAGATTTCCAGCTTCTGGCAACCGGGCGACATGATCGAGATCGACCTCTGCCCGCAAGCCGATCTGGCCGCCGCTCTGCGTGACCGGCGCGGGCAGGGCGGGCGCGTGGGTATCGCCACGGTGCTGGGCGCGCATCTGCCCGCCCGGCTGGCCGAGGCGATCGCCGCCGATCTGGGCCTCGCCGGCGCAAGGCTGGCCGATCAGAACAACAAGACGTTGGACCGGATCGCGCAGCGCATCCATCGCTGGCAGGTCCGACCCGTGGGATCAGAAGGTTACCGCACCGCCGAGGTCACGGTGGGCGGGGTCGATACGACATATCTCGACGCCAGGACCATGCAGGCGCGCGACGTGCCGGGTCTGTATTTCATCGGCGAATGCGTCGATGTGACGGGCTGGCTTGGCGGGTATAATTTCCAATGGGCCTGGGCCTCGGCCCATGCGGCGGGGGTTTCGCTGGCAGGCGGCGGGCGCTAGAAGGCGGGCCTGCAAGAAAGGGCCGGGCATGAGCAAGTTTTCCTTCACCCTGAACGCCACGGATGGGCGCGCCCGGACCGGCGTGATCGAAACCCCTCGCGGCGAGATCCGCACGCCCGCCTTCATGCCGGTCGGCACGGCGGCGACGGTCAAGGCGATGCTGCCTGACTCGGTCCGCGCGACCGGGGCCGATATCCTGCTGGGCAACACCTATCACCTGATGCTGCGCCCCGGTGCCGAGCGGATCGAGCGGCTTGGCGGTTTGCATCGATTCATGAACTGGGACCGCCCGATCCTGACCGATTCCGGCGGCTTCCAGGTGATGAGCCTTGCCGATCTGCGCAAGCTGACCGAGGACGGGGTGACCTTCGCCAGCCATGTGGACGGCTCGCGCTATGTCCTGTCCCCCGAAACCAGCATGGAGATCCAACGTCAGCTTGGCTCGGACATCGTCATGGCCTTCGACGAATGCCCGGCCCTGCCCGCGACCGAGGCGCGTCAGGCCGAGGCGATGCGGCTGTCGATGCGGTGGGCGCAGCGTTCGCGCGATGCCTTCGGCGAGCGGCCCGGCCATGCGCTGTTCGGCATCATGCAGGGCGGTGTTCTGCGCCATCTGCGAGAGGAAAGCGCCGAGGCGCTGAAAGCAATCGGCTTCGACGGCTATGCGATTGGCGGGCTGGCCGTAGGCGAGGGGCAAGAGGCGATGTTCGGCGTGCTGGACTATGCCACCGATCTGCTGCCGCAGGCGCAGCCGCGTTATCTGATGGGCGTCGGCAAGCCCGACGATGTGGTCGGTGCTGTGCAGCGCGGGGTGGACATGATGGATTGCGTGCTGCCTTCACGCTCGGGGCGGACCGGGCAGGCCTGGACCCGGCGCGGGCAGATCAACATCAAGAACGCGCGCCATGCCGACGATCCCCGCCCGCTCGATGAAGATTGCACATGCCCGGCCTGCACCGGCTATAGCCGTGCCTATCTGCACCATGTCTTTCGCGCCAAAGAGATGATCTCGGGGATGCTGCTGACCTGGCATAACCTGCATTATTACCAGGACCTCATGGAGGGGCTGCGCGCGGCCATCGCGGCCGGCACACTGGATGACTTCGTGGCCGGTTTCCACGCGGCGCGGGCGCAGGGCGACATTGCGCCGCTTTGATATATCGCCGCGCGGCTAGAGCGACGCCGCGTCAAAAAGCGGCTTGCCGTTCTTCACATGGCGCGCGACGGCCTGAGCCACGCGCCGCCCGCCGGGGCAGCTCCGCGCGAGCTGGGCGCGATAATCGAGATCGCTCAGCTCGGGGAAAATCGTCAGGATTTCGTCGCGTGCCTCGGGAGACAGGTTCTTCAGCGCCTCGGGTCCGGTAAACAGCGACTCCGCCTCGGCGCCATTGGCAAAGACGATCTCGTGGCGGTCGAAGAGCATGTGATAATATTCAACCGCGCCGGCATGTTCCGCAGGCTGTATACCGGCAACGCCAAGCAGCTTCTTCGCGGCGATGAGAACCTCTTCCTCTCCGAACATCCGGATCGCAATGCGCGATTTCACCAGGATGCGATGCTGCGGAGACACGCAAAGATCGCGGGCAGGATATCCCGGCCCCAGCGCACCCGCCGTGATCCGGATCGGCCGCATCTCGGGATGCTGTTCTAGCGTCTGCGGCGACATCTCGCGGCAGCCGATCCACAGGACCGGTTTCAGCCCGTGATCCTTGGTGCGCACCATGTCGCCCACGCGGATCTCCTCGATCGGGGCGAGGCCGGTCTCGGTCTCGATCATCGTGCCGCGGGTGAAGCAGACCGGATGCTCGATCTCGCGAAACACGATACGATAATTATTGGTGCCATCGGTGACCAGATAGCTGCCGGAATAGGAATCGCCATCCGCATCCAGCGTCGCATCGACACTGCCCGACACGCTTTCCAGCCCCGGCCCGAGCACGATCTTGTCGAAATCGACCCCGGTCGTCTGCCCGCTGCCGCCATCGATGGTGATCGTCTCGCCCGGGGTCAGGCGGCTCAGATCGACATCGAAACTGTCGCTGTCATTGCCGCCCGAGGCGTTGTCGCCCGAACCGACATAAAGAACGTCATCCCCATCGCCGCCCGACAGGGTATCCGAGCCGGTATCACCGTAGATCTGGTCGTTGCCTGCACCGCCCTCGACGACATCGTTGCCGCTGTCTCCATGCAGCAGATCGTCGCCATCGCCGCCTTCGATCCGGTCGTTGCTCGAACCGCCGGACAGCTCGTCATTGCCGTCGCCGCCCTTGATCGTGTCATTGCCCGAGCCACCGATGGCGCGATCATCCCCGGTGCCGCCGTCAATCGAATCGTTTCCGGAATCGCCATCGACAAAGTCATTCCCGGAGCCGCCATAGACCGTGTCGTCGCCGGTATTGCCGCTGATGCTGTCGTCATCGGCGCCGCCGAACACCTCGTCATTGCCGGCGCCCGCGATTATGGTGTCATTGCCGTCTCCGCCCTGAATCAGGTCGCTGCCACCATCGGTGGCGGTGCCAGCCGTATCGTCGCCGAAGATCCGGTCATTGCCGTCGCCGCCGAAGATCTGGTCGTCATAGTCATACTGCGTGCTGTTGAACGTGCCGCCGATAATGCTGTCATCGCCCGCGCCGCCAAACAGCAGGTCGCCGCCGCTATTGCCGTCGATCGTGTCATTGCCCGCGCCGCCGTCGAAATAATTCGTCCAGACGCTGTCGTCGCGGTCGACACCGGTTCCGGCATAGCCCCGCATGTAGTCGTCGAATCGCGATCCGATGAGGCCGTCATTTCCGTTGAAATAATCGCTCCCGGATCCTCCGGTCTGCGCATTGGTGACCGTCTTGCCGTTGATCTGGGTCAGGTCCAGGTTAATGCCAGAGGTGGCGCTGCTGTAATCGACGATATCCGCCCCGTTGCCACCGTTGAAAGAATCGTTGCCGGCGCCTCCGATCAGCCTGTCCCAGCCTGACCTGCCATACAGGGTGTCATTCCCGTCCCCGCCGTTCAGGACGTCGCGGTCATCGGGATTGATATCGTCTCTTGGACCGCCAGTGATCTGGTTGGAGCCGTTATTGCCGTCATAGGTATCGGGCGATGAACTGAGCCGGGTAGAGCCCCCGGACGAGAATGTCTCGGGTCCGTTATAGACCGGCGAGGTTTCGACCTCTGCGGATGAAATACTGTCGATCTCGTCATCGGGCACGAAGTAGAGCTTGCCTGCCGCGTCGGTCATGAATACGCCGCCCATGGTCTGGTCGGTCACCTCGGTGCCGTCGGCAAGCGTCCCGGTGATCTTCCAGCTCGCCCCGCCGATGGTCGCGGTTTCGCTGCCCGCTGCGGCAGCGGCCGGGTCGAAATTGGTCGGTGTGGTGGCGATGCTGTCGCCGTCCCAAGCCGAATTGTCTGCACCAAGATTTACAAGATAACCCGTCGCCATCGCCTGTCTTCCCCGTCTTCATCCCCGACCCGTGAGCGGCCGGCACCCCTGTTACGCCTCGACAGCGGGCTATTCGCCGCCGATTCTCACCCGTTCCGGACATTAATAAGTCTTAACAAACCGAAATTGGCAAATATGTTGTAAAGTAACGTGCCGTAACATTGCGCTGTGGCTTCGCGACGACAGCACCCGGCGGATCGGGCAACGGAACGGGCTTTTTCGCATGTCTCGCGCGTCGGCTGCGCCGGGCGGGCAACATCCCGCCTGTCACCGGCTAATTTCGCCCGATCCGCGAAATATCTTTCCATATCATGGCAAAGCGCCTATGCGGGACGACGCTGGCGGATGAGCCGCCCATGCCCGCTGAAAGGCCCACATGACCGAATTTACAACTCTCACCACGACCGAGGCGCTCGCCCAGTTCTGCGAGCAGGCAAAGACCCAGCCCTATGTCACCATCGACACCGAGTTTCTCCGCGAACGGACCTTCTATTCCCGGCTCTGCCTGATCCAGATGGCGCTGCCGCCGGCCTCTGACGGCAAATCCGCGGACGGCCCGGCCGTTCTGGTCGATCCGCTGTCCTACGGCCTCTCGCTGGCGCCGCTCTATGATCTGTTCCGCCACGAGGCGACGGTAAAGGTATTCCACGCCGCGCGGCAGGATCTGGAGATCTTCTTTCACGATGCCGGGATCTTCCCGACCCCGCTTTTCGACACCCAGGTCGCAGCAATGGTCTGCGGCTTCGGCGAGCAGGTCGGCTACGAGACGCTGGTGCGCAAGATCGCCAAGGATAATCTGGACAAATCCTCGCGCTTCACCGACTGGTCGCAACGCCCTCTTTCGAAGGCGCAGCAGAGCTATGCCATCGCCGATGTCACGCATCTTCGCGCCATCTATGAATCGCTGAAGTCGCAGATCGAGAAATCCGGACGGGAAAGCTGGGTCGCGGAAGAGGTCGCGGTGCTGGTCGATCCCGAAACCTATATCACCCGGCCCGAGGACGCCTGGAAGCGGGTGCGCACGCGTTCGAACTCTCCGCGCTTCATGGCCATTATCCGCAAGCTGGCCGAGTTCCGCGAGGAATATGCGCAAAGCCGCAACGTGCCGCGCTCGCGGGTGTTCAAGGATGATGCTCTGGTCGAGCTGGCCTCGACCAAACCCAAGACCGAAGCCGAGCTGGGCAAGTCCCGGCTGCTGCTGCGCGAGGGGCGCAAGCCCGAGATTGCGCAGGGAATCCTGGCCGCGGTGAAGGCCGGGCTGGAAGATCCGGACCCGCCCCGCGTGCCCAAGGAACAGCCCGGCCCGCCCGGCAATGGCGCGCTGGGAGAGCTTTTGCGCGTGCTGCTGAAGGCCAAGGCCGAAGCCGCGCGCGTGGCGCCGAAGCTGATCGCGACCACGTCCGACCTCGATGCGATTGCACAGGGCGCGCGCGACGTCCCGGCGCTTCAGGGCTGGCGGGCCGAGGTGTTCGGCCGCGATGCGCTGCGGCTGGCCGAGGGGCAGATCGCGCTTTCCGCGGCGGGCGGCGCGGTGCAGGTGGTCGAGCTGCCGTGATGCTGGCGCTGCGTCCGCCAATGCTGGAGGATGTCGACGCCATCACCGCAGCCTTGCAGGATCCGGACGCGGCGCGCTGGCTGAGCTCGCTGCCGCAGCCCTATCGCCGTGAGGATGCGGTGGAATTCGTCCTTCATCTGGCCGGGCCGGAGGATCGGGCGATTACCGTCAACGGGCGCTTCGTCGGAATGATCCGGGTCGGGGGCGATCTGGGCTATTGGATCGCGCCCGGATATCGCCGCCGCGGCATCGCCAGCCGCGCCGTCTGCATGGCGCTGCATCAGGGATTCGCCGCCGGAGCCCAAACCGTCACGGCTTGCTATTTCAACGACAATCACGCCTCGGCCGCGGTGCTGCGGCGGGCGGGGTTCCGCCCCGACGGGACACGGATGGAAACGCGGCGGGCCGACGGTGCCCGGCTGGAACAGCAGGTGATGCGCATCACCCGCGAGGCCTTTCTTCTGGCGCTCGAAATCCGCACCCCGCGCTGCCGGATCGGGATGATGCGCGACGCGGATCTGGGCGCTCTGCACGACATCGTCACACGGCCAGAGATCGCGCGGATGCTGATGCGGTTTCATCCCGGCCAGAGCCTGTCGGATCTGCGATGCCTGCTGCGCCCGGAAACCGACCCGTTGCGCCGCCCGATGCGGCTGGCGGTCCGCTTCGAGGGACGCTGCATCGGCTCGATCGGGCTCGACAAGGGCGCGGTGCCGCCGATCTTCTATTTCCTGTCGCCCGAGATGGCCGGGCAGGGGATCGCCACCGAAATCGTCCCGGCCTTCTGCGACGCGGTGCAGGAATGGTTCGGCCTGGCCCGGCTCGGGGCAGAGGTATTCGCTGATAATCCCGCCTCGCGCCGGGTGTTGGAAAAATCGGGCTTCCAAGTCACCCGCGACGATCTGTTCCTGTCGGCGGGGCGGCGCGCGCCGGGTGCGGGCTGGGTGATGGAGCGCGGCGGCGTCTGATCCGGCGCTACCAGCGGAGCACGACGCTGCCCCAGCTTAGCCCGCCGCCAATCGCTTCGGTCACGATCACATCGCCCTTGGAAAAGCGGCCGGCAGCATCTGCCACGGCGAGCGCCAGCGGGATCGAGGCGGCAGAGGTGTTGCCATGATCGGCGACGGTCAGGATCACCTTTTCCATCGGCAGATGCATGCGCTGCGCGGTCGCGGCGATGATCCGGGCGTTGGCCTGATGGGGCACCAGCCAATCGACATCCTGTGGCGTCAGCCCGGCCTTGTCGATCGCCGCATGGGCGGTCTCGGCCAGCTTCTCGACGGCGTGGCGGAACAGCACATTGCCCTGCATCCGCAGCTTGCCGGCATTGCCGGTGGTCGAGACGCCGCCATCCACGTAAAGGATCTCGCGGTAAGAGCCGTCGCTGTTCAGATCGCTGGCGAGAATGCCGCGCTCGCCCTCGGCGGCTTCCAGCACCACCGCCCCGGCACCGTCGCCGAACAGCACGCAGGTGCCGCGATCCTCCCAGTCGAGAATGCGGCTGAACGTCTCGGCCCCGATGACCAGAACCCGTTGCGCCTGACCGGAACGGATCATCCCGTCCGCATTGGCCAGCGCAAAGACGAACCCGGCGCAGACCGCCTGAACGTCGAAGGCAAAGCCGGTTTTCAGCGACAGCCCGGCCTGCACCATCGTTGCGACCGAGGGAAAGGTCAGATCGGGTGTCGAGGTGGCCACGATCAGCGCGTCGATCTGGTCGGCGCTCATCCCGGCCCGGTTCAGCGCATCCTCGGCGGCGCGGATGGCCATTTGCGAGGTGGTCTCCCCCTCGGCGGCGAAATGGCGGCGCTCGATCCCGGTGCGGCTGCGGATCCATTCGTCGCTGGTATCGACCTTGTCCTCGAACCAGCTGTTTTCGACGATGCGTTCCGGAAGATATTGCCCGGTGGCCCGAATCACAGAGCGGATGGTCACGAAATCTGGTCCTCTCGGCGGGGATCGGTTCGGGGCGTGGCGGCCTCTTCGACTTCGGCGGCGGCGCGGGCGACGCGCTCTGCCAGACGGTCCTGAAAGCCCGATTGCGCAAGCCGGAAGGCCAGCTTGATCGCCGCCGACACGCCGGTCGCATCGGCCGATCCATGAGATTTCACCACCATACCGTTCAACCCGAGGAACACGCCTCCGTTGACCCTGCGCGGGTCTATTCTCTTTTGCAACCGTTTCAGCGAACTCAGCGCCAGAAGCGCGGCGAATTTCGACATGATGGAGTTGGCGAAGGCTTCTTTCAGGAAATCGCCGACCAGCTTTGCCGTGCCCTCGCCGGTCTTCAGCGCGACATTGCCGGTGAAGCCGTCGGTCACGATCACATCGGTGCGATCCGAGGGCAGGTCGCCCCCCTCGACAAAACCGACATAGTCGAAATTGCCATCTTCCTGAGCGCCGAGGATCAGTTCATGAGCCTCTTTCATCTCGGCCCGGCCCTTATGTTCCTCGGTGCCGACATTCAGCAGCCCGACACGCGGACGCTCGACCCCGAGCCCGTTGCGGGCATAGGCCGAACCCATCAGCGCATATTGCAGCAGGTCGGGCGCATCGGCGCGAATATCGGCGCCGACATCCAGCATGACATTGAAGCCCTGCGGATTGCGCGAGGGCCAGAGACAGGCAATCGCCGGGCGGTTGACGCCGGGCAGCTTGCGCAGGCGGATCGTGGACAGCGCCATCAGCGCGCCGGTGTTGCCGCAGGAAACGGCGACCGTCGCCTCGCCCGCGCGCACCGATTCGATGGCGGACCACATCGATGTGCCCCTGGCGTTGCGGATCACCTGGCCGGGCTTGTCATCCATGGTCACGACGCCTTCGGCATCGCGGATCTCGCATCGCCCGGTCAGATCGCTGCGCTTGGCGAGCAGGCGTTCCAGCTCGGCCCTGGGGCCGTGCACGATGAAACTGATATCAGGGTTCTTGTCGGCGCTTTTGGCGATCCCGTCGAGGATCACCGCCGGGCCCTGGTCGCCACCCATTGCGTCAACGGAAATGACCACGCTGCCCCCGGTCGAGGGGCGGCGTGGTGCATCATGTTCCGCGGACTGGGCCATGGTTCAGCTAAACGCCGATCAGGCCGCGTCGTCGTCCAGGTCGATCTCGGTCGTCTGGGCCACGACTTCGCGGTCGGCATAATGGCCGCAGGACGGGCAGACGTGATGCGGGCGCTTCAGCTCGCCGCAGGACGGGCATTCATTGGGGTTCGCCGCCGACAGGGCGTCATGCGCGCGGCGCATGTTACGCTTGGAACGGGTCACTCGGTTCTGAGGGACAGCCATGTCTCAACCTCGGGTCAGGGGCCGCGCATTCCATGCGGGGCCGGTGTCAGAAAAACGATCAGAGCCGCGGCAATAGGTCACAACCGGACCGGAGGCAAGTCAAAACCTGTCGGTTGGCTGGGCCCGAGCGCGCGGCTCGTGAAGGCCGGAACATAGCGATTCTGCGCCATTGTGCAAGGCCGCATCGCCAAGATGCGCCCGTGGTGTCACTTGCGCAACGCCGGGGCGCGTGCACGCGCGGCTGCGAGATCCTCGGGCGTGTTGATGTTGAAAAACGATGCCTCCGGCGCGGCCTCGAACAGCGCCGTCCCGAAACCCTGCGGCACTGCGAATTGACGGATGCGTCTCACCCCATCCGCAAGCGCGGCTTTCAGCGCCCCGCGCAGCGCCACCGGCCACAGCCCGAAGGTCGGATGCAACCGCAATGCGCCGCCCGCATCGTGATCGGCGGCCAGCGCGATGCCCGAATCCGCGGCGCTGTCATTCAACCCCGCGACCAGCCCCTCCGGCAGGAACGGCGTGTCCCCCGCGACCGAGACCACCGCATCGGCGCCCAGCCCCTCGGCCCAGATCATCGCGGCAAGAATACCCGCCAGCGGGCCGGGGAAATCGGGCAGGGGATCGGGCAGCACCGGCAGGCCGAAGCGCGCGAAACGCGCCGGATCGCCATTGGCGCTGATCGCGATGGGGCCGGCCTGCGGACGCAGCCGGGCGAGGATATGGTCCAGAATCGGCGCCCCGCCCATCTCGAGCAGCAGTTTGTCGCCGCCCCCCATGCGCCGCGCCCGCCCGCCGGCAAGGATCACCGCGGGCGGCGGCGCGATCACGCCACCCCGGCCGTCACCAGCCCGCGCGCCAGCTTGGTGAAGGCGCGGCCCGCCGCGCTGTCCGGCTGGGAAACGACTGCCGGTGTTCCCGCATCGCCCGCCACCCGCACGCCCAGTTCCAGCGGCAGCTCGCCCAGAAGAGGCACGCCCATCTTCGCGGCCTCGGCGGCGACACCGCCATGTCCGAAGATATGTTCTTCATGACCGCAATTCGTGCAGATATGCACCGCCATATTCTCGATCAGCCCGAGAATCGGCACGTTCAGCCGGTTGAACATGTTGATCCCCTTGCGCGCATCCAGCAAGGCCACGTCCTGCGGGGTCGAGACCACGATCGCCCCGTCCACCGCCGCGCGCTGCGACAGCGAAAGCTGCACATCGCCCGTGCCCGGCGGCAGATCGACCAGAAGAATGTCCAGCTCGCCCCATTGCACCTGAAACAGCATCTGCTGCAACGCGCCCATCAGCATCGGGCCGCGCCAGATCACCGCTTCGTCCTCCTTGGTCAGCAGGCCGAGCGACATGAGCTTCACGCCATGCCCTTCCATTGGGATGATGGTCTTGCCGTCGGGGCTGGCGGGCCGTCCGGTGACGCCCATCATGCGCGGCTGGCTCGGGCCATAGACATCCGCATCCAGCAACCCGACGCGCCGCCCCTCGGCGGCCAGCGCGGCGGCGAGATTGGCGGCGACAGTGGACTTGCCGACCCCGCCTTTGCCCGAGGCGATGGCGATGACATGTTTCACCCCCGGCACCCGGTCGGGCGCGGCGGTGGCGCTTTTCGCCTTGGGCTTCAGATCGGGCGGGGCGGCGTCGCTATGCGCGGTCAGCACGCCGCTGACCTTGCTGACGCCGGGCAGCGCCTTCACCGCCGCTTCGGCCTGCGCAAGGGCCGTCTCCATCTGTTCGGCATGGGCGGGGTCGATCTCCATCACGAAGCGCACCTCGCCACCGGGGTCCAGCGTGATCGCCCGCGCGATGCCGCTGTCGATCAGATTGCCGCCCGAAACCGGGTCGGCAACGCCACGCAGCGCCTCGGTCACGCTTTCCTTGCTGAGGGTCATGGCCGGCTTACGCTTTCGCCAGAGCATCGATGATCGCCCCGAAATCGCTGGCCTTCAGGCTCGCCCCGCCAACAAGCGCGCCGTTCACATGGGCGATGTCGAAGATCTCGGCCGCGTTGCCCGGCTTGACCGAGCCGCCATAGAGCAGGCCAACATCCGCCCCGTCACCGAACCGCGCCGAGAGCGTATCGCGCATCAGCGCATGCGCCTCGGCGATCTGGTCATTGGTCGGGGTCCGGCCCGTGCCGATGGCCCAGACGGGTTCATAGGCGATCACCGTATTGGCGGCGGTGGCGCAATCGGGCACCGATCCGGCAAGCTGACTGGCGATCACATCCAGCGTCTCGCCCGCATCGCGCTGCGCCTCGGTCTCGCCGACGCAGATCACCGTGACCAGCCCGGCCTGATGCGCGGCGACGGCCTTGGCCGAGACCTGCGCATCGGTCTCGCCATGATCGGCGCGGCGCTCGGAATGGCCGAGGATCACATGGCTGGCACCTGCATCCTTGAGCATCGCGGCGGAAATATCGCCGGTATGCGCGCCGCTATCCTTCGCGTGGCAATCCTGCCCGCCAATGGCGATCTCTCCGGCATGGGCGACGGCGGGGGTGATCAGCGTGGCGGGCGGGCAGATCAGCACGTCGCAGCCATTATCACGCGCGGCGAGCGCATCCAGCTCGGCCAGCGAGGCAGTCAGCCCGTTCATCTTCCAGTTTCCGGCGGCGAGTTTCTTCGGGGCCATGTGGTCCTCCTTTGTGTCTCAGGAGGGATAGGCGCGCGCGGCGCTGGCTTCAAGCCTCGGGAATGGTTTCGCCGGTCTCGTGATCCAGCTTGAAGGACACCGACTCGCCGCAGCCGCAGGCATCCGTGACGTTCGGATTGCGGAACTTGAAGCCGGATTCCAGCAGGCCGGTTTCATAATGGATCTCGGTGCCGAACAGGAACATCTGCGCCGTCGGCGCGATCAGCACGCGGGCACCGTTCTGTTCGATGATCTCATCGGTCTTATCGGCCTCGGCCACCATGTCCATCGTGTATTCCATCCCCGCGCAGCCGCCCTTCTTCAGCCCGATCCGCAGGCCATACGCATCCTTGCCGGCCATAAGCCGGGAAATCTGGCGCTCCGCCGCCGGGGTGATGGTGACCGGGGCCTGTCCGGGGATCGAAAACATGGTGTCAGCCTTTGGTTGCCTTATCCCAAAGGTAAGGAGGGCGCGCCGAATTCTCAAGTGCTGGCCCGCCGGGCTGACCACCACGACGAGCGGGGCGGGGAGGCGACGGGGCATCGTGATCCGTCACGGGGGTCACCCCAGCGCGGTCTCGCCGTGAATCGCATCCGAAAACGCCTGACGATACAGCTGCGACAGCTCGGCCAGATCGCCCGCATCCTCGCCCATCTGTACGGCCATGCCGCCGAACTGGCCGACCTCTTCCGCCGGAATCCCGGCCGCCTCTGCCGCGCTCAGCAGGGCCTTCGCGCCTGCCGCGTCGCAGGCGACCAGATAACGGGCCTGATCCTCGCCATAAAGCCGCGCGATATCCCCGGAATGCAGCCGCACCCCGATCCCCGCCGCCTCGGCCATCTCAAAGGCTGCGAGCGCCAGCCCGCCATCCGACAGATCGGTGGCCGCGCGAATATGGCCGCGATTGTCGCGCAGGAACGCGCCATGTTTCCGTTCAGCCGCCAGATCGACCGGCGGTGCATCGCCCGCCTCGATCCCGAAAGCCTCGGCGGCAAGCGCCGACTGGCCCAGATGGCCTTCGGTCGCGCCGATCAGAATCGCCACATCGCCCTCCTGCGCCACACCGGCGATGAGATCGTCAAGCGAGGCCAGAAGCCCGACCGCACCGATGGTCGGCGTCGGCAGGATGCCCTGACCGTCGGTTTCATTGTAAAGCGAGACATTGCCCGACACGATGGGCATATCGAGCGCCGCGACAGCCTCTCCGATGCCTTTGATCGCGCCGACGAACTGGCCCATGATCTCTGGCTTTTCGGGATTGCCGAAATTCAGGTTGTCGGTCGTCGCCAGCGGCTTCGCGCCCACCGCGCAAAGGTTGCGATAGGCTTCGGCCACGGCCTGTTTGCCACCTTCGAACGGGTTGGCCCTGACATAGCGCGGCGTCACGTCGCTGGTGAAGGCGAGCGCCTTGTCCGTGCCGTGCACCCGCACCACCCCCGCGCCCATGCCGGGGCGGCGCACCGTGTCGGCACCGACCTGGGTGTCATATTGTTCCCAGACCCAGCCCTTATGCGCATAGTTCGGGCTGCCGATCAGCGCCCGCAGCGCCTTGAGCGGCGTGATCTCGGGCAAGGCGGGCAGGGGCTTTGCCGCCGGGGTCTCGACCCAGGGGCGGTCATATTCCGGCGCGCTCGACGACAGCTTCGACAGCGGCAGATCCGCCATCACCTCATTGCCATGCAGGATCAGGAATCGATCCTCGGCAATCGTCTCGCCCACAACGGCGAAATCCAGATCCCATTTTTCAAAGATCGCCCGTGCCTCGGCCTCTTTTTCGGGCTTGAGCACCATCAGCATGCGTTCCTGCGATTCCGACAGCATCATCTCATAGGCTGTCATATTGGTCTCGCGCTGCGGCACATGGTCGAGGTTGAGCCGGATGCCCAGCCCGCCCTTGTCACCCATCTCGACTGCGGAACAGGTCAGGCCCGCGGCCCCCATATCCTGAATCGAGATCACGCTGCCCGAAGCCATCAACTCCAGACAGGCTTCCATCAGGCATTTCTCGGTGAACGGATCGCCAACCTGCACGGTGGGGCGCTTTTCCTCGATCGTGTCATCGAACTCGGCCGAGGCCATCGTCGCGCCGCCAACCCCGTCGCGGCCCGTCTTGGCGCCCAGATACACCACCGGCATCCCGATCCCCGAGGCGGCGGAGTAGAAAATCCCATCCGCATCGGCCAGCCCCGCCGCAAAGGCGTTCACGAGGCAGTTGCCGTCATAGGCGCGGTGGAAACGCACCTCGCCGCCGATATTCGGCACGCCGAAGCAATTGCCGTAAGACCCGATCCCCTCGACCACACCCTTGACCAGATGCGCGGTCTTGGGATGCTCGGGCCGCCCGAAGCTCAGCGAATCCATCGCCGCGATGGGCCGCGCCCCCATTGTGAACACGTCGCGCAGAATGCCGCCCACGCCGGTCGCGGCACCCTGATGCGGCTCGATATAGGACGGGTGGTTGTGGCTCTCCATCTTGAAAACCACCGCCTGACCGTCGCCGATATCGACCACGCCCGCATTCTCACCGGGGCCGCAGATCACCTGCGGGCCGGTCGTGGGCAGGGTGCGCAGCCATTTCTTCGACGATTTATAGGAACAATGCTCGTTCCACATGGCCGAGAAGATGCCCAGCTCGGTAAAGCTCGGCTCGCGCCCCATGATCTCCAGAATGCGCTGATATTCATCGGGCTTCAGCCCATGCGCCGCGATCAGGTCGTCGGTGATCTCCGGTTCGGTCATGGCTATCCCCTGTCTGACTGGATGGCCCGCCTTTTAGGCGCAGCGCGCCGCAAGGGGAAGGGGGGCAAGTGTCCGTGATCGGGCAAAAAAAGACCGGGCGGAAAGCCCGGCCTCAGTCCAACAGGGAGGTGAAGACGATGAGAGTTGCCTCTATCATTGCCTTCACCGACCGATTTAGGCGCAGGATGCCCACGAGACAAGCTCTAAAATGCTGCCGGTGCAGCATAGCACCCATGCGTCTGGAACATGGCAAACACGTGACATTACCCTGCGGACCCCTGTTTTTCCGCAGCCCAGGCCCGCAAAGCGGCGTTTTGCGGGAAGCGCTCCGGGTCCGGCACCGTCGCCGCAACAGCCGTCGCGTCGGCGAAATTTAGCCGATGAATCAGCGGGTTTCGCGTCGCCGGCGAGAGATTCCGGTTGCGGAAGTAATGCGCTTCCCTGGCGCCGAAATAGAACGAGACGATGGCGCCAAGCAGCCACCAGAGCGGTTCCGGCACGGTCTGAAGCCCGCTCATCCGCTGTGCAAACCCCACCGGCTCGGCCATCGCGTAAACGAACAGACCCAGCGTTCCGAAGGTCATCAACGGGCGCGGCAGACGGTTCAGCCCATTCACGAAGCCGTCGAACCAGCCCCTGCGCGGCGTCGCGAATTCAGCGCCCAGCTGACTCATCGCGGCGCGATAGGCGGCCTCGTCAAGCTCCATCCTGCGCGTGGCGTTTTCGCGGAACACCTCTGCCACGCCGGTGGCGGCCTCCGAGATATGCTGCGCGGCCGGCCCGATGCCGATCAGCCGGTCGATCATCCCCATGACGCGGTCCTTTCCCGATGCGCGCTGTCCGAAAGATGATAGCGTGGCGCGATGAATTCCTCGGCGCGGCGGATCCATCCGCCCTTGTCACCGCTTTTCGTGCGGGCGTATTTGCGGCTGGCCCGGCGGCGATCGGCGAGCGCATAATAATAGTTGCGCCGCTCGATCCCATAGCCATCCGCGATATGATCCGGCGCGGCTTCCGCAGCGGCGGTTACCGCGGCAAGCGTCTTTGGCCCGATCACCCCATCATCGCGCGCCGGATATCCCATGCGAGAGACCATGCGTTGCAGGATCTTCACCGCGTTTGCCCCCGCATTCACATACATGTCGAAGACCGAGGCCTGAAGCGGCGCGGGCAGGCGCGCGATACCGGGGCGCTCGAAATAATGCCGCTTGAAGATCGCCGCCGCCTGATCCCGGCGCAGTGCCCGGACATCTGCCGTGTCGACGCTGCCGTCGCCGGTCAGATCCAGCCCGAGCCGGCGCATCGTCCCGATGGTGACGCCGTATTTCGTCGCCCCGCCCGGATCGTCGGGATCGTTCACATAGCCCCCCTCGCGCGCAACGATATCTGCGGCGATCTCATCAACGGATTTCATCACGTCCCCCTCGCTGATCACGATGCGAGAGAGACTGCGCTGCCCCGGTTAAGCTTCGGTTAACCTCGCGCGCGTTGCCTTAGCTGTCCGGTGCGCGATAGACGCCGGTTTCCTTCAGCGAATCCGCGACCTCCTTGGGCATGTAATTCTCGTCATGCTTGGCGAGGATCTCGCTGGCGACGAAGATGTCACCCTGCATTTGCCCGGTGCCGATCATGCCCTGACCTTCTTCGAACAGATCGGGCAGCACGCCGGTGAATCGGACCGGGATGGAATAGGCCCCGTCAGTGACGCTGAACCGGATCGTTTCGCCCTGACCCCGGCTGAGCGTGCCCGTCTCGACCAGACCGCCAAGGCGGAATGTCTCGGCCTCGGAAGGCGGTTCCTCGACCACCTGGGTCGGTGCGCGATACAGGTTGATCCCATCCCGGAACCCGTATCCGATCAGCACCGCCGCCAAGAGCAGCGCCACCGATGCGGCGATCAGAACCTGAATACGACGCTGTTTTTTCAATGACTTCATGGCAATATCTCAGGCAGCTTCAAAGGCGATGCCACGGCGCAGGAACTGCACCGCCTTGGACGAGACGCGCTGCGGGTCGCCGGTGGTCAGAAATTTCGTCTCCGTCCCCGTGCCGCGCAGCGCGCTGTGGCGGTCGAGATAATCGGCAAGGCTGTCCGCCACCAGATGCGCCTGGCTGAAGACCTGCACATCGGGGCCGAGCGCGCGCTGGAACGCCTCTTGCATGAATGGATAATGGGTGCAGCCAAGGATCGCAGCCTCGGGCCGGGGCATGCGCCGCTTCAGCGCCTCGACATGAGAGGCGACGAGCGCCTCGGCCAGGATCTCGTCGCCGTCCTCGATGGCATCGACCACGCCGCCGCAGGGCTGCGCCTCGACATCGACGCCGATCGCGCGGAAGGCCAGCTCACGCTGAAAGGCGCGGCTGGCGACGGTGGCCGGGGTGGCGAACAACGCCACATGCTTGACGGCGACCTCTCGCGGGGGAGAGTTGTCGCCCCATTGCCGTTCTGTCAGCGCTTCGATCAGCGGGACAAAAACGCCGAGCACCCGCTTGTTTTCCGGGACGAATTTTTCCTGCATCCGGCGCAGCGCCGCGGCCGAAGCGGTATTGCAGGCGAGAATCACGAGATCGCAACCCTCCTGCCACAGACGCTCGGTCGCGGCGCAGGTCAGATCGAAGATGTCGTCCGCCGTGCGCACACCATAGGGCGCGTGGGCATTATCGCCGAAATAAACCAGAGGCAGATCGGGCAGCCGGTCCTGAATCGCCTTGAAAACGGTCAGCCCGCCAAGCCCGGAATCGAACACCCCAACCGCCATGTCATACCTCTGTCAGCCCAAGGCGCGACATAAGCCGCGCCTTGCTGAAAGTCCATGCGACAGATCACTCCGCCGCCTGTGCCAGAGGCGTGCCGCCGTCGCGAAAGGCCTGCAACAGCTCTTCGCGGCGGGCAGCGGCCTTTTCGGCAGCAGCGTCCTTGATCAGACCGTAACCCTTCACCGAAAGCGGGAGGCGTGCCAATTCGCGCATGATGTCTTCGGTTTCGGGCGTGGTCAGCGGCAGCAGCTCGCGCAGATCGGCTTCGTGCTGTGCCAGCATGGCGCGCTCGGCCTTGCGCTCGGGGAAATAGCCGAACGGATCGAAGGCGGTGCCGCGCAGCCCCTTCATCTTCGCCAGCAGGCGGAATCCGGGCATGATCCATGCGCCGAATTCCCGCTTTTTCGGCCGCCCCTCGCTGTCGCGGCCGGGCAGCATCGGCGGGGCGAGATGGAAGGACAGCTTCGTCTCGCCGTCGAATTCCCGCGCCACGCCGTCGGCGGTTTTCAGATGCAGCCGGGCGACCTCGTATTCGTCCTTATAGGCCATCAGCTTGAACAGCCCCGCGGCGACATCCTCGCGCAGATGATCCGGGGCGAGCGCGACCAGATCGCGGAAATGCCGGGCATAGGCCTCGTCCTGATAATCCATCAGCCAATTGGCGCGGAAGGCGATGGGGTCCTCGCGCTCGGCGGGCTTGGCGGGCGCGGTAAAGGCGGCCACCGCCGCCGGGTCGGTCACCGCCCAACGGCCGATGCGGAAGGCGCGCTTGTTTTCCTCGACCTTCGCACCGTTCAACTCGATCGCGGTCAGGATCGCCTTCTCGCTCAGCGGGATCAGCCCGCGCTGCCACGCCCCGCCCAGCACCAGCATGTTCGAATAGATCGAATCGCCAAGCGCCTTGCGCGCCAGCTCGTTCGCGTCGAAAAACGCCACGCTGTCGCCAAGCCGGGCCTGAAGCGACATCTTCAGACGGTCGGCGGGGATCTGGAAGTCGCGGTTCCTGGTGAATTCGCCGGTAATGATCTCGTGATCATTGACCACCGCGCCGGTCCGGTCCTTGGTCATCAGCCCGATGGTCTTGGCCCCCGCCGTCACCACCAGATCGCCGCCGATGATGCAGTCGGCCTCGCCCACCGCGACCCGGATCGCGCTGATATCGCCGGGATCGTTGGCCAGCCGCAGATGGATATGCACCGCGCCGCCTTTCTGGGCGAGCCCGGCCATTTCCATCATGCCCGCGCCCTTGCCGTCGATATGGGCGGCCTGTGCCAGCACCGCGCCGATGGTCACGACGCCGGTCCCGCCGACGCCTGTGATCACAAGGTTATGGGTCCCGTCGATCTCGGGCAGGGTCGGGGCGGGAAGGTCCGGCAGATCCAGCGAGGTCGCCGCCGGTTTCTTCAGCTTGCCACCCCGGACCGAGACGAAGCTGGGGCAGAACCCGTTCACGCATGAGTAATCCTTGTTGCACGACGATTGTTCGATCTGCCGCTTGCGGCCCAGTTCCGTATCCAGGGGCACGACCGAGACGCAGTTCGACTGCACCCCGCAATCGCCGCAGCCCTCGCATATATCCGGGTTGATCCAGATGCGCCGGTCGGGATCGGGGAACAGCCCCTTCTTGCGGCGGCGGCGCTTTTCGGCGGCGCAGGTCTGGACATAGATGATGGCCGAGGTGCCGCCCTTCTCGGTCAGCTCGCGCTGCACCCGCATCATCTCGGAGCGTTCCTCGATCCGCAGGCCGGAGAACTGGCTGCCGTCGAATTCCTCTTTCGAATCGTGGACGACCACCACCGGATCGACCCCCATGGCGACCAGTTCCCGCGCGATTTGCGGCGCGGTCAGGTCGCCCTCATTGGGCTGGCCGCCGGTCATGGCGACGGCGTCGTTATACAGGATCTTATAGGTGATATTGGTCTTGGTCGCGACCGCGTGGCGAATGGCGAGAATGCCGGAATGATTATAGGTTCCGTCGCCAAGGTTCTGAAAAACATGGTCTCTGTTGCTGAACGGAGCCTCGCCGACCCAGTTGGCGCCTTCGCCGCCCATCTGCGTGAAGCCGGTCGTCTCGCGGTCCATCCACTGCACCATATAGTGACAGCCGATCCCGGCATAGGCACGGCTGCCATCGGGGACGCGGGTCGAGGTATTATGCGGACAACCCGAGCAATACCAAGGGGTTCTGACGGCAATCTCGGGCGCGTTATCGGCCCGGCGCGCGGCGGTCAGCTTGTCCAGACCGGCGCGGATGCCCTCGGTGCCGCGGCCTTCCTCGATCAGGATGCCGCCCAGCTTTTCGGCGATCATCACCGGGTCGAGCGCATAGCGCGTCGGGAAGATCTCTTCCCCGGTGCGGTCGTGATGCCAGCCGATCACGCGGCGGCCGTGGCGGTTGTCGAAAATGGCTTCCTTGACCTGCACCTCGATCAGCTTGCGCTTTTCCTCGACCACGATGACCAGATCCAGCGGTTCGGACCATTCCTGGAAGGTCTTCATGTCCATTGGGAAAGTCTGCCCGATCTTATAGGTGGTCAGCCCCAGCCGGTCGGCCTCGGCCTCGTCGATGCCCAGCAGGGACAGGGCGTGGACCAGATCCAGCCAGTTCTTGCCTGCCGCGACAAAGCCGATCTTGGCACCGGGCTTGCCCCAGATCCTGCGGTCGATCTTGTTGGCCCGCGAAAACGCCTCGGCGGCGAAGCGCTTGAAGTCGATCATCCGGGCCTCTTGCAGCACCGGCGTGTCGCCGAGACGGATGTTCAGCCCGCCCTCGGGCATCTCGAATTTCGGGGTCGCGAAATCCAGCCGGAACGGATCGCCATTGACCACCGAGGTCGCCTCGACCGTGTCTTTCATGGTCTTGAGGCCGGTCCAGACGCCTGCAAATCGCGACAGGGCAAAGCCATACAGCCCGTAATCCAGAATTTCCTGCACCCCGGCGGGCGACAGCACCGGGATATAGGCGTCCACCATCGCCCAATCCGACTGGTGCAGCACGGTCGAGCTTTCGCCGGTATGGTCGTCGCCCATCGCCATGACGACGCCGCCATGCGCTGACGACCCGGCCATATTGCCGTGGCGCATCACGTCGCCGGTTCGGTCCACCCCGGGCCCCTTGCCGTACCACAGCGCGAAAACGCCGTCATATTTGCCTTCGCCGCGCAGCTCGGCCTGCTGGCTGCCCCAGACGGCGGTGGCGGCAAGATCCTCGTTCAGCCCGGGCTGGAACAGCACGTTTTCGGCGGATAGCTGCTTTTCGGCTTTCATCATCTGCAAATCGACCCCGCCCAGGGGGCTGCCGCGATAGCCGGTCACCAGCCCCGCCGTGTTCAGCCCGGCGGCGGTGTCGCGCGCGTGCTGCATCAGCATGAGCCGCACGAGCGCCTGCGTGCCGTTTAGAAGCACCTGCGATTTCGACAGATCGAAGCGATCCGCCAGCGAGAATGACTGATCCTGTGGAACCCCCATCTGGCCCTCCCTGCTCGAGTGGTGGTGCGGCGATTATACGTCAGCAAAGCTGACCCACAAAGTAAAAACTGTCGTTTCACATATGTTGCTGAAATCGTCGCGGACGCGTAAGAGTTGCAACGCTTGCATAGCTATTACGACAGAAAGTCATATCATGGATTGGGACAAGCTGCGCATATTTCATGCAGTGGCCGACGCAGGCAGTCTGACACATGCCGGTGATTCGCTGCGCCTCTCGCAATCCGCGGTCTCCCGGCAAATTCGCGGGCTGGAGGATCAGCTTGGCGTCACCCTGTTTCACCGCCATGCGCGGGGGCTGATCCTGACCGAGCAGGGCGAGCTTCTGTTCGCCGCAACCGCCGAGATGGCGCGCAAGCTCGACATGGCCGAGGCCCGCATCCGCGACACCGAGGACGAGGTGATGGGCGAGCTGAAGGTCACCACCGCGACCGGCTTCGGCACGCTGTGGCTGGTGCCGCGGCTGAACAAGCTTTATTCGCTCTATCCCGATCTCAAGATCAACCTGATCCTCGAAGAGCGGGTGATGGATCTGCCCATGCGCGAAGCCGATGTCGCGATCCGCATGAAGGAACCGAGCCAGTCCGATCTGATCCGGCGCCGGCTGCTGAATATCCGGATGCGGCTTTATGCCACGCGCAATTACCTGACCCAGGCCGGGCGTCCACTGACCGTGCCGGATCTGGCGCGGCACCGGGTGATCTGCCAGGACCCGAACGTGCCGCAGGTCTCTGCCGGCAAGTCGCTGGTGCAGCAGCTTCTGGAAACCCATCCGCGCTCATTGCTGATGGTGAATAATTATTTCGGCGTGTTGCAGGCCGTGCTGAACGAGGTCGGCATCGGCGTTCTGCCGGATTACCTCACCGCCGATTTTCCGGAACTGGTGCGTGTGTTCGACGATGTGGAATCCGCCGAGGTGCCGGTGTTCCTTGCCTTCCCCGAAGAGCTGCGCGGCTCGCGCCGGGTGGTGGCGTTCCGCGATTTCGTCGTTGACGAGATCCAGACCTACCGCAAATCGCAAAGCAGCGCCGCCTGACAGGCGCTGCGGCACCGCGTCGCGCGTGCCACGCTGGCCAGAGCGACCGGGCGGCGTTAGATTGCCCGGGCAAGGGAGCCTTCCATGATCGCCGAGCTCGGACATTTCGCCCTGATCCTCGCCTTCGCGGTGTCGCTGTTCCAGACGGCGGTGCCGCTGATCGGCGCGGCGAAGGGCTGGCCGGCCTGGATGGAGGCCGCGCGCCCCGCCGCCATCGCACAGCTCGGGCTTGTGGGACTGTCCTTTGCGGCGCTGACCGTGGCCTTCGTGACCTCTGATTTCTCGCTGGTGCTGGTTTATGAAAATTCGCATTCCGCCAAGCCGCTGATCTATAAATTCTCGGGCACCTGGGGCAATCACGAAGGCTCGATGCTGCTCTGGGTGCTCATCCTGGCGTTGTTCGGGGCCTGCGCGGCGCTGTTCGGCGCGCAATTGCCGCCCAGCCTGCGGGCGCGGGTGCTGGCGGTGCAGGGCTCGATCGGGGCGGCGTTCTATGCGTTCATCATCTTCACCTCGAACCCGTTCCTGCGTTTCGAGATCCCGCCCTTCGACGGGCGCGACCTGAACCCGCTGCTTCAGGATCCCGGTCTCGCCTTCCATCCGCCCTTTCTCTATCTCGGCTATGTCGGGCTGAGCATGGCGTTTTCTTTCGCCGTTGCCGCGCTGATCGAAGGTCGCGTGGATGCCGCCTGGGCGCGCTGGGTGCGGCCCTGGACGCTGGCCGCCTGGATGTTCCTGACCGTCGGCATCGCGCTCGGGTCGTGGTGGGCCTATTACGAGCTTGGCTGGGGCGGGTTCTGGTTCTGGGACCCGGTCGAGAATGCCAGCTTCATGCCGTGGCTGCTGGCGGCGGCGCTGCTGCATTCGGCGGTCGTGGTCGAAAAGCGCGAGGTGCTGAAAAGCTGGACCATCCTGCTGGCGATCATGGGGTTCGGCTTTTCGCTGATGGGCACCTTCATCGTGCGCTCGGGCGTGCTGACCTCGGTGCACAGCTTTGCCTCGGACCCGACACGGGGTGTGTTCATCCTCGCCATTCTCGCGCTTTATACCGGCGGGGCGCTGACGCTGTTTGCCGCGCGCTCGGGTGTGATGCAGGCGAAGGGCGTCTTCTCGCCGCTCTCGCGCGAGGGGGCGCTGGTGCTGAACAACATCCTGCTCGCCGTGGCTGCCTTTGTCGTCTTTATCGGCACGGTCTGGCCTCTGCTGGCCGAGATGTTCTTCGACCGCAAGCTGTCGGTCGGCCCGCCCTTCTTCGAAAAGGCCTTCACCCCGTTCATGATCGGGCTGGCTCTGGTCCTGCCCATCGGCGCGCTGATCCCGTGGAAACGCGGTCAGTTGAAGCGTGGGCTGAAACCGCTGCGCGGCGCGGCGGCGCTGACGGTTGCGGTGATGGTGCTGGTCTTTGCCGTCTCGACCGGGCGTTCGGCGCTGGCGGTGATCGGGGCCGGGCTGGGGTCATGGCTGGTCTTCGGCGCCGCCGCAGAGCTGTGGTTCCGCACCGGCAAATCCGGTCTCTCGCGGCTGGCGCGTCTGCCGCGCGCCGATTGGGGCAAGGCGCTCGCCCATGCCGGTCTGGGCGTGACCTTCATCGGGATCAGCCTGTTGCTGGCCTGGCAGGTCGAGGATATCCGCACCGCACAGATCGGAGAAAGCTTCGAGCTCGGCGGTTACGACATCACCCTTGCCGCCGTCGACGAGGTTCAGGGGCCGAATTACGTCTCGACCACGGCAACGATGCCGGTGGCGAAAGACGGGCGGATGGTGGCGACGCTCTATCCGGAAAAGCGGATCTATCCGGTGCAGGCCATGCCGACCACCGAGGCGGCGATCGATAACGGCTTCCTGCGCGACATCTATCTGGTGATCGGCGATCCGCAACAGGGCGGAGGCTGGGCGGTGCGCAGCTATATCAAGCCCTTCGCCAACTGGATCTGGCTCGGCTGCATCGTCATGGCGCTTGGCGGCCTGGTGAGTCTCAGCGACCGCCGCTATCGCGTGGCCGCCGGGGCCGCGAAGCGCAGCCGGGCGCAGGTGCCCGCAGAATGACCCGGCTGGTCCTGATCCTGCTGCTGCTCGCCCCGGCCGCCTTCGCGGTGCAGCCCGACGAGGTGCTCGACGATCCCGCGCTGGAGACACGCGCCCGCGAGATTTCGCAGGATCTGCGCTGCCCGGTCTGTCAGGGCGAGAATATCGACGAATCCAACGCCGCGATCAGCCGCGACCTGCGGCTCTATGTGCGCGAACGTCTGGTCGAGGGCGACAGCGACGCCGAGGTGATCGACGCCGTCACCGACCGTTTCGGTGAATTCGTGCTGTTCTCGCCCCGGGCGACAGGGGGCAATCTGATCCTCTATCTGGCCGGGCCGCTCATGGCGCTGATCGGGGTAATCATGGGCTGGCGCTTCATCGCCAGCCGCCGGGCCAGCGCGCGGCAGGACGCTGAGCCGCCGCTCAGCGAAGCCGAACAGGCGCGGCTCGACGAGATCATGCGGCGGTGACGCCACGGCGGGGCTTTCAGCCGCCGCCCGCCCGCGCCATGCTGCACGTCAAGCAGGAGGGAGCGCATATCATGGCATATGAAACGATCAGCTTTTCGACGAATAACGGCATCGCCACGCTGATGCTGAACCGGCCCGACCGCATGAACGCGTTGAATTCGCAGATGCGGGCCGAGATCACCGAGGCGCTCGGCAGCATCGGCGACGACGTGCGATGCGTGGTGATGACCGGCGCGGGCGCCGGCTTCTGCTCGGGTCAGGATCTGCGCGACGCCGCCGCCGGGGCCGATATCGAAGGCACGCTGCGCCGCGAATACGAGCCAATGCTGAAAGCGGTGACGGAATGCCGAGCGCCGGTGATCGCGGCGGTGAACGGTGTTGCCGCCGGGGCCGGGGCCAATCTCGCCCTCGCCGCCGATGTGGTGATCGCCGTGGAAAGCGCCTATTTCACCCAGGCCTTTACGAAGATCGGGCTGATCCCGGATGCGGGCGGCACTTGGATCCTGCCGCGCCTCGTCGGTCATGCCCGCGCGGCGGGGATGATGCTTTTTGCGGAAGATATCAGCGCGCGCCAGGCCGCCGATTGGGGGATGATCTGGGAAGCCATCCCCGAGGCCGAGTTCGTCGAGACGGTGCAAGCCCGCGCCGGACATCTGGCGAAGGGCCCCAGTGCGACCTATGTGGCGGTGCGCCGCGCGCTGCGCGAATCGGGCGGCAACGACTTCGCGACACAGCTTGAAGTTGAAGCTCGGTTGCAGGGCGAAGCCGGGCGCAGCGCCGATTTCCGCGAGGGCGTGGCCTCGTTCATCGAAAAGCGTCCGCCGAACTTCACCGGCCGCTAAGGGCGGCGCAGCGCGGGGGCGGCGCGCGTCTCACCCCTGACGCCGCGAGAGGCGCGCGGCGCGGATCGCGGTCGATGACGCGTTCGACATCGGCATATTGACCATGACCCAGGCCGGCGGCGCGCTGTTGCCAAGCCGGCTGCTTTCCGTTTCGGGCAGGCGATGCGGCGCCATGATCCGCGCCGCTTTCGACAGCCGGGCCTTCAGCCGGGTGCCGGGACGGGCGAGCACCCCGATCGGCACCCGCGCCGCAATCTCCTGCCAGCGATCCCACTGGCTAAACTGAACCAGGTTGTCCGAGCCCATCAGCCAGGTGAAGCGAACCAGCGGATAGCGGTCCTGCAATGCGGCGATGCTGTCCACCGTCATCTGCGTGCCGAGCCGCGCCTCGATGCCGCTGACGACGACGCGCGGGTCGTCCATGATCCGTCTCGCATAACTGATACGCTCGGCCAGCGGCGCGGGCTGGCGCGATTTCAGCGGATTGCCCGGCGTCACCAGCCACCAGACCCGGTCCAGCCCGAAACGCTTCAACGCTTCTTCGGTCAGCCGGACATGGCCCTCATGCGCGGGGTCGAAGGACCCGCCCAGAAGCCCGATTCGCTGTCCCGGCGCGGCGATGGGAGTATCATGTCTCATATCGCGGGCTTATGACGCCGGGGCGGGGTTCTCAAGAGCCGGAGGGTGAGCGCGGCGATGCCGGGCCGGATCGTGTGGCGGGGCGAAGACTGCCGATGCGATGACCGGGAGGTGTGACGGCCATTCATACCGTGCTGCCGGGTTTGGCGTCGCAGCCTGGCCCCGCCGGGCTGGTGAAAATCAGGGGCGGCAGGTGCTGTCGAGGGGTTTCCTGGCCAAATTGCCGATGAACCCCATCGTTGACGGGTTCGCTGCCCCGCGTCGGCTTCCGGCACCGCGCCCCAGTTCGCATGATGCCGCAAGCGGCCGGCGCGCCTCTTGCCACCGCAGCGCGCACCAAAGTTCATCCGGGCCTTCTCTACCCATGCTGCCCGAACAGCTTCAGACAACCCCGCCCGGCGCGCTTGGCGGCATAAAGCGCCTCATCCGCATCCGAGAGGATCCTTTCGCTGCTGATCTGGTCATATTGCTCGGACAGCGCGCCGCCGATACTGGCCGAGACGCGGCAATAATGATCCTCGTGGCGCACCGGCTGCTGGATCGCGGCGATGATGCGGCGGCCGATCAGATGCAACGCGGTCTCCGAGGACATATCGGGCAGCAGCACCAGAAACTCGTCGCCGCCGATCCGTGCGACGCTGTCTTCGGCCCGGGTCTCCTGCTGCAACATCTGGGCGACATGGCGCAGCACCGCGTCGCCCGCGGCGTGGCCGTGGCGGTCATTCACCTCCTTGAACCAGTCCAGATCGACCTGGAGCACGGCGAATTCCTGGCGCCGGTCGCGGCTCTGCCGGGCCTCGATGGCGAGGCTGAAGGCCAGCTCGATCCCGCGCCGGTTCAGCAACCCGGTGAGCGGGTCGGAAAACGCCTGCATCTCGGCCGCTTCGCGCGCCTGTTCCAGCTGCTGGCTGTGGCGGGCCAACTCCGCCCGGATGGCCTGGTTCGACTTGTGTAGATACATCATCTCGATGGCGAGCTCGTTGGCGGCGAAATCGGCATCGGTCAGGGCAAAGGCGCTCACCGCCTCGATCACGCCGATCCCGAAGCCGAGATTGATCAGCACGGTGTCATGCGGCAGCAAGGTCGCCTCGCCCCGCAGCGGCGGCAGGCCGCTGTCGCGAAGTCCCAGAAACAGGCGCTGCCCGCTACGCGCCGCCTCGGCCAGTGTCGGCATCAGCCGTGAGGCGGTGGGCGCGCGGCGCAGTTCAAGCGCCGCGTCGATCGTCCGCACCCGCCCGATCAGCTTTCGCAGCGTCGGCCCGCTGGACAGGATCAACCCGTCGGCATCGACCAGAAGATGCATCGGCATCAGCATTGCCAGCCGGTCCACCGGGATCGAGAGCGGGCCGTTCACCGCGCCGCCCCGGCAATCTCGTTCAATGAAAAATGCGAGGCTTCGGCAAAGGCGTCATCGGCGATTCGCACATCCAGCCACCCGGCCTCGCGCTCGACGATGGCGAGCACGCCATAGTCATCGGCCATGCCGCGGAGGAACCCGGCAAGCACCGGATACCAGTCCGCCTCCTCGGTGGTGAGGCTGAGATGATAGGATTTCGGCCCGACCACCCGCGTGTCGATCCGCGGCAGATGCAACCCGGGCAGCACCACCCGGCCGCGATCATGCAGGTCGTCGAGCGAGAGCACGAAGTCGTCGAAGGACGAGCCGCTGAACCGCATCACGTGACGGATGCTGTCGAAGCGCGGGATCCAGCCGCCGATATCCTCTAGCAGCTCGTCGCGGTCCATGCGCAGCGTGACGCTTGCCGACTGGATCATGCGCAGCGCGATATCCGGCTGGTAGCTGCGCATCATCTGCGCCCCGCGGCGGTCCAGGCCAGAGGCTGCGCAGACGGTCTGCCAGACCGCGTCGCCATGACGGGCGCGCAGGAACGATTCGATTCCGCGAATGACAAATCCGTGCATCTCGCCTCCTTCAGCGGAGGGCTAGCACGCAATGATTAAGACATCGTCAATCGCGCCGGGCGAGCAGCCGCGCCGCCATTCCGATCTCGGAGGCGCTCACACCAAGCGCATCGGCGCAGCTCATCACCCGCTCGTCATTCTCGGCGATGAAATCGAGGATGAATTCATGTACCCCCGGTCCGTTGACCACGGCACTCAGATGCGATGGCTCCATGCCGCTGCGGCCCAGCAGACTGCTGAGCAGTTCGGGGTCTTCAAGCACATGCAGAAGCAGCCTATCGGCAAGATCCCGCGCATGGGAAATCGAGTTCGTCACTTTGGCCGGCCCGGAAATTCTTTGTTAAAGATTTGATGAAACTTTGGCCGCGAACGAAATTCGGGGCAAGACATAGATGCTAGGCAGGCTTCTCATTGTCGATAACGATTTGACCTCGCGTTTTCTGATGAAAGCGCGACTGGGTGCGGCCAATCACCAGGTCCGCACCGCCGCCAATGTTACCGAGGCGGTGAAAAGCGGCGCAGGCATCAATGCGGTGCTGCTGCGCAACCCCGATTCGGCGGCGCTGACGCGGGATATATCGGCGCTGCGGCGGCGCATGGCGGTGCCGGTCATCGCGATCTGCGACGCGGCGCAGCGCCAGGCGGCGTTCCGGGCCGGGGCGCAGCATGTGCTGGAAAGCGACTGTCACGATTCGGTGCTGCGCGCGCGTCTGCGCCGTTGGATGACGCGCCGCGCCCCGACTGAACCCGGCTTTGCAGAGCCCATGGCCGATTTCCAGCCGCCCCAGCAGATCGCGCTGATCAGCTCTGATGCGGGGCTGTCGTCGGAATGGCGCTGCGCGGTCTCGCGCGCGACCGGTCGCGGCCTTCTTCTGTTGCCGCCGCGCGCGCTTAACGGGGCGCTTCCCGACGATCTTGCTGCGGTGCTGATCGATGCGGGTCCGGACGGGTCGGGATTGCAGCACCTGGCGGATCTGCGCGCGCGGTTGAACGCCGAGGGGCGGGGTTCGGCGCTGGCATTGTTGCAACGCCGCCCTCTGGCCGAGCAGGAGGCGCAGGCTCTCGACATGGGCGCTGCGGATGTGATGTGCGGCGGTCTCAGCCGTGTTGAGCTTCGCGAAGAGCTGGAGGCCCGGCTGACGCAGTTGCTGCGCACCGGGATGGAGGGCGAAAGGCGGTTCTCGGATGCGCGAATGGCGCGGCACCTGGCCTGCGTCGATCCTTTGACCGGGCTGGATAATCGCCGCCGGATGAATGCCGAGATCGCCGCCGCCGACGCCAGCGGCGACCGCTTCGCGCTGCTGATGATCGATATAGACCGCTTCAAGGCGATCAATGACACTCATGGCCACGCTGCGGGCGACATGGTGCTGAGCCATGTCGGCACCGAGCTGCGCGAGGCCGTCGGCTCGGTGGGGCGCGTGGCGCGCTATGGGGGCGAGGAATTCGTCGTGCTGCTCTCGGGTGCCGACGAAACGGTGGCGGTGTCGCTGGCCGAACGGATCCGGCACCGGATTTCGGCCCGGCAGGTGCCGGTCAGCGGGCTGAGCGGCGAGATGGGCGTTGCCGTGTCGGTCTCGATCGGCGTGGCCGCATCGGGTGAGCAGGACGAGCCGGCGGGCACGCCGTCCGAATTGATGCGTATGGCGGATGCGGCGCTGATCTCGGCCAAGCAGGCCGGGCGAAACCTGGTGATGCTGTGGCGCACTCGGGATGCGGCGTAGCTCCGGAAACAGGCACGGCAGGGGCAGAGGCACATTGCGAAGAAGCAGGGCGCAAATGCGCTGCTGCCTCTGCCGGCGCAACGGATCGGGCCACGCGCAGCGCGCTGCCCCGGCTTTCGCCGTGAAGGGGGGCGGCGGGCCGCTGCGCTGCGACATAATCGGCTCTGGCCGGGGCCGGGCCGAGCCATTATGCTGATCCCGATCCTTTCCGTGGCAGGAGCAGACAGCATGACCGACGATTCAGCCGATGCCGACCGACCGACCGGGCTTGCCATGCGGCGCGGCGCGATCCGACGCTGCCCGGCCTGCGGTGAAGGTCATATGTTCACGGGCTATCTGAAGATCCGCGACCATTGCGATCATTGCAACGAGGCGCTGTATCATCAGCGCGCCGATGACGGCCCGGCCTATCTGACGATCCTGATCGTCTCGCATCTCGGGGCGCCTCTGCTGCTCTGGGTGTTTCTGACCTATCAGCCCTCTCCGGTGTCGATGCTGATCTGGTTCTCGGTTGGCGCGGTTACCTTGTCGCTGGCCTTCCTTCCGCTCATCAAGGGGGCCTTTGTCGGTGCGCAATGGGCGCGGCGCATGCATGGATTTGGCGGCCCCGAGGCAGAGCCGTCCTCGACATGAGCCATGCCGACCCCAGCGCCGTCCCGCGCGACAAATCCGCGCTGCGCGACGCGGCGACCATCATTCTGGTGCGGCGCGATGGCGATCAGCCTGCGGTGCTGATGGGGATGCGCGGCGCCAAGGCGGTGTTCATGCCGTCGAAATTCGTCTTTCCGGGTGGTGCGGTCGATCCCGAGGATGCCCGGATGGAACTGGCCGCCCCGGCCGGTCCCGAGACCATGACGCGGCTCGGGTTCCAGCCGCGCGAAGAAAGCACGGCCGAACCGGCGCAGATCCTCGCCGCGGCGCTGCGCGAGCTTGCCGAGGAAACCGGTCTGCTCATCGGCCGTCCCGGCGACAGCAGCATGATCGGCTATGCCGATGCCGGGTTGCGTCCCGATGCCTCGGCGCTGCATTTCATCTTTCGCGCCATCACGCCGCCGGGCCGTCCGCGCCGTTTCGACGCGCGGTTTTTCATGGCCGACGCGGCCCGGCTGAGTGTCGACCCGGATGATTTCTCACGCGCCTGCGACGAGCTTTCGCATCTGCACTGGGTGCCCATGGCCGAGGCGCGCGCGCTGCATCTGCCCTTCATCACCGAGGTCGTGCTGGCCGAATGTGCGGCGATTGTCGCGGCATCCGGCGACGGGCCTCTTGTCGCGCCGCAGAGCGTGCCCTTCTTCGACAATCGCGACGCAAGGTCGCGCTTCATCCAGCTCGGTGCCGCGTGAAGGCAGCGACGCGGCGGCAGGTTCTGGCGGGGCTTTTGGGCACGGCGCTGTCCGGCGCGGCCATGGCCGAGACCGCGCCGCCGCCCGACTTGTCCACGCCGCCGCCACGCAAGCCGCCGCCGCGTCCCGGCCGGCTGATCGCCGAGGCCGGGCTGGGCGCTCGGATCAGCTATGCGGTGCTGGACCCGGCAGGCGGGCTGCGCGAGGGGCGCGGGGCGGATCGTCCGGTCGCACCGGCCAGCACGCTGAAGATCCTCACCGCGCTTTATGCGCGCGACCGGTTGGGTAAGGCGCATCGTTTCGTCACGCGGGTCCTTCAAAGCGGCGATATGCTGATCCTCGCCGGGGGCGGAGATCCGACGCTGGACAGCGATGCGCTTGCCATGCTGGCCGAGCAGGTCGCGGCAAACAGCGCGGGCAAGATCGCGCGGCTTGCGGTCTGGGGCGGGGCGCTGCCCGAAATCGAGGAAATCTCGCCCGCGCAGGCCGATCACCTGTCCTATAACCCCGCCGTTTCGGGGCTGATGCTGAACTTCAACCGCGTGCATCTCGGCTGGCAGGCGGGCGGGTCCGGAATGTCGCTTCAGGCCCGCGCGCGCGCACACAGCCCGGCCGCATATACGGTGCGTGCCGCGCCGGTGGGGCAGGGGCCGCTATTTGCCTGGCGCGAAGAGGCCGGGCGCGAGATCTGGGAGGTCAACCGCGCCGCGCTGCGCCGCGCGGGCAGCCGCTGGCTGCCGGTGCGTCGCCCGCTGCGCTATGCAGGCGACGTGTTCCAGACGCTGTGCCGCGCCGAGGGGCTGGCCCTGCCGACGCCCGAAATCATCGGGGATCTGCCCGGCAATGCCGTCGAGATCGCGCGTATCGAAAGCCCGCCGCTCGACGAGATCCTTGGCGGGATGATGGAATATTCCACCAATCTCACCGCCGAGGTGGTCGGTCTTCATGCGAGCGGCGCGCCGGATCTCATCGCCTCGGCCCGCGACATGCAGCAATGGGCCGAGGCGCGCGGCATTGCGGGACTGGAGCTTTACGACCATTCCGGCATCTCGCCGCGCTCGCGCGTGACCGCGCGGGCGATGGCCGAGCTTGTATCCGGTCTCGGTCAAGGCGGCGCACTGCGCGGGCTGATGACCCAGGTCGGGTTGCAGGATACGCGCGGACGCGCCGCGCCCGGCGATCTGCTGCTGACGGCCAAGACCGGGACGCTGAATTTCGTGTCGAATCTGGCCGGATATGGCCGGTTGCCGGGGCATGAAGAGGTTGTCTTTGCGATCTATGTCAACGACATGGCGCGGCGCGCCGAGAGCGAGGGCCAGGAGCTGCCCTCGGGCGTGGTGACCTGGACCTATCGCGCAAAGCATCTTCAGCAGCGCCTGGTTGATAGCTGGGTGCGCCGCTACGGCTGAGCCATGGGCGCTGTGCCGCGCGGCGCGGCACGACGGCGCCTACCATTCGACAGGCTGGCCCTTCCAGTCCCAGAACGTGCCGTTATCTTTGTGGGTGAGCCCCGCAATCACCCCAAGAAGCGCCTCGGCGGATCTGGCAGGGGTGATGGTCGGATGGCGGTCGGCATAGTCGCGGGTCAGCGGCGTCTCGACGGTGCCGGGATGAAGTGCCACGACGATGCGCTGTTTGTTCTTGCGGGCGATCTCGATCGCGGCGGTGCGGATGATCTGGTTCTGCGCCGCCTTGGCCGCGCGATAGCTGATCCATCCGCCAAAGCCGTTATCCCCGATCGAACCGACCCGCGCCGAGAGCGAGGCAAAGACGGCGCGCCCTTCCTCCGCCAGGAGCGGCGAGAAATAGCGCAGCAGCAGCGCCACCCCGATGGCGTTCAACCGGAACTGCGCCGCCATTGCCTCGGCGTCGATGGCGCGGATGGTCTTTTCCGGCTGGTGGCCGTCGATCACCAGCGCCCCGGTGGCGTTGAAGATCAGGTCGAACCGTGAATCGCCAAGCTTTTCGGCGGCCCGCGCGACGCTGTCCTGATCGGTCAGCTCCAGCCCGTCGCGGCGCGACAGCCCGGTCACATCGGCGCCCTCGGCGCGCAGCGTTTCGGCGATGGCCGTGCCGATCCCGCCGGTGTCTCCGATGAGCAGCGCCTTCACGTGAACCACCGCGTCACCATCACCCCCGCCCAGGCCGAAAGCCCGGTCAGGAACCCGCCCCAGAGCGTGTCGGTGACGACCTGTTGCATCGACCAGTCGCGCAGCGTGGCATAGTTGGTGAATTCATAGGTGCCATAGCACATCAGCCCGATCAGCGCCCCCGCCAGCAACGCCTTGCCGGGCCGATCCTCGGCCAGCGCCGGGACCGAGACGAAATACAGCACGCCGACGATATAGGCGGCATAGAACGCCGCCGCCGGCACCATGCGGAACGGATCGGCCAGCAGATCTCCGACATGGCGCTCGAAGACCGGGCGGATGATGTTGCTGATCCCGACCACGTCGATGGCGAGAAAGATGACCAGGGTCGAGATATAGAGGATGACGATCTGCATGGCGTGCTCCTGAATGGGATGTCAGGAATGTTACGCCCGGCCTGCGGGTTTAGTTTCACCTGCGGCGACGTGCTGTGCCGCGTGTTGCGGGGACGGCGCTAGGCGGCGCCGCCCATGTCGCGAAGCTCTTCCAGCGCGTTGATCCCCAGCAGCGCCATGTCCCGATCGACCTCTTCGGCCAGAAGCCGGATCGCGTGGCGCACGCCGGCCTCGCCATCCGTGGCGGCGGCATAGAGGAAGGGCCGTCCGACAAGAGTAAAATCGGCGCCGCGCATGAACGCCTTCAGCACATCGGTGCCGCGCCTGATGCCGCTGTCGAGGATCACGGTCAGGTCAGGCACTGCCGCGCGTATCTCGGGCAGTGCCGTGATCGGCGCGACCGAGCCGTCAAGCTGGCGGCCGCCGTGATTGGACAGGATGATCGCCTCGCAGCCGCAGTCGCGGGCCTGCCGCGCATCGTCGGGATGCAGCACGCCCTTGAGGATCAGCCGCCCCGTCCAGTTGCGCCGGATAAAGCGCAGATGATCCCAGCTGAGCCGGTCTCGGGCGATGGTCGAGCGGGTCAGATCGCGCGAGAACAGGGGCGGTCCCTGAACCGATTCCATGTTCTCGAAATGCGGCATGCCGCGCGCCATCATCTCGCGGCCGAGCGTGCCGAGCGTCCAGCGCGGATGGGTCGCGCCCTGCCAGATCAGTTGCGGCGTCAGGCGGAACGGTGCGTCGAACCCGTTGCGGGCGTTATGTTCGCGGTTGCTGGCCACGGGAACGTCGCCGGTGACGACCAGATGATAGAAACCCGCCGCCGCGACCCGTTCCAGAAGCGCCCCGATCCGGTGCTCGTCGCCGGGGACATAAGCCTGGAACCAGCGGCTGCCGCCTTCCTGCGCGACCCGTTCGAGGGGGGTGAGCGAGGCGGCTGAGCAGATCGCGAAGCCGTCCGATTCGCGCGCTGCGCGGGCCAGAGCCACGTCGCCGTCATAGGCCACCACGGCGCTGAACCCCATCGGCGCGATGGCGAAGGGCAGGGCCTGATCCTCACCGAACAGCCGCGTCGCGATGCTGCGGCCCGAGACATCCCGCATGATCCGGGGTTGAAACCCGATCTCCTGGAAGGCGGCGCGGTTGTTGCGCAGGCTGGCATCGGTTTCCGATCCGCCGCTGACATAGCCGAACATCGCGCGCGGCAGATGCCGCCGCGCCCGTGTCTCGAAATCGTCGAGCGCCAGCACGCTACGCAAGCGCCGCGGCACATCGGATGTCTTGCGCCGTACGATGGCGACCGACTCGGCGGGCTTCTTCACTTGGATGCCCCGGATAAACCGATCCTGCGCGGCGAAACCATGCCCGGCATTAAACTCTCCTGCGATGCGATCATTCTCGTTCCGGGCATGGTTAACGCAAGCTCTGATCTGAGGGAACCGTGTTGCGGAGGCGGGATCGGAGACGATGTCGCGCCGGCTGGGACTGGGGGGCGGTCGCAACGGCGATTCGCGCCGATATTGCGCGCAATTCCGGGGGGTGTTGCGCGGCTCCGGGCGTGGGGTGTTGCGCGCGTTTACGGCCTTTTATCGTTGATTGAAAACGGGTTAACGCTCGCATCCGCTGATTGCGAAATTGACTTGGCGAACGCTCTGGGGTAGAAATTTCACATGCTGGGAGAAATGGGCAAGCCGCCGGGTCGCTGACCTTTGGCGGTTTTTTCGTTTCTTGGCTCGTGCGGACAGATCACGAGGCGGGGCATGTTGGATGACAGTGAATTTCGATCCGGGGACGGAACAGCCAGAGGGGCCGTTCCGGCCCCAATCGGCCATGGAGGACATCGAGATCGCGGGGCAGTTGTTTCGCGGTTGCGCGGAGGATCTGACCCGGTTGCAGCAGCGTCTGCGGGACGGGGAGACCGGCGAGGTGAAGGACGCGGTGAAACTCGCCCGCGAGCTTCGCTCGGCCACGCAGCTGATGCTCGAGGAAAGGAACAAGGTTGAAAAACTACGCAAGGAAGCTGCCGGAGCCGTCGGGGACGGTGTGTTCGACCTCGACGCGGCACGGGATGAAATCGGGCGCCGCCTGGCTTGCCTCCGCCGCGCCGGAGGAGGTTGATGCGTTTCTGGGCGGCCTCAGCGACAATGCGCTGGCCAGCCTGCCCTGGCTGTTCGAGTTCTGGGCCCTGCCGCATCAGCTGCCGCCCGAGGGCGACTGGAAAAGCTGGGTGATCATGGGCGGGCGCGGTGCGGGCAAGACCCGCGCCGGGGCCGAATGGGTGCGCCGCAAGGTCGAGGGCGCGGTGCCCGAGGCGCCCGGCGAGTGCGCCCGGGTCGCGCTGGTCGGCGAGACGTTCGATCAGGTCCGCGAGGTGATGGTGTTCGGCGACAGCGGCATCCTTGCCTGCTCGCCGCCCGACCGGCGGCCGGTCTGGGAGGCGTCGCGGCGGCGGCTGGTCTGGCCGAACGGGGCGGTGGCGACGGCGTTCTCGGCCCATGAACCCGAGGCGCTGCGGGGTCCGCAATTCGACGCGGCCTGGGTCGATGAGCTGGCCAAGTGGAAGAAGGCCGAGGACAGCTGGGACATGCTGCAATTCGCGCTGCGGCTCGGCGCGCATCCGCAGCAGGTGGTGACGACGACGCCGAAGAATGTCGAGGTGCTGAAGCGGATCCTGCGCAGCGCCTCGACGGTGACGACCCATGCGCCGACCGATGCAAACCGGGCCTATCTGGCCGAGAGCTTTCTGGCCGAGGTCGAGGCGCGCTATGGCGGCACGCGGATGGGTCGGCAGGAGCTGGAGGGCGTGCTGCTGGAGGATGTCGAGGGGGCGCTGTGGACGACGGCAATGGTCGAGGCGTGCCGGGTGGACCGGCTGCCGAAGCTGGACCGGGTGGTGGTGGCACTGGATCCGGCGGTGTCCTCGGGGGCGGCCTCGGATGAATGCGGGATCGTGGTCGCCGGGGTGGCGGCGCAGGGTGCGCCGGAGACCTGGCGGGCCTATGTGATCGAGGATGGCTCGGTCCGGGGCAGCCCGCTGGACTGGGCGCGGGCGGCGATCGCGGCGATGGACCGGCACAAGGCCGAGCGGCTGGTGGCCGAGGTCAATCAGGGCGGCGATCTGATCGAGAGCGTGCTGCGCCAGGTCGATCCGCTGGTGCCGTTCCGGGGTTTGCGGGCCGGGCGCGGCAAGGCGCTGCGGGCCGAGCCGGTGGCGGCTTTGTATGAGCAGGGCCGGGTGAAGCATCTGCGCGGGCCGTCGCTGGGGGCGCTGGAGGATCAGATGTGCCGGATGAGCCTGCGCGGCTATGAGGGGAAGGGCTCGCCCGACCGGCTGGATGCGATGGTCTGGGCGGTGCACGCGCTGATGATCGAGCCGGCGGCGGGGTATCGGCGGCCGATGATGCGGAGCCTGTGAGCGTGGCAGAGGGTCGGCGGAAGACCGCGGGGGGACGCTGCTGGCGGTGATTCAGGGCGCTTTATCGGGCATCCCCACTGAACGGGTGTTCGGCACGGACCGGAGAAGAAGCGTCCGCCCATCATGCTTTGCATGTCAATGACATGACGGGCGGTCGGTCGCTGGCACGGCGGGCTGTGCCCTTGATTCCGGGCTGGGTTCGTCGGGGCTGGGTTTGGAGTTTGGGTATTTGCGTGAAGAAGAAAGACGGCCGGTCGCTTTGATCGGGCGATGAGGAGTGAGGGGCCGTCCGGTTGGGGCGGCCCTTTTTCATGGAGCGACACGGAGGCGAGGCATGGCGTTTCGTTTGTTTTCCCGGCAGGCAGAGGCCGCGCCGGTGATCGAGAAAAAGGCGAGTGCGGCGGGGCGGGTGGCCTCGGTGGCGGCGGCGGGGCGCGTGGTCTGGTCGGCGCGCGATACCGGCACGCTGACCCGGGGCGGGTTCATCGGCAATCCGGTCGGGTTCCGTGCGGTGCGGCTGATCGCCGAGGCCGCCGCTGCCGTGCCGCTGATCTGCCAGGATGCCGAGCGGCGCTATGACACCCATCCGGTGCTGGAGCTGCTGCGGCGGCCCAATCCGGCGCAGGGAAGGGCCGAGCTGTTCGAGGCGCTGTTCGGGCAGATCCTGCTGAGCGGCAACGGCTATCTGGAGGCTGTCGGCACGGGCGAGGGGCTTCCGGCAGAGCTGCATGTACTGCGATCCGACCGGATGAGCGTGGTGCCCGGGGCGGATGGCTGGCCGGTGGCGTTCGACTATGCGGTGGGCGGTCGCAAGCATCGCTTCGACATGACCGGCAGCCCCGATCCGGTCTGCCATATCCGCAGTTTCCACCCCTGCGACGACCATTACGGGCTGTCTCCGTTACAGGCGGCGGCGGTGGCCGTGGATGTGCATAACAGCGCCTCGGCCTGGTCGAAGGCGCTGCTGGACAATGCGGCAAGGCCCTCGGGCGCGATCGTCTATAAGGGGCCGGACGGGCAGGGGAACCTGTCGGCAGAACAATATGAGCGGCTGACCGTCGAGATGGAGACCCATCATCAGGGCGCGCGCAATGCCGGCCGGCCGATGCTGCTGGAGGGCGGGCTGGACTGGAAGCCGATGGGGTTCTCGCCCTCGGATATGGAGTTTCACCAGACCAAGCAGGCGGCGGCGCGCGAGATCGCGCAGGCCTTTGGGGTGCCGCCGATGCTGATCGGGATACCGGGGGATGCGACCTATGCCAATTACGCCGAGGCGCATCGGGCGTTTTACCGGCTGACGGTGCTGCCGCTGGTCAGCCGCGTGGCGGCCTCGGTCGCGTGGTTCCTGTCCGAGCATCTGGGGGCCGAGGTCGATCTACGGCCCGATCCGGATCAGATCCCGGCGCTGGCCGAAGAGCGCGACCAGCAATGGCGGCGGATCGGCGAGGTGTCTTTCCTGAGCGATCCGGAAAAGCGGGCCTTGTTGGGTCTGCCGCCGGTGGAGGGCTGAGATGGAGGGATCGCGCTTTGTCGAAAGTCTCGATCCGCATCATCTGCGCTTCGAGGCGCAGGAGCGGGTCATGGCGCTGCAATTCGGGGCCGTGGAAAAGCGGCTGGAGCGGATCGAGGCGCTGATCTCGGGGCTGGAGAAGCGGCTGTGGATGACGGTTTACGGCGTGGTGGCCGTGATCCTGACCCAGGCCGTGCAGTCTCTGATCGAATTTGCATCGAATGGAGGGTGATTTGGAGAGCTGTCTGGAACTGAAATTCGCCGGTGGGCGGCCCGCGCTGCGCGATGGCGCGGTGATCGAGGGCTATGCCAGCCGGTTCGGCCTGCCTGATCAGGGCGGGGATATCGTCGCGCCCGGCGCCTTTGCTGCCTCGCTGGCGAAGCTGGCGGCACGGGGCGACAAGGTGCGGATGCTGTGGCAGCACGATCCGGCCCGGCCCATCGGCGTCTGGGAAGAGGTCCGCGAGGATGCGACGGGGCTGTTCGTGCGCGGCCGCCTGCTGGAGGGCGTGACGCTGGCGCAGGAGGCCGCGACGCTGATCGGGGCGGGTGCCATCGACGGGCTGTCGATTGGCTACCGCACCATCCGTGCCGAGAAGGACGGGCGCGGCCGCCGGGTGCTGCGCGAGGTCGAGCTGTGGGAGGTCTCGCTGGTGACCTTCCCGATGCTGCCCGAAGCCAAGCTGGGCGCGAAGGGCGAGCGGACCGAGGATATCGCCGCGGCGCTGATTGCCGCGACGGAGGCGCTGCGCGGCTGAGGCAGGCGCGGCGCGACAGGGGTTCGGGCGGTGCCGCGCGCATTGCCCGCACAAACGGGCCACGGGCCCGATCATCATCAAGGAGAGGCTGATGACAGAGGTCACGACCGGGGCGCAAGGCGCGCCCGGCGAGATGAAGGATGCGCTTTTGGGTTTCGTCGAGGAACTCAAGGGCTTTCGCCAAAATATCGAGAAGAAACTGGACGCACAGGATCACCGCATGAGCATGTTAGACCGCAAGACCGCCTTCCGCGCGCGCAGCCCGCTTTCGACTGAGGTCGCTCCGGAGGTTCCGCATCAGAAGGCGTTCAACGCCTATCTGCGCCGTGGCGACGATGCCGGGCTGCGCGGGCTGGCGGTCGAGGAAAAAGCGATGAACACGACCAGCGATGGCGGCTTCCTCGCTGCGCCTCAGATGGCAGAGACCGTGCAGGCTGCGCTGTCCGGATCGGTCTCGCTGCGCGGCCTTTGCAATGTGGTGAGCATCGAGGCGGCGAGCTATGACGTGCTGGTCGATCGTGACGATCTGGCGACGGGCTGGGCGAGCGAGTCCGACACGATCGAAAGCTCGGCGTCGGGCGTCGAGCGGGTTTCGATCTCGCTGCATGAACTTTCGGCCATGCCGAAGGCAAGCCAGCGTCTTCTGGATGATGCCGCCTTTGATATCGAGGCCTGGCTTGCCGGGCGCATCGCCGAGAAATTCGCGCGCGCCGAGACCCATGCCTTCCTTCATGGCGACGGTCTGGACAAGCCTACGGGGCTGCTGAGCGGCGCCTTCGATGAGACGGGCGTTGGCGCGATCGACACGATCGGCGCGATGAAGACCGGCGTGTCGGGCGGGTTCGCGGAAGGCAAGGGTGCCGAGACGCTGATCGACCTGGTCTATGCGCTGCCCGCCGCGCATCGCGCCAATTCGAGCTTCGTCATGAGCTCGAAAACCGCGGCCGCGCTGCGCAAGCTGAGGGATGGGGACGGCCGCTTCATCTGGGCCGACAGCCTGGCGGCGGGCGAGCCGGCGCGGCTGCTGGGCTATCCGGTGATGACCTGCGAGGAGATGCCCGAGATCGCCGCCGATGCGCCTGCGCTGCTGTTCGGCGACTTCCGGGCCGCTTATACCATCGCCGAGCGTCCCGAGCTGCGGGTGCTGCGCGATCCGTTCTCGGCCAAGCCGCATGTGCTGTTCTACGCCACCAAGCGTGTCGGCGGCGGGCTGGTCGATGGCCGCGCCCTGAAGGTCCTGAAGTTCGGCGCCTGATCCCGATCGGGTTGCCGAGGGCCGCGCCGGGCGCCGGTCGAGCCGGCACAGCAACTGTCCGCGCACGCCCTCGGGCGGCGTGCCGGCGCGGCTTCTTTCCCTTGGAACAACCGGCCTTTCGGGCCGGCTCGGACGGGAGGTTCGGGATGATACTTGTCGAAGAGACAACACCGGCGGATGCGGCGCTGCCGGTGGCCGGATTGCGGGCGCATCTGCGGCTCGGATCCGGTTTCGAGCTGCCGGAGACATCAGAGGAAGACCGGGCACTGGCCGGGTTTCTGCGCGCGGCGATGCGTGCCGTCGAGGGCCGCACCGGCAAGGTGCTGCTGCGCCGCGATTACCGGATGGTGCTGGAAGACTGGCGAGACGCGTCCGGGCAGGCGCTTCCGCTGGCGCCGGTCAGCGCGGTGACGGGGCTTTCTATCGAGACGGCGGACGGTCAGGCGCGGGATCTGCCGGTGCAGGGCTGGCGGCTGGTCGAGGACATGATGCGCCCGCTGATCCGCCCGCGTGGCGCGGCTCTGCCCGCGGTGCCGCGTGGCGGGCGCGTGGTGATCCGCTTCAGCGCCGGCTTCGCGGATCTATGGGACGGCGTTCCGGCGGATCTGGCGCAGGCGGTGATGATGCTTGCGGCGCGCTATTACGAGGATCGCAGCGATGAGAGCGCGCGGCAGGCTTTGCCGCTGGGAGTCGCGGCTTTGATCGAGCGCTGGCGGGCGGTGCGTGTTCTGGCCGGACGGGGCGCGCGATGAGCGCCGCGCGGCTGAACGTGCCGCTGGTGCTGGAGGAAAAGCAGCGTCAGCCGGACGGAATGGGCGGGTATCGCGTCGCCTGGCGGGCTCTGGGCGTGGTTCATGCGGCGATGAAAAGCGGTGCCGGGCGATTGCGCGCAGCCGAGGCTGGCGCGGAAAGCGTGCTGCGCTGGGCGATCACGCTGCGCGCGCATCCCGCAGGCGATCCGCGCCGCCCGCTGCCCGGCCAGCGTCTGCGCATGGGCAGGCGGCTGTTTCACATCGAGGCAGTGGCCGAGGCGGACGAAGCCGGCCGCCATCTGCGAATCACGGCACAGGAGGAGTGAGCATGAGCTATCGCGCTTCGGCGGCGTTGCAGGGCGCCGTCTATGACTGCCTGCGCCGCGATCCGGGCGTTGCCGCGCATGTCGGCGATGCGGTCTTCGATGCGCTGCCCATCGCGGCGCCGGGCGGGGTCTACGTCTCGCTCGGGCCCGAGGAGGTGACCGATCTTTCGGATAGCGGCGGGGCGGTGTCGCGACATGATTTCGTGGTCTCGGTGCTGGCCGGGAGCGATGAGGGCGCAGGGTTCCGCGCCGTGAAAGAGGCCGCCGTGGCGGTCAGCGCGGCGCTGGAAGGTGCCGCGCTTGCAACCGCGACCGGCCATCTCGCCGGTCTGTGGTTTCTGCGTGCCCGCGCCAAGCGGGTGGAAAACGGCGCCGAACGGCGGGTCGATCTGACCTTCCGGTCGCTGATGGATCTGGCCTGAGGAGAAGGACATGGCGGTTCAAAACGGACGCGATCTGCTGATCAAGATGGATATGACCGGGGCGGGCGAATTCGAGACCGTCGCCGGTCTGCGCGCCACCCGCATCGGCTTCAACGCCGAGACGGTGGATGTCACCAGCCTGGAAAGCGAGGGGCGCTGGCGCGAATTGCTGGGCGGGGCCGGGGTGCGCTCGGCCTCGGTCTCGGGCTCGGGCGTGTTCCGCGATGCGGCGAGCGACGGGCGCGCGCGGCAGGTGTTCTTCGACGCAGAGGTGACGCGCTGTCAGGTCATCATCCCCGATTTCGGTATCGTGGAAGGCCCGTTCCAGATCACCGCGCTGGAATATGCCGGAAGCCATAACGGCGAGGCGAGCTATGAGATCGCGCTGGCCAGTGCCGGGGCGCTGAGCTTCGTGGCGCTGTGATGGCGAATCCCTGGCGCGGAGAGGTTGAGATCACGCTGGACGGCGTGGCTCATCGGGCGCGGCTCACGCTGGGCGCGCTGGCCGAGCTGGAGGCCGAGCTGGACACTGGCGCGATGGTCGATCTGGCGGCGCGGTTCGAGGCGGGCCGGTTCTCGGCTGCCGATGTGATCGCGGTGGTCGTGGCCGGTCTGCGCGGCGGTGGCTGGACCGGGGACCGCGCGGCGTTGCTGGCCGCCGATGTGGCGGGCGGGCCGATCGGTGCGGCGCAGGCGGCCGCGCAGCTTTTGGCGCGGGCCTTTGCGGTGCCCGGATGAGCGGCATGGACTGGCCCGGGCTGATGCGGGCCGGGCTGGCCGGTCTGCGGCTGACGCCGGAGCAGTTCTGGGCGCTGACCCCGGCCGAGCTGGCGCTGATGCTGGGTGTCGATCCCGGCACGGCTCCGATGAGCCGCACCCGGCTGGAGGCGCTGGCGCGGCTCTGGCCGGATGGCAATCCGATCAAGGAGAACGACGATGACGGACAGGAACGGGCTGGAGCCGGGCGGGGCGACGCTGGGCCAGCAGATGGAGAAATCGGCGGATATGGCCTCGGGCCTCACGGCAGAGCTTGGCCGGATGCAGAAGACGATGTGGCTGACCGGGCGTGAGGTGGACAGCTTTGCCAGCGGCATCGGCTCGGGGCTGCGGCGCAGTTTCGATGGGCTGGTGCTGGACGGCATGAAGCTGAGCGATGCGCTGAAGGGCATCGCGCGCAGCATGGCCGACACGGCCTATTCCATTGCCACGCGCCCGGTGCGCGATGCGGTGGCAGGGGCGCTGGCGAGCGGTGTGAACAACGTCGTTTCCGAAGTGGTGCCCTTCGCCGATGGCGCCGCGTTTGCGCAGGGCCGGGTGACGGCCTTTGCCAAGGGGGGCGTCGTTTCGGCGCCGACCCGGTTCCCGATGCGCGGCGGCACCGGGCTGATGGGCGAGGCCGGGCCCGAGGCGATCATGCCTCTAAGCCGCGGTGCGGATGGGCGGCTTGGGGTTGCGGCCTCAGGCGGACAGGGCCGGCCGGTCAATGTCAGCATCACCGTCAACACGCCGGATGTTGCGGGTTTCGCCCGCAGCCAGGGCCAGATCGCCGCCCAGATGGGCCGGCTGCTGGCGCGCGGCCAACGCAATCTGTGAGGCAAGCCATGTTCCATGAGATCCGATTTCCGGCCAATCTTTCCTTTGGCTCGGTTGGCGGGCCCGAGCGGCGCACCGATATCGTTGCGCTCAGCAACGGCCATGAAGAGCGCAACAGCCCCTGGGCGCATTCGCGGCGGCATTACGATGCCGGGCTGGGGCTGCGTTCGCTGGACGATATCGAGGCGCTGATCGCGTTTTTCGAGGCGCGCGGCGGGCAGATGCACGGGTTCCGCTGGAAGGACTGGGCGGATTACAAGAGCTGCGCGCCGAGCGCCGTGCCGGGTTTCCGCGACCAGTCGCTGGGGCACGGCGATGGCAGCGAGACGAGGTTTCAGCTGGTCAAGCGCTATGCCTCGGGCCCGGCGGCCTATCTGCGTCCGGTGCTGAAGCCGGTCGAAGGCTCGGTGCGCCTGGGGATCGGGGGCGAGAGGCAGCGGGAAGGGGTCGACTACACGGTCGATACGGCGACGGGACAGGTGCGCTTTGCGCTGCCGCCCCCGCCCGGTGCCGAGGTCACGGCAGGATTCGAGTTCGACGTGCCGGTGCGGTTCGATACGGACCGGATCGCGGTGTCGGTTGCCTCGTTTCAGGCCGGAGACATGCCTCAGGTTCCGGTGATCGAGGTGCGGCTATGAGCGCCGACAGCCGGACGACGACCATCGCGCGGGCCTGGGCGATCTCTCGCGCGGATGGGCTGGTGCTGGGGTTCACCGATCACGACCGGGCGTTGCACTTTGCCGGGATAGGCTTTCGCCCCGAGGCCGGGCTGACCGCGCAGGCCGTGGTCCAGGGTGCCGGTCTGTCGGTGGATAACAGCGAGGCAATCGGCGCGTTGAGCGATGCGGCCATATCCGAGGCGGATCTGATGGCCGGGCGCTGGGACGGGGCCGAGCTTCGGCAATGGGAGGTGGACTGGACCGATCCGGCGCAGCACAGGCTGGTGTTTCGCGGCCATCTGGGCGAGGTGAGCCGCGCGGGCGGCGCGTTCCGGGCCGAGCTGCGCGGGCTGTCCGAGGCGTTGAATCAGCCGGTGGGGCGGGTGTTTCATCCGCGGTGCAGTGCGGCATTGGGGGATGCGTGCTGCAAGGTCGATCTGACCCGCCCCGGGCTGAGCGCCGAGGCGCGGGTCGCAGAGGTGGCTGCTGCACGGCTGGTGGTCGAGGGGCTTGGCCTGCATCTCGACCGCTGGTTCGAACGCGGCGCAGCGGTGATGCTGGATGGCGCCGCGAAAGGGCTGCGGGGGCAGGTCAAGAATGACCGCGCCCTGCCGGGCGGGCGGCGCGAGATCGAGCTGTGGGCCGCACCGGGCATCCAGCCCGAGCCGGGCGACCGGGTGAGGCTGATTGCGGGCTGCGACAAATCCGCCGGGACCTGCCGGGCGAAATTCGGCAATCTGCTGAATTTCCGCGGCTTTCCGCATCTGCCGCGCGAGGATTGGCTGATGGCGCCCGACGCTCCGCAACCGCGCCGCAAGCGCGGTTTCGACGATCTCGACACGGCGCCGATCCATGCCGGGTCGTGAGGCCGAGATCCTGCGCATCGCGCGCGCGTGGCTTGGCACGCCCTATCGCCACGGCGCGGCGATGCGCGGGGCGGGGACGGATTGTCTTGGGCTGATCCGCGGGGTCTGGCGAGAGCTATACGGGATCGAGGCCGAGATCCCGCCCGCCTACACGCCGGATTGGGGCGAATACGATCCCGGCGAGCCGCTGCACGAGGCGGCGGCGCGGCATTTTCTCGCCGAGCCGGAGCCGCGTGACCGGATCGGGCAAGTGATTCTGTTCCGTATGCGGCGCGATGCGGCGGCGAAACATCTGGGGCTGGTATCCGCCATCGGGGCGGCCCCGGCCTTCATCCATGCCTATGAGCGTCACGGCGTTGTCGAAAGCCCGCTTTCGGCGCCGTGGCGGCAGCGGATCGCGGCGCGATTCCGCTTTCCCGACTGAGAGGAGAAACCTATGGCGACCATCCTGCTATCCGCCGCCGGCGCGGCGATCGGCTCGGGCTTCGGCGGCAGTGTTCTGGGGCTTGGCGGCGCGGTGATCGGCCGGGCGGCCGGCGCAACGCTGGGCCGCGTGATCGATCAGCGCCTGCTGGGCGCGGGCGCGCAGGCCGTCGAGACCGGGCGCATCGACCGGCTGCGGCTTCAGACCACCGGCGAAGGCGTCGCCGTGCCGCGCATCTGGGGGCAGATGCGGATGCCGGGCCATGTCATCTGGGCCGCGCCGCTGAGCGAGGTTTCGTCACGCGAGGGCGGCGGCAAGGGCAACGGTCCCGAGATGCGCCGGATCGGCTATCGGCTGAGCCTTGCGCTGGCGCTGTGCGAAGGGCCGATCCTCGGCGTCGGGCGCGTCTGGGCCGATGGGCGCGAGATCGCCCCCGGCGATCTGAACCTACGGGTCTATACCGGCGGCGACGACCAGCTTCCCGATCCGGTCATCGCCGCGCATGAGGGCGCGGACGCCCCGGCCTATCGTGGCACCGCCTATGTGGTGATCGAGGAGATGGAGCTGGAACCCTGGGGGAACCGGCTGCCGCAGCTGAGTTTCGAGGTGACCTGCCCGGCGCGCTCTGGCGGCGGGCTGTCCGACCGGGTGCAGGCGGTGGCGTTGATACCGGGGACGGGCGAGTATGCGCTGGCGACCACTCCGGTGCGCTATGATCTGGGCCTCGGCGAGGCGCGGGCGGCCAACAGCGCGACGCCCCTGGCAGCGACGGATTTCACCGCGTCGATGGATATTCTCGGACGTGAACTGCCGAATGTCGGGTCGGTCTCGGTGGTGGTATCGTGGTTCGGGGATGATCTGCGCGTCGGTTCCTGTGCGCTGCGTCCCAAGGTCGAGAGCACCGCGCATGACGGGGCCGAGATGGCATGGCGCGCGGGCGGGATCGGCCGGGATCGGGCCGAGACGGTGGCGCGCCGCGACGGGCGACCGATCTATGGCGGCACGCCTGCCGATGCATCGGTGATCGAGGCATTGCGCGCGATTTCGGTCAGCGGGCGCAAGGCGGTGTTCTATCCCTTCATCCTGATGGAGCAGATGGAGGGGAATGGCCGCCCCGATCCGTGGACGGGGGCCGGGGATCAGCCGGTCATGCCGTGGCGGGGCCGGATCACCGCCGAGATCGCGCCGGGGCGCGCGGGCTCGCCCGATGGCAGCGCCGAGAACAGCGCGGCGGTGCGGCGGTTCTTCGGCGCGGCAAAGCCGGGGGATTTCCGCATCGAGGGGGACGCGATCCATTATGACGGGCCGGAGGAATGGTCATATCGCCGCTTCATCCTTCATTACGCTCATCTCTGCGCGATGGCTGGCGGCGTGGATGCGTTCCTGATCGGCTCGGAGATGCGCGGGCTGACGCAGCTGCGCGGGCCGGGAGATCACTTCGTTGCCGTCGAGGAGCTGCGGCGGCTGGCGGCGGATGTGCGGGCGATCCTCGGGGCCGGGGTCAAGCTGAGCTACGCCGCCGACTGGTCGGAATATTTCGGCTATCACCCCGGCGGCGGTGAGGCCTATTACCACCTGGACCCGCTCTGGGCTGACGAAAACATCGATTTCATCGGCATCGACAATTACATGCCGCTGTCGGACTGGCGCGAGGGCGAGGATCACGCCGACGCGCATTGGGGCCGGATCGACGCGCCCGGCTATCTTGAATCGCAGGTGGCAGGTGGCGAGGGCTATGATTGGTATTACGCCGATCCCGCCCATCGCGACGCGCAGATCCGCACGCCGATCACCGATGGCGCGCATGATGAGCCCTGGGTCTGGCGCTACAAGGATCTGGCAAACTGGTGGAGCCGTCCGCATCACGAGCGGATCGGCGGCGCGCGGATGGAGGTCCCGACCGCCTGGGTGCCGCGCTCGAAGCCGATCTGGTTCACCGAGATGGGCTGCGCAGCGCTGGACAAGGGCGCCAACCAGCCGAACAAGTTTCTTGACGCGCATAGCTCGGAATCGCGGCTGCCGCATTATTCGACCGGGCGGCGCGACGATGTGGTGCAGGCGGCCTATATCGGCGCGATGACGCGGTATTGGGGCGATCCGGCGAATAATCCGAAGGGCGCCTATGGCGGGCCGATGGTGGACATGTCGCGGGCGCATCTGTGGTGCTGGGATGCGCGGCCCTATCCGGCCTTTCCGGGGCGCACCGATCTGTGGTCCGACGGGCCGGCATGGGATCGCGGGCACTGGCTGAACGGGCGGGCAGGCGCGGTGCCTCTGCGCTCGGTCGTGGCCGATCTGTGCCATGCGGGCGGGCTGGACGATATCGACGTGAGCGGGCTGTCCGGGCTGGTGCGCGGCTATGTGGCGCAGTCGGTCGAAACGCCCCGCGCGAGCCTTCAGCCGCTGATGCTGGCCTACGGGTTCGATGCGGTGGAACGCGACGGGGTGCTGCGCTTCGTGATGCGCGATGGGCGCGTCACCGTGGCGCTGCAGGAAGATGGGCTGGCCGCGATGGCCGGGGGGGTGCATGACACGACGCGCGCCGCAGAGGCCGAGCTGGCGGGCCGGGTGCGGTTGACCCATCTGGCGGTGGGCGAGGGCTATGCGGCCTCGGTCGTCGAGGCGGGGCTGCCCGAAGAGGCCGCGCCAAGCGTTTCGGACAGCGAGCTGCCTCTGCTGCTGACCGTTTCCGAGGCGCGCGGCATGGCCGAACGCTGGCTGGCGGAATCGCGGCTGGCGCGGGACCGTATCCGCTTTGCGCTGCCGCCCTCACGCGGGGATCTCGGGCCGGGCGATGTGGTGGCGCTGACCCGCAAGGGCGATGCCGCGCCGCGACGCTGGCGCATCGACCGTGTCGAGCGGGCCGGGGCGATCACTGTCGATGCGGTGCTGACAGAGCCGGGGGTCTATCGCCCGGCCGATCATCACGAAGGCGGGCTGGAGGTGGCGCGCTATGACCCGCCGATGCCGGTCTGGCCGGTCATCATGGATCTGCCGATGACGCGCGGAAGCGACGCGCCGCATGCGCCGCGCATCGCCGTCGCCGCGCGGCCCTGGCCGGGGTCGGTGTCGGTTTTCGGCTCGGACCGTGCCGATGGCGGCTTCAGCCTGAACACCGCGCTGAGCGAGGGCGCGATGATCGGGCGGACCGAGACGGCGCTGCGCCGCGCTGCGCCCGGTCTTCTGGATCGCGGGCCGGAGCTGCTTGTGCGGTTCGCATCGGGAGGGCTTGCGCCGGTGCCGATGCACGCTCTGCTCGGCGGGGCCAATCTGGCCGCGATCGGGGATGGCAGCGCGGATCGATGGGAGATCTTCCAGTTCGCGCGCGGCGCGCCGGTCGAGGGCGCGAGCGGTCGGCTCTGGTCCCTGCAAGAGCGGCTGCGCGGACAGTTCGGCAGCGAGGCTATGATGCCCGATGCCTGGCTTGCCGGATCTCTTGTGGTGCTGCTGGATGAGGCGGTGCGGCCGCTGCGGCTGGACCCTTCGGCACTGGGACAGACGCGTTATTGGCGCATCGGTCCGGCGGTGCGGCCGGTCAACGATCCGAGCTATCGGGAGCGCCGGACCCGCACCGGGGGGGCGGGGCTGCGGCCTTATGCGCCCTGCCATCTTCGGCTGGACGGCAACCGGCTGAGCTGGATCCGGCGGACGCGCGATCTGGCCGATCGCTGGGATCTGCGCGAGGTGCCGCTTGCCGAGACGCGGGAGCACTATCTGCTGCGCGTCGAAGCGGGCGGAACGCGTCACGAATTCGAATGCAGCGCGCCGCGTTTCGATCTGGCCGGCGCGCTGGCGGCAGCGGCGGGACAGGGCGGGCTGACCGTCCATGTCGCGCAGATTTCCGATCAATACGGGCCCGGCCCATTCCTCAGCAGGAGCTTCTGATGACCGAACAAACCACCTCGCGCCTCGCTCTGCCGCTGTTGCAGCAAGGGCAGGCACAGAAACATGTGACCGTGAACGAGTCGCTGGCGCGGCTGGACGGGATGGTGAATCTGGTGCTGCAGAGCCTGTCGCGCCCGCAGCCGCCCGCAGCCGTGGCCGAGGCCGCCTGTTTTGGCGTGCCCGAGGCTGCCGACGGGGATTGGGCGGGCCAGTCGGGTCGGATCGCGATCGCGGTGAATGGCGGCTGGGTCTTTGTCACGCCACAGCCGGGAATGCGCGCCTTCATTGCCGATCAGGGCGCTCTTGCGATCCATGACGGCAGGGGCTGGGTCGTCGGGGCCATGACACTGGGCGGGTTCGGCTCGGCCCTTGTTGCGCGCTGCGCCGAAACCGAATGCGAGATCACCGCCGGGGCGGAGGTCACGACCGATCTGATCCTGCCGCATGCAGCGATGGTGATCGGGGTGACGGCGCGGGTGACCGAGGCGATCAGCGGCACGCTGACAAGCTGGAAGATGGGCAGCGACGGTTCGCTGGATCGCTTCGGCTCGGGGCTGGGCACAGCCGAGGGAAGCTGGGCGCGCGGGATGCTGTCGCAGCCGGTGACCTATTGGCAGCCCCGCCCGGTTCTGCTGACCGCCGTCGGTGGCGCGTTTGCCGGCGGCAGGTTGCGGATCGCCGCGCATTGGCTGGAGCTGACGCTGCCGCGATGACAGCGCCGGACGGGTTTCGCCCGGCCTCGCTTTAGGCTAGTTTCTCCGTCAAAAGGAGACCGCCATGAACCGTGCCGCAACGCCGCAGCCGAACCCCGCCCAGGCCACGCCGCTTTCCGGCGTGGCGATGTGGGCGCAGATCTGTGCCGAGGCGCGGGACGCCATCGCCGGTGAGCCACTGCTGGGTGCTCTGGTTCATGGCGGGCTGCTGCATCACGACAATCTGCAATCCGCGCTGGCCTATCGCTTCGCGCTGAAGCTGAACTCGGGCGAGATGTCCGAGCAGCTTCTGCGCGAGATCGCCGATGCCGCCTATGCACAGCGGCCCGAGCTGGTCTCGGCCGCCGAGGCGGATCTGCGCGCGGTCTATGAGCGCGACCCGGCGACACATCGGATGATCCAGCCCTTGCTCTTTTTCAAGGGATTTCAGGCGTTGCAGGCTTACCGGATCGGGCATTGGCTCTGGACCGAGGGCCGGCGCGACATGGCCTATTTCGTCCAGATGCGCTGTTCCGAGGCATTCGGCGTCGATATTCATCCGGCGGCGCGGGTCGGGCAGGGGGTGATGATGGATCATGCCCATTCCATCGTCATCGGCGAGACCGCCGTGGTCGGGGATAATGTCTCGATGCTGCATTCGGTCACCCTCGGCGGGACCGGCAAGGCCGATGGCGACCGGCATCCCAAGATCGGCAATGGTGTGCTGATCGGGGCGGGCGCGAAAGTGCTGGGCAATATCAGCGTGGGCCGGTGCAGCCGGATCGCGGCGGGTTCGGTCGTGTTGTCGGACGTGCCGCCCTGCAAGACCGTCGCCGGGGTGCCGGCGCAGATGGTCGGCGATGCGGGCTGCACCGATCCGGCCTTCGCGATGGATCACCTGATCGAGGTGACGGGGATCGACGGCGACAACGCCTAGAGCCCGGCCGCCCAGTCCGGCACGATCCGGGTTGCCGGGCCGATGAGATGTTCGTGGAATTCGCGGCTGACCGCCGAGCGGTCGAGGTTCAGCTCGACGCAATGCGCGCCGCTGCGCCGCGCATGCTGCACGAATCCGGCAGCGGGATAGACCTGACCGGATGTGCCGATCGCGGCAAAGAGATCGGCGCGTTCCAATGCTGCCCAGATCTCGTCCATGTGGTAGGGCATCTCGCCGAACCAGACGATGTCGGGACGTGCGGCGGCGCTGCCGCAGGCGGGGCATTCGGTGGCGCTGTCCATCTCGGCCGGGGCATCCCAGCGATGGCCGCAGGCGGCGCAGAGCGCGCGGTTCACCTGGCCGTGCATGTGGATGACGTGCCGCGCGCCGCCGCGTTCGTGCAGATCGTCGACATTCTGGGTGACGAGTGTGAGATCGTGCCGTTCCGCCAGCGCGGCAAGCGCTTCATGCGCGGCATTGGGTTGCGCATGCGCCGCCGCCGCGCGGCGGGCGTTGTAGAAGCGATGGACGAGGGCGGGATCGCGGGCGTAGGCCTCGGGCGTGGCCACATCTTCGAGCCGGTGCTCCTCCCACAGCCCGTCTTCGGCGCGAAAGGTGCGCAGCCCGCTTTCCGCCGAGATCCCCGCGCCCGTCAGGACGACGATGCGCATCTCAGCGGCAATAGGCCTCGGCGGCACCGGCAAAGCGCTTGTAGCGGGCCCAGAAGGCGTTGTCGCGGTCGCTTTTCGACATGCGCACCACCTGCGCCTGATGCGGGTCGCGGAAGAAGCGCGCGGCGCGACGCTGGTCCGAGCGCGACAGGGTCTGGTCGGCCACCTGCTGCACGCAGCCGCACAGCGCCGCCTGTCGTGCGCCGCGTTCCGAGCGCACGCAGGCGCTGTCGATGGGGCCGGCCATGGCCATGGGCGTGGTCAACACGACCGCCGCGGCGGCGATAAGAATGCGGTTCATCTCTGTCTCCTCGGGTCTGCCTGAATGCCTTGTCGGCTTGTTTGGTGCAGCGATCTCCGCCGCGTTCCCATGAAGAAAAGGTTAACAAGAACCGCGCACACGCTCAATCCAAGCTTGCGTGAAGGGGTCGGGTCCGCGGCGGCACCTGCCGCAAGATCTTGTGTCAGCCGGCCTGCGGAGAGAACCCGGCCTCGCGAATCACCTCGGCGGCGCGGGGTGTGTCGAGCCCGGCGATGGTGACGGACCTGGCGTCGAGATCGACATCCGCCGTGCCGCCTGCCGCGCGCACGGCTTCTTCGATGGTGGCCTTGCAATGGCCGCAGCTCATATCCGGGACGATCAGCCTCATGACGGTTCCTTTCTGCCTGTTCGTCCGGCCAGCGTGGCTGAGAGCGCTGCGCGCCGCAAGCTGTCAGATCAGGCAGAAGCGATCCACGTCGACCATGCCGCGATCGGTGATCTTGAGATGCGGGATCACGGGCAGGGCGAGAAAGGCGAGTTGCAGGAACGGCTCGGGCAGGGTGATGCCGAGCGACGAGGCCGCGGCGCGCAGATCGCTGAGAGCGGCATGGACCTGTTCGAAGCTGGCGCGGCTCATCAGCCCGGCGATTTCCAGCGGAAGCTCCGCCAGCACCGCGCCGTCGCGGGTCACGACGAAGCCGCCACCCATCCGCCCGAGCCGTTCGGCCGCGCAGACCATGTCGGCATAATCCATCCCGACAAGCGCGACGTTATGGTGGTCATGACAGATGGTCGAGCCGATGGCGCCGTGTTTCATCCCGAAGCCGCGCACCAGGCCGTTGGCGATATTGCCGTTGCGGCCATGGCGTTCGACGATGCTGATCCGCGCGAGATCTCGCGCCGGGTCGGGGCGCAGATCGCCGTTTTCGGGCGTGATGTCCTCTCGCAGATGGTCGGTGATGATGCGGCCCGGTTGTATGCCGATGACCGGGGTTTCTTCCTGTCCATGAAGGCGGAAACTCTCTGGCGACAATGCCGGCAGATGGACCGACCCCAGCCCGGCAGGGGGCGGCGAGGCGCGGTCGCGGAACGCCGCAGGCAAGGCCTCGATCCCGTTGCAGATGACCTTGCGTATGGCGCAGTTTTCCATGTCGTCCAGCACGACGATATCGGCCCGCTTGCCCGGAGCGATCTGGCCGCGATCCTTCAGGCCGAAGGCTTCCGCCGCCGAAAGGGACGCCGCGCGATATACCGCCAGCTTATCGCAGCCATGCGCAATCAGGCGGCGGATCATGTCGTCGATATGGCCTTCCTCGGCAATGTCGAGCGGGTTCCGGTCATCGGTGCAGAGGCAGATATAGGGCGCGGTCAGCGGCGTCAGAACCGGGGCAAGCGCGTCGAGATCCTTGGAGACCGAGCCCTCGCGAATGAGCACCCGCATGCCCTTTTGCAGTTTCTCCATCGCTTCTTCTGCTGTGGTCGCCTCGTGCTCGGTGCGGATGCCGGCGGCGATATAGGCGTTCAGGTCTCGCCCGGACAGAAGCGGCGCGTGTCCGTCGATATGGCGGCCCTCGAAGCCGCGCAGCTTCTCCATGCAGCCGGGGTCGCGATGGATGACGCCGGGATAATTCATGAACTCGGCCAGCCCGATGCCGGATGGATGATCGGCAAGCTTGCGGAGCGCCTCGGCGTCCAGCTCGGCGCCCGAGGTCTCCATCTCGGTCGAGGGCACGCAGGAGGACAGATTCACCCGCAGATCCATCAGCGTCGTCTCGGCGGCCTTCTGGAAATAGCGGATGCCGGCGGCGCCGGTGACATTCGCGATTTCATGGGGATCGCAGATCGCGGTGGTGATGCCGCGCGGGGTGACGCAGCGGTCGAACTCGGCCGGGGTCACGCAGGAGCTTTCGATATGCAGATGCGTGTCGATGAAGCCCGGCACGAGCACCGCGCCCGAGACGTCGATCTCGCGCTGTCCCGTGTATTCCGCGCCGATCCCCACGATCATTCCTCCGCAAATCGCCACATCGCCCGGAATGCGCGCCCCGGTGACCATGCACCAGACCTCGCCGCCTTTCAGCACCAGATCGGCGGGCGCGTCCCCGCGGCCTTGCGCGATACGGGTTTCGAGATCGGGGCGGGCGGCGTCTTGCATCTGGTTTCTCCTGCGATGGCGCGATGATCGACCGGGCGGGCGGCAGAGTAAAGTCCGCTGCACGCGGCCTCTTCCACCGCCTCTCGCGCGGCTGTATACGCGCTCCATGACCGAGCTGAACCTGATCCGCAATTTCTCCATCGTGGCCCATATCGACCACGGCAAATCCACCCTGGCCGACCGGCTGATCCAGCTGACCGGCACGGTGGCCGAGCGCGATATGAAGGCGCAGTTGCTGGATGCGATGGATATCGAGCGCGAGCGCGGTATTACCATCAAGGCCAACACGGTGCGGATCTCCTATCCGGCGAAGGACGGGCAGACCTATGTGCTGAACCTGATCGACACGCCCGGCCATGTCGATTTCGCCTATGAGGTCAGCCGGTCGATGCGCGCGGTCGAAGGCTCGCTGCTGGTGGTCGATGCGTCGCAGGGGGTCGAGGCGCAGACGCTGGCCAATGTCTATCAGGCGATTGACGCCGATCATGAGATCGTGCCGGTCCTTAACAAGATCGACCTGCCTGCGGCAGAGCCAGAGCGCGTCAAGGAAAACATTGAAGACGTGATCGGCATCGACGCCTCGGACGCGGTGCCGATTTCCGCGAAGACCGGCCTTGGTATTCCCGATGTGCTGGAGGCCATCGTCACGCGTCTGCCCGCACCGAAGGGCGACCGCGACGCGGCGCTGAAGGCGATGCTGGTGGACAGCTGGTACGACCCCTATCTGGGCGTCGTCGTCATGATCCGGGTCATGGACGGGGTGATCCGCAAGGGCGATCAGGTCAAGATGATGCAGACCGGTGCCAGCTATTGCCTCGACAAGCTGGCGGTGCTGACGCCTGCGATGAAGGATATCGCCGAGCTGGGCCCGGGCGAGATCGGCGTTTTCACCGCATCCATCAAGCAGGTCCGCGACACCCGTGTCGGCGACACGATCACGCATGAGAAAAAACCGACCGACACGCCGCTGCCAGGCTTCAAACCCGCGCAGCCGGTGGTGTTCTGCGGCCTCTTCCCCGTCGATGCCAATGATTTCGAGGCGCTGCGCGACGCCATTGAAAAGCTGGCGCTGAACGATGCGTCTTTCAGCTATGAGATGGAGACCTCGGCCGCGCTTGGTTTCGGATTCCGCTGCGGCTTCCTTGGCCTGCTGCATCTGGAGGTGATCCGCGACCGGCTGGAACGCGAGTACGATCTGGACCTGATCACCACCGCGCCCTCGGTCGTGTTCCGGCTGCATATGCGCGATGGCGAGGTGATCGAGCTGCACAACCCCGCCGACATGCCCGATCTGACGCTGGTCGACCATATCGAAGAGCCGCGGATCAAGGCGACGATCATGGTCCCGGACGAATTTCTGGGCGATGTGCTGAAGCTGTGTCAGGACCGGCGCGGCATCCAGCTGGATCTGACCTATGCCGGGGCCCGCGCGATGGTGGTTTACGATCTGCCGCTGGCCGAGGTGGTCTTTGACTTCTATGACCGGCTGAAATCGGTGACCAAGGGCTATGCCAGCTTCGATTACCAGATCAGCGAGTATCGCGAGGATTATCTGGTGAAGATGTCGATCCTGGTGAATGACGAACCCGTGGACGCGCTGGCCATCATGGTCCATCGCGACCGCGCGGAATCGCGGGGCCGGGTGATGGTCGAGAAGCTGAAAGAGCTGATCCCGCGCCATATGTTCAAGATCCCGATTCAGGCCGCTATCGGGTCTCGCGTCATCGCCCGCGAAACGCTGAGCGCGATGCGTAAGGACGTGACCGCGAAATGTTATGGCGGCGACGCGACGCGGAAGAAGAAGCTGCTGGAAAAGCAGAAGGCCGGCAAGAAGAAGATGCGGCAATTCGGGAAGGTGGAAATCCCGCAGACGGCGTTTATTCAGGCCTTGAAGATGGATGGGTGATCTGGGTCAAAGATCACGCTGAATTGCCCAAAACACGCTAATCTTGGGTGTAAAGCGCTTGATGGTTGCAACAATCACGATCCACAGGCTGTGCTTCCAGCCCGGCATGCGGTCGATGGTCGCCACTGCATGACCGACCGCGTGAACCGCGCTTTTATCGCACTTCAGCGGACCGAATGATCGCAATCCCCCGCGGGCAGGCGCCAGATGCAGTGGGGATGATCCGGCAGCATCGCCCCGCCCGGTTCTCCCCTCCAATCAGCACGTGGCGCACGGGCAGCGGGGTCCGCGAGGGCGATGAGAGATATGGGGCATTGACGGTTGCCACGGCCAGCATTTCAACCTTGTGGCGCGGTCTGCTTGCAGCCGCGCCCGGCAGTTCGTCGAAGGCTCAACCGGTCGCGGGTGCTATCGGCCGGGCGCGAGCCGTTGCGACGCGAGGGATTTATCGCTTTTTGCCGGCTGGAAACCACATGGCAAACCAGGTCTCCAGCCACAGCTTCTGCCAATCCTGCATGATCTGGCTCTGCGCCTTGCTCATCTCGGACATCATCTGACCGCGGGCGGCGCCGGTCATGCTGTTCGCGGCAGAGAGCCACGCGCTCATCCAGGGATTTTTCATCGGACACTCCGGGGTTTTGAGGGGACGCCGCTCAATGCCGCAGGCGGGGATTGGTTCCCACGCGAATGCTCTGTCGGCGCCGTCTTGCCCGTTTTTGTCTCAGGACAGGAACTCTGCCACAGCCTCGCCGGTCTGTTTCGGGTTCTCGGCGTGAATCCAGTGCCCGCAGCCGTCGAGATAGCGCAGCTCGGCCTGCGGGAAATAGGCGCGGATCGCATCGGCGGCGGGGCCTTCGGCTGCGTAATCCGACGCGCCGCCCGCCAGGAACAGCGCAGGTCCTTCGAACGCCGCCTTGGTCAGCCCTTCGGGCCAGCCGGTCACGATCGGCATCTGCTCGGAGAGCACGTCGAGATTGAGCTTCCAGATCGGCGGATCGGCTTTCAGGTCGAGATTTTGCAAGAGAAAGGCGCGCACGCCGGGATCGTCCAGCGTTTCGGCCAGCCGTTTGTCAGCCTCCGAGCGCCGCGTCAGGCCGTCCAGTTCCAGCCCCTGCATCGCATCCGCATATGGCTGCTGGCTGTGGGTATAGGCGATGGGCGCGATATCCAGCACCACCAGACGCCGCACCAGCTCGGGCCGGGTCAGGGCCAGCACCATGGCCGCCTTGCCGCCCATCGAATGACCGACCAGATCCGCCGAACCGCCCTGCGCCTCGATCAGCTCCGCCAGATCTTCCGCCATCGCCGGATAGCTGTGGTCGTCACTTTGCGGAGAATCGCCGTGATTGCGCATATCGACCGAGATCACCTGCCGCGCATCGTCCAGTCTGCGCGCCAGCCCGCCCAGATTGCGCGCCTGGCCGAACAGCCCATGCGCGAGAATCACCGGCGGCAGATCGCCTCGCTCGCCCGTTATGATCGTATTCAGTTTCATGTGGCGCAGTCTAGACGCTCTGGAAGGCGCGCGCCAGCCGGGCTAAGGAGGGTTGCGGAAAGCGGCAGGGGACGGGCGATGACGCCACTTAATGTGCGAAGCTGGGCCGAGGAGGTCGCGGTGCTGATGGCCACGCGGCTTGGCGGGGTGCGCCGGGGAGAGAGTTATGATCTGGCGACCATGATCCGCCGTCGCGGCGGAGCTTTGCCGCGCAAGCTTTTGAAAAAGGCCGAGATCCTGCGCGACGCCGAGACAGTGACCAACGCGCCCAAGATCGCACGCCAGACGGATTTCAGCAATGCCGCCCAGGCCCATGCCGATCTGGTCGCCTATCTGAAACCTTTCGGCCGGGTGACGCGGATGCAGGAACGGGCGACGAATTTCGCGGCCTCGGTGGTGTTCGGGCTTCTGGTGCTGGGCATCGTCATCATCTGGGTGCTTGTCTGGCAGGGGTTTCTCTAGCCTCTGCCGCGACGGCCCGGCTTTGCTTCGCCCGCGCTTTCGGCTAGAAGGCGCGCGCAAAGGATTCCCATCATGGCCGACCCAAAGAAGCTTTTCATCAAGACCTATGGCTGTCAGATGAATGTCTATGACAGCTCGCGCATGGCCGAGGCCATGGGCGCGGATGGCTATGTGCTGACCGAGGATCAGGCCGAGGCCGATATGGTGCTGCTGAACACCTGCCATATCCGCGAAAAGGCGGCTGAGAAGCTGTATTCCGATCTGGGCCGGCTGAAGCCGTTCAAGGCCGAAAAGCCGGATCTGAAAATCGCCGTTGCGGGCTGCGTGGCGCAGGCCGAGGGCGAAGAGATCGTGAACCGGATGCCTCTGGTCGATCTGGTGGTCGGGCCGCAAAGCTATCACAAGCTGCCCGCCATGGCCCGCGGCGAAGGCCCGCGCGTGCTGACCGAATTCCCCGAGGAAGACAAGTTCGACCATTTGCCAAAAGCCCGCGCCACGCGCCGCGCGCCGACGGCCTTCCTGACCGTGCAGGAGGGCTGCGACAAGTTCTGCGCCTTTTGCGTGGTGCCCTATACGCGCGGGGCCGAGGTCTCGCGCCCGGTCGAGCGGATCATCTCGGAGGCGCGGGATCTGGTTAGCCGCGGGGTTCGAGAGATCACCTTGCTCGGCCAGAACGTCAATGGCTGGCATGGGGCAGGGCCGGATGGGCGCGAATGGCAGTTCGGGCGGCTGATCCGGGCGGTTGCGGAAATCGACGGGCTGGACCGCATCCGCTACACCACCAGCCATCCCAACGACATGAGCGACGACCTGATCGAGGCGCATGGGGATGAGCCGAAGCTGATGCCCTATCTGCATCTGCCGGTGCAGTCCGGCAGCGACCGGGTGCTGAAGGCGATGAACCGTAAGCATACCGCCGACGCGTATCTGCGCCTCATCGAACGCATTCGTGCGGCCCGTCCCGACATCATGCTGACCTCGGATTTCATCGCCGGTTTCCCCGGCGAGACCGATCAGGATCACCGCGACACGCTGCGGCTGATCGAAGAGGTCGGCTATGGCAGTGCTTTCAGCTTCAAATATTCGCCCCGTCCCGGCACGCCCGCCGCAGGGCGCGAAGAGGTGCCGGGCGAAGTTGCTGATGCGCGCTTGCAGGAGTTGCAGGCGCTGCTGAGCCGCCAGCAAAAGGCCGCGCAGCACTCCATGGTGGGCCGCCGCCTTGGCGTGCTGTTCGAAAAGAAGGGCCGCGAGGCGGGGCAGATGGTCGGCAAATCGGATTACCTGCACTCGGTCTTCGTCGAGGCGCCCGATGCGAAGATCGGCGAGCTGGTCGAGGTCGAGATCACCCATTCCGCGCCGAATTCGCTGGCCGGGAGGCTGGTCTGATGCCGGTCTGGGCGTGGCTGATCGGCGCGGTCGGGCTTGAGGTGATCGGCACCACGGCGCTTCAGCAATCGGCGCAGTTCACCCGCACCATCCCGACTCTGGTCATGGCGGTGTGCTATGGGCTTTCGTTCTATGCGCTGTCGGTGGTGGTGCAGTCCATGCCGGTCGGCGTGATGTATGCGATCTGGTCCGGCGCCGGGATCGCGCTGATCTCGCTGATCGGCTGGGTGTTTCTGGGCCAGCAACTCGACACCCCGGCGGTGATCGGGATTGGCATGATTGCCGCCGGAGTCGTTGTCATCAACATGTTTTCGGGTGCCGGTCCGCATTGAGATCGGCGCGCGACGCCGCGACAATGACCGTCGCTCGCTGCCGGGCCGGGGCGCTGCGGAATCGCGGGATCAGCCCTTCTCGTCGGCCTTAACCGGCTCGGCGGGGCGCATCTTTTCGGAAAAGATCGGCGAGCCCGCTGCCGTTTTCTCATCCTTCGCCGGGACGGTCTTTGCCGTCGGCAGCGTCGTCTCGGGATCGCCCGCAGGCGGTGTCACCGGGGCGGGGCGAGGGCTGGTCGAGACCGGCGGGGCGTGGCGCTGCACATCGGTCGGCGCAGGCGAAACGCCGCGCGCCGCGGCGCTGGTCGGCCGGCGGAAGATCAGCAGGTTGTGGAACAGCGTGGTGCGCCCGGTCAGCCCGCTGCGCTCTTCCGAGGGCAGGGTTTCGGCGCGCAGATATTCCCAGCCATCGGCGGCCATCTTGTTGATCGCATCGCTCAGCGTCAGAGCATAGCGTTCCGCCGGATCCTTGGTGCCCTTGGCCTTTTCGCTGCGCATGGGGGCCGGAACGGCGCTGTATTCGTAATCCTGCATGGCTGTCCCCTGTTTCCTTGACAATTTCATAGGTCATGAAGCGGGGGAAAGGCCAGCCCCCGTCAGCCTTTGCCGCGACGATAGGACGGGAACCGCCCCCTTACCCATGTCCCGAACCACAGCCCGAGCGCGGTCTGGATCAGGCTGAGCGGCGCCAGATACAGCAGCGGATAGCCAATGAAGGCCAGCAGACGCTCTGGATCGAGGCTCAGCAGGTAACCTGACGGGGAAGGCCCTGCCGGATCGTTGCGCGACGGCCATGTCGCCAGGAGTGAGCCCATATACAGCACGACGCAGAGATAGATCGCCAGAAGCAGCAGGGTCATCAGCAGCCCGACCGGTCGGCGGGTCGCCCAGTCAGGTTGCGCAGGCAGCCGGCCCCGCCACCAGATCCCGGCAATCGCCGAAGCCGTGAAGGGGACGATCAGCAATGAGGGCAGGATCATCGCATCCGGCATGGTCAGGCCGAGCATGAAGGGCAGGCAAAACGCAAGGATTGCCGCCAGAAAAACACCAGCGACGCGCCACGCTCGCGGTGCGGCCCTGCTCATTCGCCCAGCTTTTGCGCAACCAGCTTGTTCACCGCAGCCGGGTTGGCCTTGCCGCCGGTGGCTTTCAGCACCTGGCCCACGAACCAGCCCGCCAGCTTCGGGTTCTGCTTGGCCTTCTCGACCTGTTGGGGGTTGGCGGCGATGATCTCGTCCACCACCTTCTCGATCTCGCCCAGATCGGTGACCTGCTTCATCCCGCGCGCCTCGACGATCTCGGCCGGGTCGCCGCCCTCGGTCCAGACGATCTCGAACAGTTCCTTGGCGATCTTGCCCGAGATGTCGCCCTTGGCGATCAGGTCGATGATGCCGCCAAGCTGATCGGCCGAAACGGGCGAGGTCTCGATGGTCAGGTCTTCCTTGTTCAGCCGCCCGAACAATTCGTTGATGACCCAGTTCGCCGCCGCCTTGCCGTCGCGGCCCTCGGCCAGTTTCTCGAAATAATCGGCATTCTCGACCTCGGCGGTCAGCACGCCCGCGTCATATTCGGACAGGCCCATTTCCTTGACGAAACGCGCCTTCTTGGCATCCGGCAGTTCCGGCATGTCGCTGGCGATGCCATCGACCCATTCCTGCTCGATCTCCAGCGGCAGCAGGTCGGGATCGGGGAAATAGCGGTAATCATGCGCCTCTTCCTTGCTGCGCATCGACCGCGTCTCGCCCTTGTCCGGGTCGTAAAGCCGGGTTTCCTGCACGATCTCTCCGCCATCCTCGATAATGGCGATCTGGCGGCGGGCCTCATATTCGATGGCCTGCTGGATGAAGCGCAGCGAGTTCATGTTCTTGATTTCGCAGCGCGTGCCGAGATGGCTGAAATCCTGCGTTTCCTGATATTTCTCGTAATCGCCCGGCTTGCAGACCGAGACATTCACATCGGCGCGCAGATTGCCGTTCTGCATATTGCCGTCGCAGGTGCCCAGATAGCGCAGGATCTGGCGCAGCTTGCTGACATAGGCCGCCGCTTCCTCGGGTCCGCGAATGTCGGGGCGGCTGACGATCTCCATCAGCGCCACGCCGGTGCGGTTGAAATCGACGAAGGACATGTTCGGGTCCATGTCGTGGATCGACTTGCCGGCATCCTGTTCCAGATGGATGCGTTCGATCCGCACGCGCCGCGCGACGCCCGGCCCCATATCGACGATGATTTCGCCCTCGCCGACGATGGGGTGGTAAAGCTGGCTGATCTGATAGCCCTGCGGCAGGTCGGGATAGAAATAATTCTTCCGGTCGAAGGCGCTGCGCAGATTGATCTCGGCCTTCAGCCCCAGCCCGGTCTTCACCGCCTGCGCCACGCAGAATTCATTGATGACCGGCAGCATCCCCGGCATCGCGCAATCGACGAAGGCGACATTGCTGTTCGGTTCGGCCCCGAATGTGGTCGAGGCGCCGGAAAACAGCTTGGCGTTCGAGGCGACCTGCGCGTGAACCTCCAGCCCGATGACCAGTTCCCAGTCCGAGCTGGCCCCGGCGATGCGCTTGGGTTCAGGCGTGGTGAATTCGAGATGGTCGAGCATGTGATCCGTCCTGTCTGGCTGCCCCGGTTTCTAGGACGGGCAGGCGGGGCGGGCAAGGGTTTGCGGGGAGATGCGCGCCCCGCGCCATGCATGGCGGTGCCGCAACGCTCCCGAAAGGTTGATGAACATGTTGGTTTGCCTGAGCCGCGGTTTCGGCTAGCGGAATCTCAGGTTAACAAAAACACAGACGGGACAGATGGGTAATATCCTGAGAATTGCGGTCGTGGCCGCCCTCGGCGTCACATTGGCCGCGTGCGACAGCGCCGAGATCGGTCGCGCGGCGGTCGAGGCACCGACGCTGGCCGCCGACAAGCCGGGTCTGGCCCGCCGTGCCATCGCGAAGCTGCCGGGGACCAAGCCGCTGCCCGCGATGCGCTGGGACGGCAAGCATAACAGCGCCGAATGGACCGAAGCGACGCTGGCCGCGCTGGATGCGGAAGGCGCGGTGCTGATGTCGCGCGTGCCCTCGGATATCGTGGAATATTGCCCCGCCTATGCCAGCCAGAGCCCCGAGAACCGCCGCGCCTTCTGGGCCGGGCTGCTGTCGGCGCTGGCCCGGCACGAAAGCAGCCATAACCCAAAGGCGAAGGGCGCGGGCGGGCGCTATCTCGGGCTGATGCAGATCTCTCCGGCGACGGCGCGGGGCTATGGCTGCGACGGCGCTCTGCTGAACGCCTCGGACAACATGTCCTGCGCGGTCAGGATCGCCGCGAAGCAGGTCGCCCGGGACAATGCGATTGCCCGCTCGGGCGGCGGCTGGCGCGGTGTGGCGCGGGACTGGGGTCCGATGCGCAGCAGCCGCAAGCGGGCCGAGATCGCCGCCTGGACAAGCAAGCAGGATTACTGCCGCTGAAAATGGCGCGATGGGGCGGGGCCGCGCAAACGGCCCGCGCCCCGCTGCGGATCAGCGCAGCGTGTCGAGAATGCGCGCCCAGCTTCGCGCGCCTTTAGCGAAGCTTTCGACATCGTATTTCTCGTTCGGTGAGTGGATGCGGTCGTCGTCGCGCCCGAAGCCGATCAGCATCGAATCCATGCCCAGCTCGCGCTTGAAATCCCCCGCGATCGGGATCGAGCCGCCCATCCCGATGAACACCGCCTCGCGGCCCCATTCCTCGGATAGCGCGGTCTTTGCCGCCTCGAAAGCCGGATCGGATGTGTCCATCACCGCCGCCGGAGAGCCGCCATGTTCGTGGAGCTCGGCCCGGCAATCTGCGGGCAGATGCGCCTGGATATGGGCGCGGAAGGCCTTGCGGATCGCCTCGGGGTCCTGGGTGCCGGTCAGCCGGAAGCTGACCTTGGCGCGCGCCTGTGCTGGCAGCACGGTCTTGAACCCGTCGCCGGTATAGCCGCCGCTGATGCCGTTGATCTCGGCGGTGGGCTGGTTCCAGACCATTTCCAGCGGCAACCGCCCCTTTTCGCCCGCCGGGTCTTTCAGCCCGACGCGCGAGAGGAATTCTTCCGCGTCGAAATTCAGCGCGTCCCAGTCGCGGCGCAGATCGTCGGACAGCTCTTCGACGCCATCATAGAAGCCGGGCAGGGTGACGCGCCCGTTCTCGTCCTTGAGCGCCGCGAGCGCGTTGCAGAGGATCTGGAGCGGATTCGCGGCCAGCCCGCCGAAGCTGCCCGAATGCAGGTCACGATCGGCGGCGTGGATGATGACTTCCTCGCCGACAAGGCCGCGAAGCTGCGTGGCGATGGCGGGGCGCCCATCCGAGGACATGCCGGTATCGCAGATCAGCGCCAGCGATTGCGACAACTCGTCACGGTTCGCCTCGAGGAAGGGGACGAGCGAGGGGGAACCGGATTCCTCCTCGCCTTCGAAGAGCAGGGTCAGGCTGCGCGGCAATTCTCCGTGCACCTGTTTCCATGCCCGGCAGGCCTCGACGAAGGTCATGAGCTGGCCCTTGTCATCCGAGGCGCCGCGCCCGCGGATCACCTGACCGTCGGCCGTTTCCTCGATGGCCGGCTCGAAGGGCGCTGCGTCCCAGAGCTCCAGCGGATCAGCCGGCTGCACGTCGTAATGGCCATAGAAAAGCAAAGTGCGTTCAGTGCCTTGCGGTGTCTTGGCCAACACCATCGGGTGCCCCTGCGTGTCCCGGATCTCGGCGTCGAAGCCGATCCGGGTCAGCTCGTCTCGCAACCACTCTGCCGCGGCGCGCACATCGCCGTCATGCGCCGGATCGGTCGAGATCGAGGGGATGCGCAGAAACCCCAGAAGCCGGTCGAGCGCCTGCGGCAGATCGGCGTCGAGCCGGGCGAGTATCTGGTCCAGTTTACCTTCGGTCATGGTCATCCTGACTGTTTCGCTAGGGGTATCCCCCGGAACACCAAGAGGGATTTTCAAGAATTTTGCCCTGTATCTTGCGGCGCTTGAGCCTTATCAAGGTGCTGTTCGCACGATTTGACATGATCGCCCCCCAGCAAGCAAGGCAAGGGACCCCGCGATGGACTATGATGCCGCTCTCGACCAGGCCATTGGCAGGCTGCATGACGAAGGACGCTACCGCACCTTTATCGACATCGAACGTCGCAAGGGCGCCTTCCCGAATGCCGTCTGGACCCGACCCGACGGGACCGAGCAGGACATCACCGTGTGGTGCGGCAACGACTATCTCGGCATGGGCCAGCACCCGGTCGTGCTGAACGCCATGCATGAGGCGCTGGATGCCACCGGCGCCGGTTCCGGCGGGACGCGCAATATCTCGGGGACCACGATCTATCACAAGCGGCTCGAGGCCGAGCTGTCCGACCTGCACGGCAAACAGGCCGCGCTGGTGTTTTCCTCGGCCTATATCGCCAATGACGCCACGCTCTCGACGCTGCGGCGGCTGTTTCCGGGGCTGATCATCTATTCCGACGCGCTGAACCATGCCTCGATGATCGAGGGGATCAAGCGCTTCGACGGCGCCAAGCGGATCTTCTGCCATAACGACGTGGAACATCTGCGCGCGTTGCTCGAGGCCGACGATCCGGATGCGCCCAAGCTGATCGCCTTCGAATCGATCTATTCGATGGATGGCGATTTCGGCCGCATTGCCGAGATCTGCGATCTGGCCGACGAATTCGGCGCTCTGACCTATCTGGACGAGGTTCACGCGGTCGGCATGTATGGGCCGCGCGGCGGCGGTGTCGCCGAACGGGACGGGCTGACCGACCGCATCGACCTGATCAACGGCACGCTCGGCAAGGCTTTCGGCGTGTTCGGCGGCTATATCGCCGCGAGCGCGAAGATGGTCGATGCGATTCGCTCCTACGCGCCCGGTTTCATCTTTACAACTTCACTGCCGCCCGCGGTGGCGGCAGGGGCGGCGGCCTCGATCGCCTTCCTGAAAACCGAGGCTGGTCAAGAGCTTCGCGACATGCAGCAGCTTCATGCCCGCATTCTCAAGATGCGGCTCAAGGGGCTGGGGATGCCGATCATCGATCATGGCAGCCATATCGTGCCGGTCCATGTCGGCAACCCGGTCCATTGCAAGGCGCTTTCGGACATGCTGCTGAACGATTTCGGCGTGTATGTGCAGCCGATCAACTTCCCCACCGTGCCGCGCGGCACGGAAAGGCTGCGTTTCACGCCCTCACCGGTCCACAGCCCCGACCAGATCGAGGCGCTGGTGCGCGGGATGGATGCGCTCTGGTCACAATGCGAACTGAATCGCTCGGTCGCGGTGGCGTGAACCGGCTTGCGGGGTGATCCCCTCTCGCCTCTGTGATAACCTTGTCTTAATCAACCGATGCAAAGTTGCGATTCGCGCGACGTGCTACGAGCAGGAAGTATAGGACAGGCGTTATGATCGGGCTGAAGGCAAAGGCTACGCCACAGCATGATGGCGCTGCACCTGAGGGTGACGGCGGTTTCGATGATTTCGAGACACGCCTCGGCGATCTGATGCGGGGCGAACGGGCGACCCTCGGGAAGTCGCTTCTGGATGTGCAGCGCGAACTGCGGATCCGGGCCAGCTATATCGCCGCGATCGAGAATTGCGATGTCTCGGCCTTCGATGCGCCCAGCTTCATTTCTGGCTATGTCCGTTCCTATGCGCGCTATCTCAAGATGGACCCGGACTGGGTCTTTGCCCGGTTCTGCGCCGAATCGGGGTTCGAGCCGACGCATGGCATGTCGCCCATCGCGTCCGGCCCCAAGCCGCAGCGCCGCCCCGCCGATCCGGCCGAGGCGCTGGCCAATCCTCATGCGATCTTCATCCCCCAGCCAGAGCCGTTCTGGTCCTCGGTCGAGCCGCGTGCCATCGGGTCGGTCATGGTGCTGGTCGCGCTTGTCGCCGGGCTCGGCTATGGCGGATGGTCGGTGTTGCAGGAATTGCAGAAGGTGAACCTGACGCCGGGCGATCAGCCGCCGGGCGTGACCGCCTCGCTGGATCCGGCTGAGACTGCGTCGCAGCCCGCCATGGAAGAGGTGGACGACCTTGCCGTCAATCTTCCGCAGCCCGACGGAATCGACCGCATATATCGCCCGCAAGTGCTTGAAATTCCGGTGCTGACGGCGCGGGACGGACCCATCGCCGCGATAGATCCCGAACTGCCCGCGCCGCAGGACATCGCCGCCGCGACCCCCAGCGATGCCGGCAGCAGCAATGCCGTCGCCGCCGCGCCCGATGCGCCGCGCGACATGGTGCAGGCGATGGATTACGGCCCGCAGCTGCCAGAGGATCAGCTTGCCGTCCGCACCGTCGCCCCCGATGCACCCGAGCTTGAACTTATGGCGGTGCGCCCGGCCTGGGTGCGCGTGACCTCGGCCGATGGCACGGTGCTGCTGGAAAAGACCATGGATGCGGGTGAGCGTTTTGCCATGCCCAAGCTGGAAGCCCCCCCGATCCTGCGCGCGGGCAATTCCGGCGCGGTGTATTTCTCGGTGAATGGGCGGACCTATGGCCCCGCAGCGCCGGGCGCGCAGGTGGTGAAAAATCTCGAATTGTCGCCGGCCAATCTGACGGCGCGCTATGCCTTTGCCGATCTCAGCCAGGATGACGATCTGCGCGAGATGATCTCTGTGGCCTCTGCCGATCCGGCGATGATCGCGTCCGAGACAGGCGATGCACAGCCGGTGCCGCTCGGTCAGGACTGACGCGGGCCCTCTGACGGTTCTGTCGCGTCGCTGACCGGCGTCATCGCCAGCGAGGCCCCGACGCCGCAGAACGGGCGCGCGCCCTGCCTGCTCAACCGATCTCGCCCCATCTTCGCTGATTGGCGCGGATCGCCGCGATGCGCTTGTCGGTGACCGGATGCGACAAAAGCCAGGCTGGCATCCCGGCTGCGCGCCCGCCAGCAAGCCTGTCCAGCTTTTCGAACAGGCTCACCTGCGGGGCCGAGCCGATCCCGGCGCGGATCATCAGCGCGGTGGCGAAGCGGTCGGCCTCGAACTCGTCGCCCTGAGACAGCCGCGCCGCCACCGCCATCGTCACCAGATTGACCAGCCACGGCCCGATAAACGGGATGAAGCGCCCCACAACCCCGATCAGCACCGTGCGCAGCACGTTTTGCCCGGCGAAATCGATCATCCGCCGCCGCGTATGGCCATGGGCGACATGGCCCAGCTCATGCGCGACGACGCTGGCGATTTCCTCGGGCGTGACCTCTCCGGCATCCATCCGGTCGATGAAACCGCGGGTCACAAAGATCCGCCCATCCGGCGCCGCCAGCCCGTTGATCGTCGGGATCTCATAGATCTGCGCCTTGATGCGCGGCAAATCCATCGCCGCGCCGAGCCGGTCGAGAAGCGGGTTCAGCCTGGCGTGGTTCATCGGCGTCGAGCGCTCGGCCAGCTCGCGCTTCAGCCGCCAGCTCGAAAAGAACCACATCGCGGCGGTATAGGCGATAATCAGCAGCAGGGGCAGGAATTTGAGCATGGCCAAGATGTGGGCCACGGCCTGCCGCGGATCAAGGCTTTTCATCCAGAGCGGGGCGCATGATGCATCCGCCGGGAGGAAGGTATTTTTACACCGAAGAGGGGCGGTGTGCGGCCTGTGGTATCTTCGGTGGTCAAATACCTATTGGCGGAGATACCGGTGCGGCCTATCCCAGGACGCGCATCGCGCGGGTCAGCCCGTCCAGCGTCAGCGGCATCATCCGGTTCTCGAAGATTTCCTCGATCATCCCGATCGAGCGGGTATAGCGCCAGTGTTGTTCCCGCACCGGGTTCAGCCAGACATGATCGGGCCAGGTCTCGGCCGCGCGTTGCAGCCATAGCGCGCCGGGTTCCTCGTTCCAGTGCTCATTCGCGCCGCCCGGCATGGCGACCTCATAGGGCGACATCGAGGCATCCCCGACGAAGATGCATTTATAATCGCGCCCGTAGCGGTGGAGAATGTCCCAGGTCGGGGTGGTTTCGGTCCAGCGACGACGCGAGTCCTTCCAGACGGCTTCATAGAGGCAGTTATGGAAGAAGAAATGTTCCATGTGCTTGAACTCGGCGCGGGCGGCGCTGAACAGCTCGTCCACCACCCTTATATGGTCGTCCATCGAGCCGCCAACATCCAGAAACAGCAGCACCTTCACCGCGTTGCGCCGCTCGGGCCGGGTCTTCACGTCGATATAGCCGTGATCGGCGGTGGCGCGGATCGTGGCGGGCAGGTCCAGCTCATCCGCCGCGCCGTGCCGCGCCCATTGCCGTAGCCGTTTCAGCGCCACCTTGATATTGCGCGTGCCCAGTTCGACGCTGTCGTCGAAGTCGCGGAACTCGCGCTTGTCCCAGACCTTCACCGCCCGGCGATGGCGCGATTCATGCTGGCCGATGCGCACCCCCTCGGGGTTATAGCCGTAAGCGCCGAAGGGCGATGTGCCCGCCGTGCCGATCCATTTATTGCCGCCCTGATGGCGCGATTGCTGCTCGGCAAGCCGTTCGCGCAGCTTTTCCATCAGCGCCTCGAAGCTGCCGGTCTTTTCGATCTCGGCCTTCTCGGCGTCGGTGAGCAGCTTTTCGGCCATTTTCTCCAGCCATTCACGCGGCAACTCGACCTGTTCGAGCAGCGCCTCGACCGGGACCGCCTCGACGCCGGAAAACGCTTCGGCGAAGGCGCGGTCGAAACGGTCGATATGACGCTCATCCTTGACCAGACAAAGCCGCGCGAAGTGATAGAACTCGTCCGGGTTCGTCCCGGCCACCCCGGCCTGCAACCCGCCCAGCAGGTCGAGATATTCCCGCAGGCTGACCGGCACGCCGTGGCGGCGCAGGCTGTCGAGAAAAGGGCGGAACATCAGGCCAGACGTTCGATAACGAGCGTGGCAAACAGCCCGAGCAGAGAGAAGATCATCAGATGGGCGATGGCCCATTGCCAGCGATCCTTGCGGTTGCCGCCAGCCTTGCCGGCGCGGTGCCAGCCAAGCGCGAAGCCGATGATGGCGCAGGCGATGACGATCATTCCGGGTCTTCCTCTTCGGGTTGGGTGGCGGTGCCCGGGGCGGGCTGCGACGGGGCGGTGGTCGTCGCATCGACATTCTCGGCCGATTCGGGTTGGGCTGCGCCGGCGCCTGCGTCGTCGCTTTGCTGCGCCGCTGCCTCGGTGGCCGGGGCAGCGGGCTGTGCCGCCTCATCCGGCAGATCCGGGGTCAGGATCTCCATCTCGGGGGCGTCTTCGGGCGCTTGCGCTGCCTCGCCTGCGCCGCCATCCGTTCCGGCGGCGGGCTGTGGCGCGGGGCCCTCGGTCGAGACGGGCCCAGAGTCGGTCAGCCGGTTTTCGTCCCATTGGCCCGAGGCGACCTGGCCGGTGGCATAGCGCATCACCCCCTGGCCCTGCCGCTTCCCGGCGACGAAATTGCCGGTATAGCTGTCGCCGGTCGCATAGGTGGCCACGCCCTCGCCGTCGATCTCGCCATCTTTCCAGCCACCTTCATAGATGAAGCCGTCCGGGGTGGTCAGCTTGCCCTGTCCGGCGCGCAGCCCGTCCGAGAACTGGCCGGTATAGACCGTGCCATCGGGATAGGTGGCCTGGCCGCGCCCGTCGCGCTGGCCGTCCTTCCACTCGCCGTTATAGACATAGCCGTCCGGATAGGTCATGCGGCCCTGGCCTTCGATCCGGGCGTCGCGGAAGCTGCCCTCATAGACCATGCCATTGGCATATTCGGCGCGGCCCTGTCCCTGGATGACGCCGTTTTCCCAGTCGCCCTCATATGTGGCGCCGTCGGGATAGGTGATCCGGCCGCGCCCGTCGGGCTGGTCGGCGGCCATCCGGCCCTCATAGACCGAGCCGTCGGGATAGGTGATGCGGCCCTCGCCCTGCATCTGACCATCCGCCCATTGCCCTGTATAGACATAGCCATCCGTGCCGGTGAAGCTGCCGGTGCCGTGGCGCTTGTCGTTCCGGAACTGGCCCTCATAGACATCGCCATTGGCATAGGTCGCGATGCCTTCGCCCTCGCGCTTGCCGCCGCGCATCTCGCCTTCGTAGCGGTCGCCCGATTGCTGGGTCAGCGCACCCCGGCCCGACATCTGCCCGGCCTCCCAGACGCCGTCATAGACCAGCCCGTCCGGCATGGTCAGCTTGCCCCGCCCGGCGCGTTGCCCGGCGAGCATCTGGCCCTCATAGACCGCGCCGTCCGGATAGGTGATCCGGCCCTGACCTTCCTTGACGCCATTCACCCAGTCTCCGGCATAGCGGTAGCCGTTCGGCTGGGTCAGCACGCCCTCGCCGTGATGCATGGCGTTCTGGAACCCGCCCTCGTAACGGGCGCCATTGGCATATTCCGCAACGCCCGCGCCGGTGATCTGGCCCTCGACCCACTCACCCTCATAGCTGCCGCCATCGGCATAGGTGATCTTGCCGCTGCCATGGGGCTTGCCCGCCGCGAAGCTGCCTTCATAGACCGAGCCATTGGGAAAGCGCGCGCGGCCTTGTCCCATGATCTGACCCTCGACCCAGTCGCCTTCATATTCATAGCCCGAGGGCAGGGTGTATTTGCCCCGGCCATGCTGGAGCCCGCCGCGGAACGTGCCCTCATAGACGCCGCCATCGTCATATTGCTTGGTCACGATGTTCTGCTGTGCCGATTGCACATTATCCTGCGCCATCACCGGCGCCGCCACCGCCAGAGCCAACGCTGCGAAAGCTGCCTTCATGCCCGTCTCCGTTCTTTGCCACCCGTGTAGCCGATGCGGAACCGTTGCGCAAAGCCTGCCGTTCACCTTCGCCGCGCGCTGCGCTAAGGCTGGCGCAGCGATAACGAGGGACCGACATGACCGACAGCATCCGCATCACACTGGCCCAGCTGAACCCGACGCTGGGGGATCTGGAGGGCAACGCCGCCAAGGCCCGCTCTGCCTGGAAAAAGGGCAGGGAGGCCGGCGCCGCCTATGTCGCGCTGCCCGAGATGTTCATCACCGGCTATCAGACCCAGGATCTGGTGCTGAAGAACGGCTTTGTCGATGCCGCCGTCGCCCAGGTCGAGGCTCTGGCGCGCGAATGCGCCGATGGCCCGGCGCTTGGCATAGGCACGCCCTGGCGGTCCGAGGGCAAGCTGTATAACGCCTATTTCGTGCTCAAGGGCGGCGAGATCGTGGCGCGTGTGCTGAAGCACGATCTGCCCCATAAGCAGCTTTTCGACGAGATGCGGCTCTTTGATTCCGGTCCGGTCTCGGGCCCCTATGTGATCGATGGCGTGCGGATCGGCTCGCCCATCTGCGAGGATAGCTGGTGGCCCGAAGTGGCGGAAACGCTGGAGGAGTCCGGGGCCGAGATCCTCGTTGTGCCGAACGGCTCGCCCTATCACCGCAGCAAGCTGGATCTGCGGATGCGGCATATGGTCGCCCGCGTGGTCGAGAACCGGTTGCCGCTCGCCTATCTGAACTCGGTCGGCGGTCAGGACGACCAGATCTATGACGGGGCCAGTTTCGTGCTGAATCCCGGCCCCGATGGCGGGGCGGAAAAGACCGTGCAATTGCCGCCCTTCGACGAGGTGATCGAGCATATCGACTTCGCCCGCACCGAGCGGGGCTGGCGGGCGAAGCCGGGTCGGATGGATGATCAGCCCGGTGAATGGGAACAGGATTACCGCGCCATGATGACCGGCCTGCGCGACTATCTGCGCAAGAACGGCTTCCGCAAGGTGCTGCTTGGCATGTCCGGCGGCATCGATTCGGCGCTTGTCGCGACCATCGCCGCCGATGCGGTCGGTCCCGAAAATGTGCGCTGCGTGATGCTGCCCTCGGAATATACCTCGCAGACCAGCCTTGACGATGCCGCCGATTGCGCCACCCGGCTTGGCGTGCGGCTGGATACGGTGAAGATCGACGGCGCGCGCGATGCGGTATCCGACGCGCTCGCCCATCTGATGGAGGGCACGACGCCCGACGTGACCGAGGAAAACATCCAGTCCCGGCTGCGCGGGCTGATGCTGATGGCGATTTCCAACAAATTCGGGGAAATGCTGCTGACCACCGGCAATAAATCCGAGGTCGCGGTGGGTTATGCGACGATCTATGGCGACATGGCGGGTGGCTATAACCCGATCAAGGATCTGTACAAGACCCGCGTGTTCGAGACCTGCCGCTGGCGCAACGAGAACCATCGCGGCTGGATGATGGGTAGGACCGGAGAGGTCATCCCGCCCCGGATCATTTCAAAACCCCCAAGCGCCGAACTGCGCCCCGACCAGAAGGACAGCGATTCCCTGCCGCCCTATGACGTGCTGGACCAGATCCTGTTCGGTCTGGTCGAAGAGGATCTGTCGCTGAAAGAGCTGGTCGCGCGCGGCTTTGACGTCGAGACGGTGAAGAAGGTCGAAAAGCTGCTGTATCAGAGCGAATGGAAACGCTATCAGGCCGCGCCGGGGCCGCGCATCTCGACCAAGGCCTTCTGGCTGGACCGCCGCTATCCTCTGGTGAACCGCTGGCGGGATGAGTTATAGACAGGGACGCTAACGGAGCAATGTCACGCTGGTCCATCTTTGTTGTCCGCGGCATGCGGCATCATCTTGCGTCGGCATGATTGGGGCGTGGCCCAAGTTCTGCATGACCGCCAGATATCCGACGAAAGACCCTGAAACGAGTTTCATCCCGTTGCCGGGGCAGGCGTCTGCGCGTTGTCTGAAGCTTCCCTGTGCACGCGGTTTCTTGTGATGCGCGCCCTACTATGCATGAGTTGGCGGTGATTCCAGAACCAGTTCGGATGGTGAAAGTTATGAAACAGACCATGAGCGTCGCGATCCGCGCAATTATTCGTAAGCGCGGTCCCGCAGCGGCAGCGATCCTGTCCCTGATCGGCGGCGGTGCTGCGTTTGGGCAGGAATTTTCGATGTCGGGGCCACCCTCGGGCGGTGCCATAGACAAAAGCGGGGATGAGGCGCTTCAGGCCCTCATCCAGGACGTGGCCCCTGATTTCAAGCAGCTCGAATATATGGATGAGGAAACCGGCCTGACGCTCCCCTATAATCTCTTTGTGCCTGAAGGCGTGTCGGAGGGCGAAGCGCTTCCCCTCGTTTACTTCATCGCTGATGCGAGCGTGGTGGGACAGCAGGTAACCGCGCCGCTGGAACAGGGCTATGGCGGGCTGATCTGGGCCAGCGATGCGATGCAGGACGAACACCCGGCCATCGTACTGGTCCCTGAATTTCCCGAAGTCATCATAGACGATCACGACGGGTTTCAGCGTTCGGATTATGTCGGTGTCGCGGAACGGCTTGTTCGCTCTGTCGCGGCCGATCAGGGTGCCGACACCGATCGGATCTATGCAACCGGTCAGTCGATGGGGTGCATGACGCTGATGTATCTCAGCGCAGAAAACCCGGATCTCTTTGCGGCAGAGATGTTCGTATCAGGGCAATGGGATCCGGCAGAACTGACCGGGCTGGCCGATGAAACCTTCTTCTATATCGTTGCTGCTGGCGATCCCAAGGCGTCGGCGGGTCAGGCCGAGCTGCGAACGGCACTTCAGACGGATGGTGTATCTGTCAGCTCGGCCGAGTGGGACGCGGACTGGTCTCAGGAAGAGTTGTCACAGGCCACGGAGGAACTGGTGTCGCAGGGCAGCCGCCTCAACTTTGTTACCTTTACCGAAGGAAGTGTCATGCCCGAAGGGGTCGCCACACCAGAGAATGCGGGCGAACATATGTATTCCTTCGATCCCGCCTATCGTATCGACGCGGTTCGGGATTGGTTGTTCGCCCAGTCGAAATAGGCGCCGCTTTGCGCTTTCCGGTCGGGTTTTGCGGATGGCAATAACCGGCTGGTGGCGCGCGGGACGGTGCGTTCTGCGCCCGGCTGACCATCACGCAAGCGGCTTGTTGCCTTGTGCCGCGCGTCCGGTTGCCTTGACCCCCCGTCGCAAACCCCTCATATCCCCCTTACGCGGATGGCTGGATGACCGCGGGGGCGCGCCCCCGAGGAAAGTCCGGACTCCATGAGGCAACGGTGCCGGGTAACGCCCGGCGGGGGTAACCCCAGGGAAAGCGCAACAGAGAACAGACCGCCTGTGCCGGTCACAGGTAAGGGTGAAACGGTGGGGTAAGAGCCCACCGGGGGCGTGGCAACAGGCCCCGCTTGGCAAGCCCCACCGGGAGCAATGCCGAATAGGGATCTCGCGCCGGCAACGGCAGCGCCGCCTTGCGCCAGAAGATCCGGGTTGGCAGCTTGACGCAGGCAGTAATGCGCTGCGCAGAGGAATGGTCATCCAGGGGGCTCGCCCCCGGACAGAATCCGGCTTACAGGCCGTCCGCGTCTCGTTCCGCCTCAAGCGGCGCGAAAACCCGCCCGGGGCCCGTGTTTTCCGGTTGACATGCGCGGCGCGCGCGCTAAATAGCGGGCTTCATGAATTTTCACGGTGGCCGTTCGGCGCCGCCGCAGCAGGAGAAGCAACATGGCGAAGCCGGCGACGATCAAGATCCGCCTGAACTCGACGGCCGGGACCGGGCATTTCTATGTGACGAAAAAGAATGCCAAGAGCATGACCGAAAAGATGACGGTCAACAAATACGACCCGGTGGTCCGCAAGCATGTCGAATACAAGGAAGGCAAGATCAAGTAAGATCGCCTGCCCCTCGACGTGATGACGAAACCGCGCTTCGGCGCGGTTTTTTTATGGTCGAAGGTGGCATGAGCGGCCACAGTGATGGATATTTGGATCAGGGTGAACTTCATCCTGACGGAAATATCCCCGCCGGAGGCTCCATTCGGCGCCGCTCAGCGTCGCCGGTACCGCGCCGCGCCGAACAGCGCCGCCATCGCCAGAGCCAGCACCGGCCACGGTCCGAGCCGGGTCCAGAGTGTCGTCGGCAGCGCCGCAGGCAGGGCGGCGTCGATATGGCCGGTGGCGCCGAGCGGCAGGCTGGCTGTGATGCGTCCCAGAGGGTCGATCGCCGCGCTGATCCCGGTATTCGCCGCGCGCATCAGCGGCAGCCCCGATTCGATGGCGCGCAGCCGCGCCTGCGCCAGATGCTGATACGGCCCGGAAAATGTCCCGAACCATGCATCATTGGTGGCCTGCACCAGCCATTCGGCGCCGTCGACCGCGCGCAGATGCTGGGGAAAGATCGCCTCGTAGCAGATCAGCGGCTGCACCGGGGGCAGCCCGTCAGGCGTCATGACCTGCGGGCCGGGGCCGGGCGTATAGCCGAAACCCTGCTGCGCCGCGAAGGCCCCGATCCCTAGCTTCGAGAGCGCCGCGCCCCAGGGGATATATTCGCCGAAGGGGACAAGGTGGAACTTGTCATAGCTCTGCCGCACTGCGCCCTGCGGGGTGAGCTCGATCAGCGCGTTGTAATAGCGGTTCCCTTCGGCGCGCTGAATGCCCATCAGCACCGGCATGTCGGCGGTCCGGCCGATCACCGACAGTGCCTCGCCGCCATGATCGAGCAGAAAATTCACCGCGGTCTCGGGCCAGATCACCGCATCGGGGGCGGGGCCGTCCGGCGCGGCGGCGGTCTCGGTCAGCAGCCGGTCCCAGAAGATCTGCGCCCAGTCGGGGTCCCATTTCAGCGCCTGCTCGGCATTGGGCTGGACGAGGCGCAGCGTGGTTCCGGTCAGCGTCACCGGCGTGTCGAGTCGTTTCAGACCGCCCGCCCAGGCCATGGCGATCAGCAGCGCCGACAGCGCAGCGCCGGGCCAAACACCGCGCCAGCCCGGTTCCACGCCCCGAAACAGCAGCGGCAGCGTTGCGGCGGTCGCGGTCAGCGCCGACAGCCCGACCGCGCCGATGAGGCTGGCCGCCTGTGCGGCGGGGGTGTCGATCCAGACATGGCCCAGCAATGTCCAGGGGAAGCCGGTAAAAATCCATCCGCGCAGCCAGTCCGAGATCACCAGCCCGGCGGCGAAGGCGAGGGCGCGCGGCGCGCCGGGTGCGGCGATACGGCCCGCCAGCCAGCCGGGCACCGCCCAGAACAATCCTCCGCCGGTCGCCATAAGGATCAGCGCGAAGGGGGCCATCCAGCCATAGATCTCGGGTTCGACAAGGAAGGGCTCTACGATCCAGCTCAGCGCGACGGCAAAATAGCCGGTTCCGGCGGCGAGGGCGCGCAGGGCGCTGCGGCCCGCGCCATCGCTGGCACCGACGCGCCAGAACAGGGCACAGAGCGCGATCAGGGTGAGCGGCCATAATCCCCAGGGCGCGTGGCCGAGCGCCGCGGCGGCGCCGAGTCCGAGATCGGTGATCAGCGGCACCAGCCTGTTGCGGCGCGGCAGGGCGCGGTCAGAGAGGGCGCCGCCGGTCATCGTCGCCGGCCTCAGCCTTCGCTGTCGCTGTCCGGTGCAGGGCTATGGCCCGGGGCTGCTGCCGCGTCCTGCGTCTCGGCAGCAGTCTCTTGGCTGTCCTCGGCCTTCTTGCGGCGCGGGCTGCGGCGCTTGGGCTTGGGCTTGTCCTCGGCAGTCGGCGCGTCATCGCCTGCCAAAGCGTCCGGCTGTGCCGCATCCTTCCCCGCCGCATCCTCTGCGGTCGCGGCCGTCTTGGCCTTGCTGCGGCTGGGGGTGCGGCGCGTGCGCTTTGCGGGCGCTTTCTTTTCGGGCTCCGGATCCGTGTCAGCGGCTGGCTCTGCCGTGGCGGTGTCCTCCTCCGCTTTGGTCTCGGCCTCGGATTTCCGCTTGCGGCTGCGGCGCGCCGGTTTCTTCGGCTCGGCGTCGGGCGCAGCATCTGCTTCGGGCGTGGCCTCGGCCTCTGCCGGTTGCGCCTCGGTCTGCGGCTGATCCGTCTGCTGCTCCGGCGCATCGTCCTTGCGGCTGCGCCGCTTGCGCTTGGGTTTCGGCGCCTCTTCGGCGGGCGCGTCCTGGGCCGGGGTTGCGTCGGATTTCTCGATCGCCGCATCCGTAGCGGCGAGCGCGCCGCTGAAGCTTTGCTTGAGGAATTCCGGGATGTGATCGCCCATGCCCGTAACGGCAGGCCCGCCATCGCCACGCCGACGGTCGTCGCGGCGCGAGGACTGGCCGCGCCGGTCCGAGGCGCGGTCGTCGCGTGATCTGTCGTCCCGCTTGCGATCGTCGCGCGACTTGCCGGAGGGTTTCTCGTCGCGGCTGCTGTCGCCGCGGCGCGGTTCGGGCGCGGCGGTTTCCTGGGCCGCGCTGTCGGGTTTGCTGCTTTCGGCGGCCGCAGTGTCGCGCTTGGCCTCGTCGCCGCGTTCCTCGCGGCGTTCATCCCGGCGGCTGCGCGAGCGCGAGCGGGTGCCGCCCTTGCCATCTCGCCCCGGGCGCGGCGCCGCTCTGGCGGAATCGGACAGCGAGAACCCTTCCGGCGGGTCCATCCGAGGCAGGGTATGCTTCACCAGATTCTCGATGCCCGAGAGATATTTGTCATCCGAGGGCGTGGCGATGGAATAGGCCGTGCCCTTCCGGCCCGCGCGGCCGGTGCGCCCGATACGGTGGACATAATCCTCGGCATGAGAGGGCAGGTCGAAATTGAACACATGGCTGACGGCGGGAATATCCAGCCCGCGCGCCGCCACATCCGAGGCAACCAGGAAGCGCAGCGTCCCCTCGCGGAACCCGTCGAGCGTGCGCATGCGCTGGCTTTGATCCAGATCGCCGTGGATCGGCGCGGCGTCGAGCCCGTGCTTTTTCAGCGATTTCGCGACGATATCGACTTCGGTCTTGCGGTTGCAGAAGATGATGGCGTTCTTCAGCCCCTCGCCCTCGGCCTCGATCAGCGCGCGCAGAAGCTCGCGCTTCTGCTTGGCGGTCTGGTCCTTGCGGGTCGGCGTGATCTCGATCAGCTTTTGCGTGATGGTGTCCGAGGTGGTGGCCTGACGCGCCACCTCGATCCGTTCCGGCGTGTGCAGGAAGGTGTTGGTGATCCGCTCGATCTCGGGCGCCATGGTGGCGCTGAAGAACAGCGTCTGGCGGGTGAAGGGCGTCAGCTGGAAGATGCGTTCGATATCGGGGATGAAGCCCATATCCAGCATGCGGTCGGCCTCGTCGACGACCATGACCTCGACCCCGGTCAGCAGCAGCTTGCCGCGTTCGAAATGATCCAGCAGACGGCCCGGCGTGGCGATCAGCACATCGACGCCCCGGTCGATCAGCTTGTCCTGTTCGCCGAAGGACACCCCGCCGATCAGCAGCGCCTTGGTCAGGCGGGTGTTCTTGGCATAGATGTCGAAATTCTCGGCCACCTGCGCGGCCAGTTCGCGCGTCGGGCACAGCACCAGACTGCGCGGCATCCGCGCCCGCGCCCGGCCCCGCGACAGGCGGGTGATCATCGGCAGGGTGAAGCTGGCGGTCTTGCCGGTGCCGGTCTGGGCGATGCCCAGAACGTCGCGGCCTTCGAGTGCGGGCGGGATCGCCCCGGCCTGGATCGGCGTCGGGGTTTCGTAACCCGCTTCGGCCACGGCCTTGAGAACTTTCGGATCGAGTTTGAGGTCGGAGAATTTTGTCATATGCGTCCATTCGCCGCGTCTTGAGGCGCAGGTGAAAAAATGGGACGCAGTCTCACGCCCCTCGCTTGACCGCCGGATGCGGACGGGTTTGCCCTAGCTTAATAGGGGCCGGGCGTCAATATTGCAGCACCGCGGCGCGGGCCATGTGTCTTGAATGGAACAGAATCAGCCCGTAAGCGGTTGCGCCGCAGAGATTCGAGGGAAAGTGGACATGGCAGTTGAAGGAGCGGGCGGGCTGAGCCCGGTCGAGGCGTTTGCTCTGGTCGGCATGGTCGGCGTCGGAGCGCAGTGGCTGGCATGGAAGTTCCGCCTTCCCGGCATCGTGGTGATGCTGGCGGCGGGGCTGATCCTCGGGCCGTTCACCGGGATCTTCATCCCCGAGCGCGATATCGGCGATCTCGTCGGTCCGATGATTTCGCTGGCGGTGGCGGTGATCCTGTTCGAAGGGGGGCTGACGCTGAATTTCAAGCAGCTCGCCGATGCCGCGCCGGGGGTGCGGCGCCTGGTCTTTATCGGCGCGCCGCTCGGCTGGTTCCTGTCGTCGCTGGCGCTGGCCTATATCGCCGGGCTGAGCTGGCAATCGGCCATCGTCTTCGGCGGGGTCATGATCGTCACCGGCCCGACCGTCATCGCGCCGCTGCTGCGCACGGCAAAACTCTTCAACCGCCCCGCCCAGCTTCTGCAATGGGAAGGCATCGTCAACGACGCGGTAGGCGCGCTCGTCGCCGTCATCGCGCTGGAGGTGGTGCTGGTCCGCCAGCAGGAATTATCCGCGGGCGAAGCGGTCTGGACCGTGGCCTCGGGCGTGGTGTTTGCGACGCTGGTCGGCTTTGCCGGTGCGGTCGGGATCGTCAAGGCGTTTCAGCGCTCGCTGGTGCCGGAATACATGAAGGTGCCGCTGCTTTTCGTCGTGGTGATCGCGGCCTTCGCGGTGTCGGATATGGTGCTGCATGAATCGGGTCTGCTGGCGGTGACAGTGATGGGGCTGGTGATCGCCAATGCCGATCTGCCGTCCTACACCGAGATTTACCGCTTCAAGGAACAGGCGACCACGCTGCTGCTGTCGGGTGTCTTCATCCTGCTGGCGGCGGGCGTCAATCTCGAGATGCTGTCGCTGCTCAACTGGCGCTCGGCGCTGTTTATCCTTGCCGTCATCCTTCTGGTCCGGCCGGCAACGGTGCTGGCCTCTTTGTCGTGGACCTCGATCCCGTGGAAGGAGAGGCTGCTCGTCGCCTTTACCGGGCCGCGGGGGGTGGTGCTGCTGGCGATCTCGGGCATCTTTGCCGAACGGCTTGTGGCCGAAGGGATCGAGGATGGCGCCGTGTTGCAACCGCTGGCCTTTGTGCTGGTGCTGACCACGGTGATCCTGCACGGCTTCGGGCTGAAACCGCTGGCCAACCGGCTGGGTCTGAGTTCGGGCGAGCAGCCGGGGCTGATCATCGTCGGCGGCTCGGCCTTTTCGACGGGGCTGGCGACCGCGCTCGGCAATGCCGATGTCAAGGTGCTGGTCACCGATCCCAACCGGGGCATGCTGCGCTCGGCCCGGCAGGCGGGGGTGCCGATCTATTACGGGGACATCCTGTCCGAAGCGGCCGAGCACGGGGTGGAGTTCATCACCTATTCGACCATTCTGGCCGCGTCGGACAACGACGCCTATAACACGCTGGTCGCCACCGACCTCGCGCCGGAATTCGGCCGCGATTCGATCTGGCAGATCTCGCGCGCCAAAGAGGACCGGGCGCGGCATTCCCTGCCTAGCCAGCTTGGCGGGCAAGGCGTGAATGGCGGCCGGACGCTCGCGCAATATCTGGAATTGCTCGCCGATGGCTGGATCTTCCGCACCACTCGGCTGACCGAGGAATATACTTACGCAGACTGGAAAGAGGCCCGCGAAGGGGCGATCCCGCTTGCCATCGTCGAAGAAAGCGAGGTGCGTTTCGTCGGGCGCGACGAAGAGCCGGAGGGCCGTCCGGGAATGCGGATCATCTCGATGATCCCGCCCGAGATCGCGGAAAAGATCCGCCGCGAATCCGACGAGGTCAGCAAGGAGCGGGAACTGGCCCGCGAAGAGGCCAAGGCGGTGCGCAAGGGTGCTGGTTCGGGCAGCCTGCGCGAGGATGACAGCAGCGACCCGGTGGACGCCTCGGATGATGAGGTGCTGGGCGAGGACGGCCATGATCCGGCAACCGAACATGACGCCAATGGCGGCGACGGCGCGGCGGGCAGGCCCGCGGCGGACGATCATAGCGACGCGTTCCGCCATGACAGCGGCGCCTATTACGGCGGTACCGAGAACCCGGGACCGGATGCGGGCGCCGAGGACGGGCCGGGCAAGGGCTGATACCGACCCGGCGGCACACGGTGAAGTGAAGCGCCGTGTGTCGCCAGGCTTTGCCACGCCGTGCCGGGCTGGGGCATGATTTCCCTGTGGAAACCAGAGGATGCCATGCGTGAGCTGTTGACCAGTGCCGCCATTCTATTGGCCGCCCCTGCCTTCGCCGACAGATTCGAACTCGACGCGCCCGTCCGCGAGGCGGTGCTGTATCCGCAGGGCGCGAGCGTGACGCGCATCGCCCGGACCGAACTGCCCGAAGGCGCGCATGAGCTCGTCATTCCGGGCCTGCCGCCCGGGACCAGCCCCGACAGCCTGCGCGTCTCGGCCGAAGGGGCCGGTATCGGCGCGGTCAGTCTCCAGCGAGGGCGCGCATTGCCTGACAGCAGTGCCGATCCCGACGCCATCGCGGCTGCGCGGCAGGAGGTGAGGCGGTTGGAACGCAGCCTGCGCGCGCATGACGCCGAGGCCGAGCTCATCGCCGCCGAGGCCGAGACCGCGCGCGACATGGTGGCCTTCCTCAAGGATCTCGCCCGCAGCGACAGCGCGGGCTCGGGCGATGTGAACGCGCTTGCCGATATGGTTGGCGCCCGCATCCTCGCTGCCCGCCGCAGCGCCATCGAGGCCGAGACCCGCGCCTTTGCCGCGGCGCAGGGCCGTGGCGAGGCCGAGCGCGCGCTGGAAAACGCCCGCCAGCGTCTCGAAGCGCTCGAGCAGCCGCCAAGCGACGACCGGGCAACGCTGGTCATCGCGGTGAACGGGCAAGGCGGCCCGGCAACGCTGCGCATCACCGGTCATGTCGATGCGGCAAGCTGGGCCCCGGTCTATGATCTCCGGCTGGATCAGGAGGCCGGTTCGCTGACGCTGGAACGCGGGCTGCTTGTCAGCCAGTCGAGCGGCGAAGACTGGTCAGACGTCGCGCTGACGCTGTCCACCTCGCGCCCTGCACAGCGCTCGGCCCCGAGCGAGCTGTCACCGCACAGGGTCCGCATCTACGACCCGGAAGATCCGGTGAGGCCGGTCTATGCCGAAACAGAGATGATGGCCGCGGATATGGCCGGCGGGGCGCTGATGAAGCAGCCCTCGCCGGTGGCTGACGCGGCGCGGACCGAGTTCATGGGCGCGACCGCGATCTATCGTTATGACAGCCCGGTCGATCTGCGCGACGGGGTGGACGATCTGCGCCTGTCGCTGGACCGACAGGACATGCCGATCGAGGCTCTGGTGGCCGAGGCGGTGCCCGCCCGCGACAGCACCGCCTATCTGGTCGCCGACACCGAAAACCCCCTGCAAGAGGCGATCCTGCCCGGCCCGGCGACGCTCTATGCCGATGGCGCGATGGTCGGGCGCACCCGGCTCGATCTGACCGCCGCGGGCGACGAAATGAAGATCGGCTTCGGTGCGATTGACGGGATCATGCTCGAACGGCGGCTGCCGGACCGGCAAAGCGGCGATATGGGCCTGATCCGCCGCAGCGCGGCGCTTGACGAAACCGCGATCCTGTCGGCAGAGAACCTGACCGGGCGAGATTACAGGTTGCGCATGATCGACCGGGTGCCGGTCTCTGAGCAAGAGGCGCTGACGGTCGACTGGACCGCATCGGTGCCGCCCGATGAAACCGATCCCGACGGCAAGCGCGGCCTCCTGGTCTGGGAGATGCCGCTGAATGCCGGGCAGCGTCAGGAGATCACGCTGACGACCTCGCTGCGATGGCCCGAGGATATGGAACTGGCCGAGTGATCTAGCGCCGCCCGCGCTTCTTCCAGCGGCGATGCACCCAGAACCACTGGCCCGGATGGGCGCGGATGCGGGTTTCCAGATCGTCATTCAGCGCCTGCATCATTTCGCGCGGGGTGGTGTGATCGACGGCGGCGCCGACCTCGACGCGGAAGCTCAGCCCGTCCGGCTGGCGAACCCCGGCAATCGGCAGCAGCAGCGCATCATAGCGCAGCGCCAGCTCGGCCGGGGTCAGCACCGTGCGCGAGGGCAGGCCGAAGAATTGCAGCTCGGTGCCATCATGGACGAACTGATCGAAGCCAAGCGCCAGCATCCCGCCGCCGCGCAGGAATTTCAGCATCGCGGCGAAACCGGCACGGCCGCGCGGAAAGACCGGCTCGGCAATGGCCTGAATGGCCGGGATGTAATGGGCGTTGAACGCCTCGTTGTTCATCGGACGATACAGCGCCCCGACCGGCCAGCCCTGCGCCGCAAGCGCCGCGCGCATGGCGTCGTAATTGCCGAAATGCGCACAGGCGAGGATCACCGGGCGGTCCTGTTCCGCGGCATCGCGCAGCGCCGCCAGCCCCGGCCCGGTCAGCGGCGCATCGGCGGCGATGCGAGAGGTGAATTCGTCACCCGAATAGATCTCGGCCATCGAGCGGCCGGCATTGTTCAGCACCTCGCGCGCGATCTGCTTGCGGGCAGCGTCGTCCAGTTTGGGCATGGCGAGGGCAAGATTTTCCCGCGCCCGTTTCGCCCATCCCGCTAGCGGCCCGAGCAGGCGAGCGAAGAACCAGCCGACCGCCGGAATCCGCCGCTCATAGGGCAGGGCGCGCGCCAGCCCCATCACCGCGAGGAATGCGGTATTGGCCAGCCGGTCGGTCCAGCTCGTGTCGTCATCGTCCCTGTCGCGCCTAGCCATGTTCCGCCAGCTTCTTCTCGCGCGACCAGATATAGATCCCGGCCCCGACGATGATTGCCGCGCCGATCACCGTCCAGATATCGGGCAGCACGCCCCAGAACAGCCAGCCCCAGACGCCGGCCCAGACCACGCCGGTATAGCCGAACGGCGCGATCGCGCCCGCCTCGGCGATGGAGAAGGCGCGGATCAGCAGCGCCTGCGAGGCGGCCCCGAAACAGCCGATCAGCCCATAGGCCCAGAGATGTTCGGCGCGGATCGGCTCCCAGAAGAACGGCACCACGGCCGAGCTGGCGACGGCGCCCACCATCACCGACCAGATCAGCGAGGTGCCGAGCGCATCGGCCCGCACCATCCGGGTCAGCAGCGCGCCCGCCGCGAAGGTGAAGGCCCCGATCAGCGGCAGCAGCGCCGCCGGGTGAAACACGCCCGCGCCGGGCCGGATGATGATCATCGCGCCGATCATGGCTGCGACAATGCCGAGAATGCGCCGCCAGCCAATCGTCTCGCCCAGAAACAGCGCCCCGCCAAGCGTGATCAGCACCGGGTTCATGTCCATGATCGCGGTGGCCTCGGCGATGCCGATATATTTCAACGAGGTGAAGAACAGCGAGACCGAGGCAAGCTGCGTCACCGCCCGCCAGAACTGGAACATCGGGTGGCGTGATCGCAGCATCGGAAGGAACCGCGTCCGGAACACCAGAAGCACCACCACCAGATTGCCCATGAACCGCGCCCAGACCACCTGCGCGGGCGAATAGAACTGGCCCAGATATTTCGCGGTGGCATCCATCAGCGTGAACAGGAAAATCGCCGAGCACAGAATCAGGATGCCTTGCGTCTGGTCGCTGCGCGATAGCTGCCGCGTGCCGTCACGCTCGCGCCCGAACAGGGCGAAACCACGCGGAAGCGGGCGCAACGCCATCAGAGAAACGCAGCGCGATCAGATCGCTGCGCCTCGTTCTTCAAGCTGTGGAGCGGTGCCGTTGACACTTACAGCAGCGCCTTCGCTTTTTCGACAACCGCCTCGGGGGTGATGCCGAACTCCTCATAGAGCCGGGGCGCCGGGGCCGAGGCTCCGAAACCGTCCATCCCCACAAAGGCCGCGCGGGCATCGCTGCCGCGCTCTCCCATCAACAGCCAGTCCCAGCCCTGCCGGACCCCGGCTTCGATGGCGACGCGGACCGTGTCGCCCGGCAGCACCTGCTGGCGATAGGCTTCGTCCTGATCGCGGAACAGCTCCATGCAGGGGACCGACACGACGCGGGTCGGCGTCCCGGCCTCTTCAAGCTTTTCCTGCGCCTTCACCGCGATTTCCACCTCGGAACCCGAAGCCATCAGGATCACCTTCGGCGTGGCGGAGGCTTCGCGCATGACATAGGCGCCCCTGGCGGAAAGGTTGTCGCCCGCGTCCTGACGCAGAAGCGGCAGACCCTGGCGCGACAATGCCATGACCGAAGGCGCATCCTCGCTGTCCAGAGCGATCTCCCAGGCTTCGGCAGTCTCGATCAGGTCGCAGGGGCGCAGCACCAGCGTGTTGGGCGTGGCGCGGCACATGGCAAGATGCTCGACAGGCTGGTGGGTCGGCCCGTCCTCGCCAAGCCCGATCGAATCGTGGGTCATGACATAGATCACCCCAAGCCCCATCAGTGCCGAAAGCCGCATGCCGCCGCGCGCGTAATCGGTAAAGGTCAGGAAGGTGCCGCCATAGGGGCGGAAGCCGCCATGCAGGAAGATCCCGTTCATCGCGGCGGCCATACCGTGTTCGCGGATGCCGTAATGCAGATAGCGCCCGGCGCGGTTCTGCACGTCGAACACGCCAAGATCGCCGGTCTTGGTGTTGTTCGAGCCGGTCAGGTCGGCGGAGCCGCCGAACATCTCGGGCAGGGCCGGGTTGATGACTTCCAGCACCATTTCCGAGGCTTTCCGGGTCGCGACCTTGTGCTGCCCTTCCAGGGCCTGATCCTTCAGCGCGGCAATCGCCGGGCCGAGCTTGCCGTTGGATTCCCCCGAGATGCGGCGCGCGAAGGCATCGCGCTTGTCGGCCGCCAGCCCGTCGACGCGGTCATTCCAGGCCTGACGCGCCTCGGCGCCACGCTTGCCGATCTCGCGCCACTCCGAGAGGATGTCGTCGGGGATGATGAATTCGGCATGCTCCCAGCCGTAATGGCGGCGCGTGGCGGCAATTTCCTCGTCTCCCAGGGGCGAGCCATGCGCGCCCGCCGTGCCCTGCTTCTTCTCGGAGCCGTATCCGATGATGGTCTTGCAATCCACGAGGGTGGGGCGGCCATCGCCATTCGCGGCCTCACTCAGCGCGCGGTCGATATCGGCGGCGTCATGGCCGTCGCAGGACAGCACGCGCCAGCCCGACGCCTCGAAACGCTGGCGCTGATCGGTCTTGTCCGACAGGCTCACCGCGCCGTCGATGGTGATGTCGTTATTATCCCACAGCACGATCAGCCGCCCGAGCTTCTGCGCCCCGGCAAGCGCGATGGCCTCCTGGCTGATGCCTTCCATCAGGCAGCCATCCCCGGCGATGACCCAGGTACGGTGGCTGCACAGATCCTCGCCGAACTCGGCCCGCATCGCCTCTTCGGCGATGGCGAAGCCGACCGAGGTGGCGATCCCCTGACCGAGCGGGCCGGTGGTGGTCTCGATCCCCTCGGCATGGCCGTATTCGGGATGACCCGCCGTGATCGCGCCCCATTGGCGGAAATTCTTGATCTGCTCGATGGTCATCTGCTCGTAGCCGGTCAGGTAGAGCAGCGCGTAAAGCAGCATCGAGCCATGTCCGGCCGACAGGATGAAACGGTCGCGGTCGAACCAGTTCGGCGCGCTGGCGTCGAATTTCAGGTGATTGCGGAACAGCACGGTGGCCACGTCGGCCATGCCCATCGGCATGCCGGGATGGCCGGAATTGGCAGCCTGCACCGCATCCATCGCCAGCACCCGGATCGAGGTGGCGAGATTCCAGTGCTGCGGATCGGCATTGCGGCGGGCGTCGAGGTCCATGGGGTTCATCCTTTGATGCGAGCTTGGCCCCCTGATAGGCAGGAGCCGATGCGGTTTCAAGTCGGCGTCGCGCGTGGCTGGACATGGCGCGCGCCGCCGCTATGAACGCAGCCTCGCGGGGAAAGAATGCCGCGATAAGGGTGCGCGCTGGCGGCAGGCTGTTGCTTGACTTTGCCCGCCGAATCCCCCATATGCAGCTCACCGGCCGGGCATCGCCCGTTGCCGGCGTTATATTTTTCAACCATCACCCGATGCGCGGGTGCGCTGTCCGAAGGCGGGCCCATCGCCCGAAACGCCAGCAATTGCTGGGGCCGCAGGATGCGGGATACGAAGGAAGACGACGAATGTTCGCAGTTCTCAAGACGGGCGGCAAGCAATACCGCGTTCAGGCGGGCGACGTGCTGCGCGTGGAAAAACTGGCCGCCGGTGCTGGCGAGAAAGTCCAGTTCAACGAAATTCTGATGGTCGGCTCGACCATCGGCTCGCCGCTGGTGGATGGTGCCGCGGTTCAGGCCGAGGTCATCGACCAGATCAAGGCCGACAAGGTCATCACCTATGTCAAGCGCCGCCGCAAGCACAGCTCGCAGCGGACCCGCGGCCATCGTCAGCAGCTGACCCTGCTGCGCGTGACCGACGTGCTGGAAAAGGGCGGCGATAAGTCGGGCGTCAAGGAAGCCATTGGCGCGCGCACCGCCGGTGCCTCTTACGTGTCGGAAGCCGAGGCGAAAAAAACCGCCAAGAAAGCCGCCGCGAAGAAGGACGACAAGCCCGCCGCCAAGAAAGAGACCGCAGCGAAGGCCGAGAAAAAGGCCGACAAGGCGGACGACGCCCCGAAAAGCGCCGGCACCCGCCCCGCCAATCTTCTGACCGAAGCCCGTGAGGGCGGTGCCGACGATCTCAAGCAGATCTCGGGCGTGGGTCCGAAGCTGGAAGAGCTGCTGCACGAGAACGGCGTGTTCCATTTCGATCAGATCGCCGAGTGGAAAAAGGCCGAGATCGAATATATGGACGACCAGCTGGCCTTCCATGGCCGTATCGAGCGCGACGACTGGATCAAGCAGGCCAAGGAACTGGCCAAAGGCAAGAAGGACTGAAACCATGGCACATAAAAAAGCAGGCGGTTCGTCCCGGAACGGCCGCGACTCCGCTGGCCGCCGCCTTGGCGTCAAGCTGTATGGCGGTCAGAGCGCCATCGCAGGCAACATCATCGTGCGTCAGCGCGGCACCACCTGGTGGCCGGGCCAGAATGTCGGCATGGGCCGCGATCACACTCTTTTCGCGCTCACCGATGGCGAAGTGACCTTCAAAAAGGGTCTCAAGGGTCGCACTTATATTTCGGTCATGCCCGTTAATGCCGAGGCTGCCGAGTAAGCCGATACGAACCCGGCGAATATCAGGGGGATCGGCGCAAGCCGGTCCCCCTTAGAATTTTGGGGCACCGCATCGCACGCGTCAGCGCGCGCGCGCCCCGCAGGAGGAGAAAAGATGAACGCAGTTGCCGAGGTTGCCCCCGATGCCGTCGCCGATCAGCCCGTGATCCGCACCGAACGGCTGGAACTGCGACCGCTGCGCCGCTCGGATGTCGGGCTGATCGCGCATTACACCGCCGATCGCCGCGTGGCCGAGGGCACCCGCGCCATCCCGCACCCGCTGCCGCCCGGCGCCGCCGAGGCCTTTGTAAGCCGTGCGATGGACGCAGAGCGGACCGAAGATGTCTGGGCCATCGACGGCTCGGCCGGCGGGCTCGGCGAGGTCCTGGGCATCGTCTCTCTGACCCGGATGGAGGATCAGCAATCCGAGCTGGGATTCTGGGTCGGCGCCGGGTTCTGGAATACCGGCTTTGCCAGCGAGGCGGTCAGCGGGCTGGTGTCGGTCAATCCGCATCAGGCGCGCACGCTGTTTGCCGAGGTGTTTCAGGACAATCCCGGCTCGGCCCGTGTGCTGACCAATTGCGGCTTCGCCTATCTCGGTGACGCGGAAAGCTGGTCGGTGGCACGCAATTCCCGCGTCCCCACCTGGACCTATCTGCGCCGCATGAAGGACTGATCTGCGCGCCGCAAGGCGGTGCCTCCGCACCAGCGCTGCGAAAGGTCAGGAATCATGGCAAATTGCGCCGACGGCTTGCCTCGGGGCGGAACTTCGACCAAGGTGGCGCGATGATCGCGAGCGCCGGGAATGATGCAAATACAACCAGTTTCAAGGAGTTGCATCGGCACGCCGTCACGGGCAAGACCGGGCGGCCGCGGCGGGTGACGTTCGTCGCGTCATGCCGATAAAGACAGGAATTTGTAATCCGAGAGGTCGAGCCGATGGAAATGAACCGGATTTCGATTGCCGATGGTGTCGCGCTGAGCCGGATCGGCTACGGAATGTGGCGGATCGCCGATGACAGCGACACCAGCCCCGGCCATGTTCAGGCCAAGATCGAGGCCTGTCTGGAACAGGGCATCACCACGCTGGACCAGGCGGATATCTATGGCGGCTATACGGCCGAGGCCGTGCTCGGCGCGGCGCTGAAGGCAGCGCCAGAGCTGCGCGACAAGGTCGAGATCGTCACCAAATGCGGGATCGTCGCACCGATGGGCCGCCATGCAGCGGCGCGGGTCAAGCATTACGACACCTCGGCTTCCCATATCGCGGCCAGCGTCGATGCCAGCCTGCGCGACATGAAGACCGACCGCATCGATCTTTTGCTAATCCACCGCCCCGATCCGCTGATGGACCCGGTCGAGACCGGTCGCGCTCTGGATGCGGTGGTCGAGGCGGGCAAGGTGCGCGCCGTCGGTGTGTCGAACTTCCGCCCCCATGACATCGCGCTTTTGCAGGAGAGCATGTACCAGCCGCTCTGCGCCAACCAGATCGAGATCTCGCTTGCCGCGCCCGAGGCGCTCAGCAATGGCGATCTGGCCTTCATGCAGCGCGAAGGGATGCTGCCGATGGCCTGGTCTCCGCTGGCCGGGGGGGCGCTGTTTGCGGGGGTGCGCCCGGCGCTGATCGAGGCGCTGCGCAACATGGCCGAGACCAAGGGCTGCGATCTTGCGGCGCTCGCCGTGGCATGGCTGTTGCATCATCCGGCAGGGATCATCCCGGTGATGGGCACCAACACGCTGACACGGATCCGACAGCTTTCTGATGCGTTGAGCGTCGAGATGGATCGCGAGGACTGGTTCATTCTGTACGAGGCAGCGCTCGGCCACGAGGTCGCATGACATCATTCACCCCCGATCACGACCATGCCCGCGCCTTCCGCGACGCGCTTGGCAGCTTCGCGACCGGGGTGACGGTTGTGACGATCCCGTCAGCAACAGGGCCGCAGGGGCTGACCGCCAACAGCTTCGCATCGCTGTCTCTCGCGCCCCCGCTTGTGCTGTGGTCGCCGGGGAAATTCTCGCGCCGCCATGATCTCTTCGCCCAAGCGCCCTATTTCAGCGTGCATGTGCTGGCCGAGGATCAGCGCGATCTGGCCGAGCGGTTCACCCGCGGTGGCGCGCAGTTCGACGGTCTGGATCTGGCCGCTTCGCCCGAGCATGTGCCGGTGATCCCCGGCGTGCTGACCCGTTTTGATTGCGCGCTTCATGACAGCCATGACGCCGGAGACCACACGCTGGTCATCGGCCATGTGCTGCGGGTCGAGGCGGGCAGGGGCAGGCCGCTCGTCTTCGCGCAGGGGGACTGGGGCGCGCATCGTCCGCTGTGACGCGGCACCGGCTTGACGGCGGCCGCGCCCCGCGCGACCAATCGGGCAGGGAGGACGCTTCATGACCATTCTCGCCATCGACCAGGGCACCACCTCATCGCGCGGCATCGTGTTTTCGGACGATCTGTCGGTCGAGGCCACCGCGCAGCAGGAATTCGATCAGCATTTCCCGCAATCGGGCTGGGTCGAGCATGATCCCGACGATATCTGGACCACCACCGCCGCCACCGCGCGCGGCGCGATCGAGAAGGCGGGCGCGCCGCGGATCGACGCGATCGGCATCACCAATCAGCGCGAAACCACGCTGATCTGGGATCGCGGCACCGGCAGGCCGATTCACCGAGCGATTGTCTGGCAGGACCGCCGGACCGCGGATATTTGTGTCAGGATGAAATCCGAAGGTCACGAGAGCCAGGTCACCGATACGACCGGGTTGTTGCTGGACCCTTATTTCAGCGCCACGAAGATCGGCTGGATTCTCGATCAGGTCGAGGGCGCCCGGGGCCGCGCCGAGAAGGGCGAGCTGGCTTTCGGTACGGTGGATACGTTTCTGATCTGGAAACTCACCGGCGGGCAGAGCCATGTCACCGACGCCACCAATGCCGCGCGGACGATGCTGTATGACATTCGCAAGGGCGAGTGGTCCGAAGAGATGTGCCGGATGTTCGGCGTGCCGATGGCGCTGCTGCCGGAGGTGCGCGATTCGGCGGCGGAATTCGGGGTGACACGCGCCGATCTGTTCGGGCGCGAGGTGCCGATCCTCGGCGTGGCGGGCGATCAGCAGGCGGCGACGGTGGGGCAGGCCTGTTTCGAGGCCGGGATGATGAAGTCCACCTATGGCACGGGCTGCTTCGCGCTGCTGAACACCGGCGAAGAGGCGGTGCGCTCGGAAAACCGGCTTCTGACGACCATCGCCTATCAGCTGGACGGCAAGCCGGTCTATGCGCTTGAGGGGTCGATCTTCATCGCCGGCGCGGTGGTGCAATGGCTGCGCGACGGGCTGAAGATCATCCGCGAGGCCGGCGAGACGGCGGATCTGTCGGCCAAGGCCGATGAGGGGCAGGAGATCATCATGGTCGCCGCCTTTACCGGGCTGGGCGCGCCATACTGGAACCCGAATGCGCGGGGCGGGGTGTTCGGCCTGACCCGGAACACCGGTCCGGCGGAATTCGCGCTTGCCGCGCTGCGCTCGGTCGGGTTCCAGACGCGGGATCTGTTGCAGGCGATGCGGGCCGACTGGCCGGATGCGGGCGACGCGGTGCTGCGCGTCGATGGCGGCATGACCGCCAGCGAACCGGCGATGCAGTTCCTTGCCGATATTCTGGGCGCGCCGGTGGACCGGCCCGAGAATACCGAGACCACGGCGCAGGGCGCGGCATGGCTGGCGGGATACAAGGCCGGGATCTGTCCGGGGCCGGAGGAATATGCACGGGCCTGGAAGCTCGACCGGCGTTTCGAGCCGCGCATGGACGAGGCCGCGCGGCACAAGCATTACAGCGCCTGGAAGCGTGCCGTTTCCGCCGTGATCGCCATGACCGGCGAGGATCAGAGCGCGTAGATGCCGCCGAATTTCTCTTCGAGATAGTCGAGCAGCGGCTCGGCCGAGACGTCCTCTCCGCTGGCCTGCTCGATCAGTTGCGCGGCTGGGATGAGCCTGCCGTGGCGATGGACATTCTCGCGCAGCCATTCGACGGCGGGGGTGGCGTCTCCCTCGCGCAGGGCGGTGTCCAGATCGGGCAGCGCGTCGCGCATGGCCCGGTTCAGGCAGCCCGCATAGACATTGCCGAGCGCATAGGTCGGGAAATAGCCGAACAGCCCCACCGCCCAATGCACATCCTGCAGCACGCCGTTGGAGGGCTTGTCGACCGCGACGCCGAAATCCTTGAGGAAGCGCGCGTTCCACGCCTCTTCCAGATCCTCGACATCCAGCTTGCCCGAGATCAGGTCGCGCTCCAGATCGAAGCGCATCATGATGTGGAGATTATACTGCACCTCGTCGGATTCGGTGCGGATATAGCCCGGCGTGACCCGGTTCACGCTGCCATAGAAGCCGCGCGGGTCGGTGATGTTCAGCCCGTCAAACGCCTCGGTCATGCGCTCGAACAGCCAATGGGTGAAGGCCTCCGAGCGGCCGATCTGGTTCTCGGCGATGCGGGATTGCGATTCGTGCACGCCCAGAGACACCCCGCCGCCAAGCGCGGTAAAGGCATAGTCGCTATCGATGCCGAGTTCGTAATTGGAATGGCCGACCTCGTGAATGGTCGAATAGAGGCAGTTGAACGGGTCCGCCGTGACCACGCGCGTGGTGATCCGGCTGTCCTGCCACGTCCCCGAGCTGAACGGATGCACCGCCAGATCCATGCGGCCCCGCGACCAGTCATAGCCGAAGGCCGTGGCGCATTGCCGGGCAAGGCGAAGCTGGGTCTCTGCCGGGAACTGCCCGCTCAGCGGTTCGGGCTGGATCTCGGCGCCCAGAACGTCGTCGCGCAGCTGCACGAGGCGCGGGCGCATCGCGGTGAAGATCGCCGACAGGCTCTCTGCCGTCGCGCCGGGTTCGTAATCGTCCAGCAACGCGTCATAGGCGCCGCCGCCATCCGCGAGCGCTGCGGCCTCTTCGCGCTTCAGCATCAGTATTTCCGAGAGCGTCGGCAGGAAGGCGGACACGTCATCCGCGCCCCGCGCCTCGGCCCAGATCCCCTGCGAGAGAGAGGTCAGCCGGGCAAGCTCCGTCGCCAGCCGCGCCGGGATGCGGATCTGGCGGCGGTAATCGCGCCCGATCAGCGCCAGCATCCTTGCATCCTCGGCATCCTCTGCCTCGGATTCGGCGCTGTCGAGCCATTCGCCGATGCGCGGATCGGTCCGGCGTTCATGCAGCACGGCCTCCATCGCGGCGATTTCTTCGGCGCGTTGTTCCGTGGCTCCGCGTGGCATGACGGTTTCCTGATCCCAGCCAAGCCGTTGCGCGACCGAGGACAGCGCCTCGGTGGTGCGCTGAAATTCCATGAGGGCGTCGAAATCGCTCATTTCCGGACTCCGCGGACAGAGGTTTCATGGGGGAAGCGTGCATGATGCCGCGCGCGGATGATCAGCGTGAACAGCGCCACCGCGCCGATCTGGTGGGTCAGCGCCAACGGCAGCGGCGAGGCGTGGATCACGTTCATGATGCCCAGCCCGATCTGCACCGCCATCGCGACCAGCATCACCGTGAAGGCACCGCGAGTCACCGGGTGCGGCGAGCGGCGGGCGCGCAGCCAGACCACCACCGCGAAGATCGCCAGCAGATAGCCCGACATGCGGTGGATGAACTGCACGAGGGCAGGGTTTTCAAAGAAGTTCCGCCAGCCGAGCGTTCCGTCCCAGATCGCCGCCGGGATCCACTCGCCGCCCATGGTCGGCCAGCCGGTATATTGCCGCCCGGCGTCGATCCCCGCGACAAGCGCGCCCAGCAGGATTTGCAGGAAGGCGAAATGCATCAGCCCGGTGGACATGGAAAATAGCTTCGCCTCTCCGGCGCGGCGGGCGCGCATCAGATCCGCCTCGGAGCGCGACAGATGCAGGGCATACCACGCGATCAGCCCGAGAATCGCGAAGGCGAGGCCCAGATGCACGGCCAGCCGATAGCTGGCGACCGAGGTCAGCGTCGTGGTGGCGACGCCGGAATAGACCATCCACCAGCCGATCGCGCCTTGCAGACCGCCAAGCGCGCCGAGGATCAGCAGGCGCGGGGTCCAGCCGGTCGGAATGCGCCTGCGCAGCAGGAACCACAGGAAACCCGCTGCCCAGACCAGGCCGATGATCCGGCCAAGCTGGCGATGCGACCATTCCCACCAGTAGATCCGCTTGAAGCCCGCAAGCTCCATATCCGGGTTCACCTCGGCATATTGCGGGATCTGCTTGTAGGCGTCGAATTCCGCCTGCCAGTCGGCCTCGTTCATCGGCGGCAGCGCGCCGGTGACCGGCGCCCATTCGGTGATCGACAGACCCGAGCCGGTCAGCCGCGTCGCCCCGCCAAGCGCGATCATCGCCGAGACCAGCACGAACAGCACGATCAGCCACGCTCGGATGGCGCGGCGCGCGCCCTTGGGTGCGGCGTCGATCATGCCGCCCGTCGCGGGGGCGGCGGGCTTGGTGTCCTCGGTCACGTCCTGAAAGATCGGGCGTTTGGCCATATGCGGGGCTCCTGTCGCCTGGCTGGGATTGCTGGCCTCGACTTAGCGCGTGCGGGCAGGAGCGTCCAGCCGGTCAGCGTGCGGCAAGGCGGCTTTTCAGGGGATGGAAACGGCCGAGATGACGCAGCCCGCCGCGGGGTCGAAGCTGTCGGCGCCATAGCCGAGCCGGGACGGGATATTCTCGGGATATTCGAACCCGGCACAGATGCGGAAATTGCGCGGACCGGTGGTTTCGTAGCGGTAGCTGTCGCCGGTGAACGGATCTGTCAGCCTCAGCGGGCCGGGGCAGTTGATGGTCGCCCCCGGAGCGTCGGGCATGACCTCACCGGTTTCCGCCTGACACACCACGTTGCGCGCCAGATCCATCATGTCCTCGATGCGGATGCGGTCACGATATTCGGCACGCGACTGCGCCGGTCCGCCGGTCAACAGCAGCCCGGCCACCACGAGGAAGAGGGCGAGGGCAGCAATTGCCCATGCCGCGATATTTTGCCGGTCAGCCATCGGTCTCGCCGCGGTAATAGCCATAGATCAGGCCGGCGATCAGCGCGACAAGCGCGGCTTTCGCGAAAAAGCGCATCGTGACCTCGCCGTTCAGCAGCGCATAGACGACGAAGACCAGATCCCCGAGCAGGGTCAGCATCGCAAGCAGCAGCGTCACGGAGGCCAGCCAACGCCGGACAGGGGACCGGCGGGTGCCGCCGTTCTCCTTGCCGGTGCGCATGCTGTTGCGGTGCAGGATCAGGAAGATCGGGACGAACCCGATCAGCGCCGCCATCGAAAAGCGCATGCTGCCCGCGCTGGGTTCGGCATGTTGGGCCGGCATCGGGATCAGCTCTTCGATCACATCGAAACCGAGTGCGCCCAGATGAAAGGCGACGATGCCGAGCGTAATGAACAGCAATCCGAACATCAGCGCGTCGCGCGCGGTGCCGGTGCTGCGCGGGCGCGGCACGGGCGGCATTCCGGGCTCTTCGCCCCATGCCATCAGCGCATGTTCTCTTTCGCGGTCCGACCATCCCGCACGCGTCAGCGCGGCGTCGATCTCATCGCGGCTGCGCCCGGCAGCGAGTGCCTGGCGGACGAAATCAGTGAGGGAGTCGGTAAGCTGCATCATCTATCTCCGGCGCGGAGCTGGTCAGAAGCGCGCGGCCTCCGCAAGACATATTTTTTTCATCGAAATCTCCGATTTCCGCTTGCACCCCCGGTCGGGCTGACCTAAATGACGCTCCACCGGCGACACAGAGCGTCGGCCGGAAACGGATGCGGGTGTAGCTCAGGGGTAGAGCGTTACCTTGCCAAGGTAAATGTCGTGAGTTCGAATCTCATCACCCGCTCCAGTTTCTCTCTTGAAAAGACCGGGCCAGCGCCCGGTCTTTCGCGTTTTAGACTGGCCTTGCCGCGCCGCTGACATCCGCCTCAGCACCCGATCTCGATCGCAAGGGCATGGATGCGCGGGACGATATCGCCAAGCGTGCGATGGATCAGCCGATGCCGCTCGATGCGGCTCAGCCCGTCAAACTCGGCTGAGGCGATGCGGATGCGGAAATGCGACTGCCCGCCCTCGCGAAACCCGGCATGGCCGCGATGGCTCTCGGATTCGTCGATCACCTCAAGCCGGTGCGGCGAAAGCTGCTGAAGCGCATTGCGGATGTCTTCGGCGATCATTTGCCAGTGCCCCCTTTATTCCGACGCGAAATAGCTTAGAGTATGGCACCCGAAAAAGACAAGGCGCGCCCATGAGCAACCAAGACCCATTCGGATTCGATCTTTCGGCCAAATCGGACAAGAAGCGCCGCACCAAGGGCCGCCGCGGCATGACCGGCGCATTCGAGACCTCGACCCGGGTCTGCGACCGCGAGGGCTGCGACGAACGGGGCCAGTATCGCGCCCCGAAATCGCCGCGCGCGCTCGAAGATTATTACTGGTTCTGCAAGGAGCATGTGCGCGAATACAATCTCAACTGGAACTATTTTCAGGGCCAGTCGGAAGAGGAATTCCAGGAGTTTCTGGACAATGCGACGGTCTGGGACCGCCCGACCAAGCCTTTCGGCAAGGCCGCGCAGGAACAGGCCTGGGCGCGGCACGGGGTCAGCGACCCGCTGGAAATCCTCGGCGCGAACGGCACCGACCCGTCGGTGCGCAACACCGGCCCGCGGCGCAAGCTGCCGCCGACCGAACGCCGCGCGCTCGATATTCTCGAAGCCAAGGATGGGTGGAGCAGGACCGAAATCCGAAAGCAATACAAGGCGTTGGTAAAGATTCTTCACCCTGACATGAATGGCGGCGACCGGTCGGACGAGGAACGTCTGGCCGAGGTGGTCTGGGCCTGGGACCAGATCAAGGAAAGCCGCAATTTCCGCGACTGATCCCGCTTCATCCTGATCTAAATATCCTCGGGGGTGCGGGGGCAGACAGCCCCCGCTGCCTTACTCGTCGGTCAGCCCGTCATCCGGATGCCCCTCGCGTGAGAGCATGATCGCGATGGGCCGCAGCCAGGGGATATGGGCGCAGACGATCATCACCGCGACCATGATCGGCACCGCCAGGAACATTCCCGGCAGCCCCCAGATCGCGCCCCAGAAGGCGAGGCTGAGAATGATGCCGAAGCTCGAAAGCCGCAGCGTCTGGCCGAGCAGCATCGGGTCAAGCACATTGCCGATGGCGAATTGCACCGCGGTGCAGGCCGCGCCGACCGCGATGGTGGTGGCAAGATCGGCGCTCAGCACATAGGCCATGACCACGGCAATGATCGTCGCGATCACCGAGCCGATCGAGGGAATGAAATTCAGCGCGAATGTCATCAGCGCGATGGCTCCGGCGAGGGGCAGCCCCGCGGTGGTAAAGATGATCCACAGGCACAGCGCCGTCGCTCCGCTGACCAGTGCCTTGACCACCAGATAGCGGTTCACGCGGCGCATGATCGAACTGATGATCTGGCGCACCCGCGCCGCGGCAACGGGGTCTTCGTCCAGCAGGCTTTCGATCTTCAGCGGGAACCAGACCCGCTCGGCAAACATGAAGCCGACAAAGAGAAAGATCAGGACCGCAGCCGAGATCACGTCCGAGGCCCCTCCTGCCGCAGTGCGCATCCAGCCGGTGACATTGGCGTTGCTGAGCGCGGTTTCGATGGTGCGCTGCGCCTCCGGGCCCATCCATTCCAGCAGGGCGGGCAGGGCGGCCTGCATCTGCTCGGCATAGGAAATCGCCGTGGTCACCACCTCGTTGATCTGGCTCACCACCGTGGCCGAAACCCAGAGCAGCCCGATCCCGATCAGCAGCAGCGCCAGCGTCGTGGCCAGCCAGTTCGGCACACGCTGCCGGGCGATGGCGCTGATCGCATCCGAAGTCAGCGAGAAGATGATGATCGCAATCGCCAGGCAGATCAGCATGAACCGTGCCTGCACGAGCATGAACATCAGGATCGCAAAGGCGATGATGCCCAGAAATCCGGTCTGAAGCCGCTCGCGCAGAAGCTGGTTCTGTCGGTCCAATCTGTTCCCCGTCCTCAGGATTCGATGCTGTCTTCGACCTCATCCTCGCCCTGATCGGCGATGCGTGCAACGGAGACGACGGTTTCGCCATTCGTGGTGTTGAAGACACGCACCCCGCCGGCCGAACGCGAACGGAAGCTGATGCCCTCGACCGGGACGCGGATCGACTGGCCTTTCGAGGTGGCGAGCATGATCTGATCGTCCCCGTCGACCGGGAACGAGGCGACCAGGCTGCCGCCGCGCAGCGCCTTGTCCATCGCCATGACACCCTGACCGCCCCGCCCGCGCAGCGGGTAATCGAAGCTGGAGCTGATCTTGCCCGAGCCTTTCTCGGTGATGGTCAGGATCAGATCCTCCGCCGCCGACATCTCGGCATAGCGTTCCTGGCTGATGCTGCCCTCGGCGACGTTGTCCTCGTCCTCATCGGCTTCGGCACCGTCATCGAGCGCCCCGGCCACGGCGCGGCGCATCTTCAGATAGGCGGCGCGTTCGGCCGGATCGGCTTCGAAATGGCGGATCACCGACATGCTGACGACGCTGTCGCCGGGGGCGAGGCGGATCCCGCGCACACCTGTCGAGGCGCGGCTCTGAAAGACGCGCACATCGGTCGCCGCAAAGCGGATCGCGCGGCCTTTGGCGGTGACCAGCATCACGTCGTCGTCATCGGTGGCCATGCGGACGCCGATCAGGCTGGTGCCCTCGGGCAGCTTCATGGCGATCTTGCCGTTGCGCATGATATTGGTGAAATCGGAGAGCGCGTTGCGCCGCACCTCTCCGCCATCGGTGGCGAAGATCACCTGATAATGATCCCATTCGCTTTCCGGCGCATCCATCGGCAGAAGCGCCGCGATCGAGGTGCCGCCGTCAATGGGCAGGATATTGACCAGAGCCTTGCCGCGCGCGGTGCGTCCGCCCAGAGGCAGGCGCCAGGTCTTGAGCCGATAGACCATGCCGCCGGTGGTAAAGAACAGCAGCTCGGTATGGGTGTTGGCGACGAAGAGCGTGGTGACCACGTCGTCTTCCTTGGTCGCCATCCCCGACAGGCCCTTGCCGCCGCGCTTCTGGGAGCGGAACTCGGCCAGGGCGGTGCGCTTGATATATCCGCCCGAGGTGATGGTCACGACCATGTCCTCGCGCTCGATCAGGTCCTCGTCGTCCATGTCGCCGGCCCAGTCGAGGATCTCGGTGCGGCGCGGCACGGCGAAAAGCTCTTTCACCTCGCGCAGCTCGTCCGAGATGATCCCCATGATCCGCTCGCGGCTGGCGAGGATCGCCAGATAATCGCGGATATCGTCGGCCAGCTTCTGAAGCTCGTCGGTGATTTCCTGCACGCCGAGCTGGGTCAGGCGCTGCAAGCGCAGATCGAGGATCGCGCGGGCCTGGGTTTCCGACAGGTTATAGGTGCCGTCCTCGTTGACCGGATGGCGCGGATCGTCGATCAGCTTGAGATATTCGAGGATCTCATGGGCCGGCCAGCGACGCGCCATCAGCCGCTGCCGCGCCTCGGCGGCGTCGGCGGATGAGCGGATGGTTTCCACCACCTCATCGACATTGGACACCGCCACCGCCAGACCGCAGAGCACATGGCTGCGTTCGCGGGCGCGGCGCAGTTCATAGGCGGTGCGGCGGGCGACGACATCCTCGCGGAAGCTGATGAAATAGGTGAGGAAGTCGCGCAGGGCCAGCTGTTCGGGCTTGCCCCCGTTCAGCGCCAGCATATTCGCCCCGAAGCTGGTCTGCATCGGCGTGAAGCGGAACAGCTGGTTCAGCACCACCTCGGGCGTGGCGTCGCGTTTCAGCTCGATCACGACGCGGACGCCGTGGCGGTCGGATTCGTCCTGCACATGGGCGATGCCCTCGATGCGCTTTTCCTTGGCCAGCTCGGCGATCTTCTCGATCATCGTCGACTTGTTGACCTGATAGGGGATCTCGTCGATCACGATGGCATAACGGTCCCGGCGCGGCTCTTCGATGCGGGTCTTCGCGCGCAGCGGGATCGAGCCGCGCCCCTCGAGATAGGCCTTGCGGATGCCAGAGCGGCCAAGGATCGTGCCGCCGGTCGGGAAGTCGGGGCCCGGCACGATTTCCATCAGCCGCTCGGTCGAAAGATCCGGGTTCTCGATCAGCGCCAGCGTGGCATCGATCACCTCGCCAAGATTATGCGGCGGAATGTTGGTGGCCATGCCGACGGCGATGCCGCCCGCGCCGTTGACCAGCATGTTCGGAAAGCGCGCGGGCAGGACCGAAGGCTCGCGATCCTTGCCGTCGTAATTGTCCTGAAAATCGACCGTGTCCTTGTCGATATCGGCCAGCAGGTAATCGGCGGGCTTGGCCATGCGCACTTCGGTATAGCGCATCGCCGCGGGCGGATCGCCATCCATCGAGCCGAAATTGCCCTGACCATCCAGCAACGGCAGCGACATCGAGAAATCCTGCGCCATCCGCACGAGCGCGTCATAGATCGCGCTGTCGCCATGCGGGTGGTATTTCCCCATCACGTCGCCGACCGGGCGGGCCGATTTGCGATAGGGCTTGTCGTGCGTGTTCCCGGTTTCATGCATCGCGTAAAGGATTCGGCGATGCACCGGCTTCAGCCCGTCACGCAGGTCGGGAATGGCACGGCTGACGATGACCGACATGGCATAATCGAGATAGCTCGACCGCATTTCATCGGTGATGTCGATCTGCGGGCCGTCATGATGGATCACCGGATTGTCGGGTCCAGTGCCGTCATCGCCGCCATTGCCGCTGCCAGCGATGTCCAGATCGTCGTCTTCGGGGGTGTCAGCCACGTGTGCGCCTCTATATCTTGTTGGCGCGCGGTATAGCACCTACGCAGGCTGGTGTGCAATCTTGTCAGAGACGGATCCCGCGCCCGGTTGCCGCGCGCAGCCATATCGCCGTCAGCACCGCCGAGCAGATCGCGTTCCATCCGGCCATGGTCAGGCCAAGGAAATACCATTGCGGCTCGTCGCAGCGGACCACCGGGGCGGATTGCAGCTTGCTCATCAGATCCTGGGTCGACATGGCGGCAAGATCCGAAATCCCGCCCGTGCAGGCGACCGGTCCCTCCCACCAGCCTTGCTCGACCCCGACATGAAAGATCGCAAAGGCGCAGGCCAGCCCGGCGGCCAGCGCCCCCAGCCAGCGCAGCGCCCGCCGGTCCGCCCAGACGATCAGCGCGGCAAGCATCGCTGCGGCCAGATGCGGCCAGCGTTGCAGGATGCAGAGCTCGCAGGGAACATAACCGATGGACTGGAAGCCGAGCGCCGCGATCAGCAGCGCCGCTGAGCCTGCGCCTGCGAGAATGGCGAGCATGCGTGCGGAAAGATCAATCATGCCAGCCGCCTAGCCCGCGCCCACCTGCCGCGCAAATCGCTTTCGCGTGAATACGCCGTGGCGAATCGTCGCTGACGCTCAATGCGGCTTCCAGGTGGCGACGCGCCAGACATAGACCACCACGATCGAGATCACGATCACCTTCGACACCGGGTCGATCACGCCCGAGACACGCTCGAACTGATCCTGAAGGATCAGCCCGGCGACGGTCAGCAGGATCGTCCAGATCGCGCTGCCGATGGTGGTCAGCAGCAGGAACCGGCCGAAGGGCATCGCCGCGATCCCCGCAGGAACCGAGATCAGCGTCCGAATCGCCGGAAGCATCCGGCCGAAGAAGACCGCCGTGCCGCCATGCCGGTTGAACCAGCCGATCGCACCATCGATATCCGACGGCGACATGGTGAAGACCCGGCCCCATCGCGCCGCCCAGCGCTTCAGCCGCGCCGCGCCGAACATCTGCCCGACCAGATACCACAGGCTGGTGCCCAGCACCGAGCCAGCCGTTCCCGCGACGATGGTCAGCGTCAGCCCCAGCCGTCCCTCGCCGACCAGATAGCCCGCCAGCGGCATGATGACCTCTGACGGGATCGGCGGAAACACATTCTCCGCCAGCATGAGCAGAAACACCCCGGGATAACCCCAACCGTCGATCACCGACACGATCCAATCGAACATCACTGTCACCTGTGTTAAACGCGCCCCCTCTCGCCCGGCTTGCGGGAACCGTCAAGCCCGCTTAGGGTTAACCCTTGCAAAATCGCGCCGATTTGCGGGCGCGGACAACGACTTGCAGGAGATAGCAGGGATGCAGTGGCGTGGGCGGCGTGGCAGCCGAAACATCGATGATCGGCGCAGGATGGGCGCGGGCGGCGCGGGGTCGATCGGCCTTGTCGGGATGCTCGTCGTGCTCGGCGTCGGATATTTCTTCGGCGTGGACATCTCGCCTCTGGTGAGCGGCATGTCCGAGAGCCAGAGCTCCGGCGAGCCGCGGGAACTCACCGCCGAGGAGGAAGAGATGGGGCAGTTCGTCTCGGTCATTCTCGCGGAAACCGAGGATGTGTTCGGCGAGGCGCTGGGCGACGGCTACACCGATCCGCAGATGGTGCTGTATTCGGGCGTCACCCAATCGGCCTGCGGCGGTGCCTCGGCGCAGATGGGGCCATTCTACTGCCCGGCGGACCAGAAAGTTTATCTCGACACCGATTTCTTCCAGGTGATGGAACGCCGGATGGGCGCGGGCGGCGATCTGGCTGCGGCCTATGTCATCGCCCATGAGGTCGGCCATCACGCGCAGAACCAGCTTGGCATCCTGCCCAAGGTCACCGCGCAACGCCAGCGGTCGAGCCAGGAGGACAGCAACGCGCTTTCGGTGCTGACCGAGCTTCAGGCGGATTGCTTTGCCGGGGTCTGGGCGAAGGGCTCGGCGCAGGATCTGCGCATCACCCGCGAGGATATCGGCGAGGCGATGGACGCCGCCGCTGCGGTGGGCGACGACGCGCTGATGCAAAGCGCGGGCCGCGCGGTGGTGCCCGACGCCTTCACCCATGGCTCGTCGGCGCAGCGTCAGGACTGGTTCATGCGCGGTTTCGAAAGCGGCAGTTTTCGCAATTGCGACACCTTCTCGCAGGCCGGGCTGTAAGCAACGCTGCGCGGCCGGCGTGGCATGAGGTCGCGCCGGCGCCGCCCGCTCAGCGCGGCATGCGCGCGCCGCGTCCCCGCTCCAGCGTTGCCCAGTCGGGCCAGTAGCCGGATTTTTCCAGCACAACGATGACGATGGCGGCGGCGACGAGGCCGTAGACCAGCTTGACCATCTTCATGCTCGGCGGCTTGCGTGCCCAGCGCGAGGCGCGGAGCAGCCAGATCAGGTTGTTCATATCCGCCCCTTCGGTTATTTCCGGCGAAATCCTCGACGGAGCCCATTTTGCCCCACCGTTCTGAAACGCGCAAACTCCCCTATACCGCGCGCCAGATGTACGATCTGGTGGCCGATGTCGAACGCTATCCCGAATTTCTTCCCTGGAACAGCGCCGCCCGCATCCGGTCCCGCGCCCCGCAGAAGGATGGCAGCGAGGTGATCGAGGCCGATCTGGTGATTTCCTTCAAGGTCTTCCGCGAACGTTTCGGCAGCCGCGTGACTCTGTGGCCCGAAGATCTGAAGATCGACACGGATTATCTCGACGGCCCGTTCCGCTATCTGCATTCCGGCTGGGCGTTCCGCGACCTTCCCGAGGGCGGCTGCGAAGTCGATTTCTTCGTCGATTTCGAATTCCGCAATGCCATCCTCGCCCGGCTGATCGGCGTGGTCTTCGACGAGGCCATGAGCCGCATCGTCCGCGCCTTCGAGACCCGCGCCCGCGCGCTTTACGGTTGAGCGCCCGCACCACGGCAACGCCGCGCGCAACGCTGGCACCCGCACCATGAAAAGACAACAGCCCCGCCGGAGCGAGGCCTTCCGCGATATATTATCAAGAGATTTTGGCTCCGGCGGTAGGGATCGAACCTACGACCAATTGATTAACAGTCAACTGCTCTACCGCTGAGCTACGCCGGAACACGGGGGCGATATAGCAACCGGATTCGGGGGCGTCCAGAGGGTTTGTCGCAAAATTTTCACCGAAGGGAAAATCGTGTTTCGGGTGTGATCGGGGCCGGGGCAATTGTCACGCCAAGCTCGGTCATCGCGATCAGGTGGGACAGCACATTGCGGGCTGCGGCGGGCAGCAATTTCTCGGGCACGTTATAGATGCGGCGGGCCAGAGTGCCGGCATCGGCGGCGCCGTCGCGCAATGCGCCGAGGATCTGGCCGCTGCGGTCCTGGCGATGCGCGCGCAGCTCTGCCACGCGGGCGAGGGGGGCCTCCACCGCGTCGCCATGGGCGGGCAGCAGCCGCGCCGGGCGAAGTGCCTCGATCCGGTCGAGGCTGCGGAAATAATCCAGCAAATCTCCGTCGGGCGGCGAAATCAGCGTCGAGGACCAGCCGAGCACCACATCGCCGCAGAACATCGTGTCGTCCCAGAGAAACGCCATGTGATTGCCCATATGTCCCGGGGTGTGGACAGCGGTCAGCGTCCACTCCGCCGTCTCGATCCGGTCACCATCGCGCAGCAACCGGTCAGGGCAAAAGGCGAGGTCACGCCCTTCGCCGCCACCGGCCGAGGCGGCCAGCGACTGCATCAGAAGCGAGCGTCCTGCGTCGGCGGTGCCGAAGGCCAGCACCGGCGCCCCGGTGGCGCGGGCGAGCGCGGCGGCGCCCTCGGAATGGTCCAGATGGGCGTGGGTGACGATGATATGGGTGATGCGCCCGCCGCCCGCGCGCAGGATCGCCTCGCGATGTTCGGCAATATCGGGGCCGGGGTCGATCACCGCGATGCTGTCCTCTCCCAGAAGGAAGCTGTTCGTGCCGGGGCCGGTCAGCGGCGAGGGGTTGGGCGCGAGAATGGTCTGCAACATCGCGGCGGGTTTCCCTGAACTGTGTCGCGCACTAACCTAGCCACGCAAGACAGGGGGCGCCATGCAATTCGGACCCGATTTCGACTGGCTCAAGAAAGTGATGCCGCGGGGGCTTTATGGCCGGGCGGTGCTGATCCTGCTTCTGCCGGTGCTCACCCTGGTTCTGGTCGTGAGCATCATGTTCCTGCAGCGCCATTTCGAGGATGTGACGCGGCAGATGACCCGCAGCGTGGCGCTCGAGATCGGCTATGTCGTCCGCAGTTTCGAGGCAGAGCAGAATCCCGAACGCTCGCTGCATCAGGCCGCGGCGATCGCGCAGAATTTGCGGATCGGGATGGATGTGCCCGGCCCGCCAGTCTCGGACAGCCGTGTCTTTTACGATGTGTCGGGGCGTATCGTCGCAGACGAGCTGCGCGACCAGCTTCCGCAAGTCGATCATGTGGAGCTTGGCAATCTCGACCGGGTGCGGGTGGGGCTGAACGGGCCGCGCGGGCCCTATACGCTGTCATTCGACCGCGAACGGGTGAGCGCGTCGAACCCGCATCAGCTATTGGTCCTGCTGGGGTTTTCCTCGATCCTGTTGACGGTGATCGCGGGCATATTCCTGCGCAACCAGCTGCGCCCGATCAAGCGGCTGGCTCAGGCGGCGGAGGGGTATGGCAGGGGGCGGCTGGTGCCGTATCGCCCCGGCGGCGCGGCCGAAATCCGCAGCGCGGGGACGGCGTTTCTGGACATGCGCAACCGGCTGGAGCGACTGGCCGAGCAGCGCGGGATGATGCTGACCGGGATCAGCCATGATTTGCGCACGCCGCTGACGCGGTTGCAGCTGTCGCTGTCGATGCTGTCCCCGGATGTCGAGCCCGATGCCGAGGAAATCGCCGCGATGCGCCGCGATGTCGAGGATATGTCCAGCATGGTGAACGCATTTCTCGCATTCGCCCGCGATGCCGCGCAGGACGGGCAGTCCGAGACGCTGCCGCTATTGCCGTTTCTGCGCCGGATCGTCGACGATGCGGCACGCTCGGGGCATAATATCAGCCTGCACGCACCGGCCTCGGCAGCAGAGGATCAGGCCACCTTCCGGCCCGATATGCTGCGCCGCGCCATTGAAAACCTGATCGGCAATGCCGCGCGCTATGGCGAGCAGACCCGGATCGAGCTTGCGCTGACGCCGCGCGCGGTCCGCATCGCCGTCGAGGATGACGGGCCGGGCATCCCCGAGGACCAGATCGAAGAGGCACTGCGCCCGTTCAGCCGGCTCGATCCGGCGCGCTCGCGCAATCGCGGCGAGGGGGCTGGGCTGGGGCTGGCCATCGCCGCCGACACGGCGCGGAATCTGGGCGGGCAGCTGCGGCTCGGGCGCAGCGAGACGCTGGGCGGGCTGCGCGCCGAGATCGCCTTTCCGCGTTAGCGCAGGGACGGGGTTGCGAAGCCCCGCCGCGCTTCCCATCTGAATGGCATCATGGGGCAGATCCTCAGCCCGGTCTGCCCGGCGCCGCTTGTTGACAGCCTTGGCGAATCCGCCTATAGCCCGCCCGTCCCGGAGTGTTCGATTTCCGGGGTCCAGAACCTGATGGTCTCGATGACGGCCCCTTGGCCGCGAAGTCTGACCTGAATTCCGCTGGATAGCCCCGCCGTGCCCTGAAACGGGACCGGATGGGGCTTTGGCTTTTTGCGATTCGCGCAACTGGCCGTCGAGAAGTGGCGCAGCCGGGTGGCTGCGAGTATTGACAGAAGCAAGACGGGGAACCGAATGCCGACGATTCAACAGCTGATCCGCAAGCCGCGGCAGCCGAAAGTGCAGCGATCCAAATCGCAGCACCTCCAGGGATGCCCGCAGAAGCGCGGCGTCTGCACGCGCGTCTATACCACGACGCCGAAGAAACCGAACTCCGCCATGCGGAAGGTCGCTAAGGTGCGCCTGACGAATGGCTTCGAGGTCATCTCTTACATTCCGGGCGAGAAGCACAACCTCCAGGAACACAGCGTCGTGCTGATCCGTGGCGGCCGTGTGAAAGACCTTCCGGGTGTCCGTTACCACATCCTGCGCGGTGTGCTGGATACCCAGGGCGTCAAGGACCGTCGTCAGCGCCGCTCGAAATACGGCGCCAAGCGTCCGAAGTAAGGAGAGAGATCCATGTCACGTCGTCACGCTGCTGAGAAGCGCGAAGTGCTGCCCGACGCCAAGTTCGGCGATCGCGTGCTCACCAAATTCATGAACAACCTGATGGTTGACGGCAAGAAATCGGTCGCCGAGCGCATCGTCTATAACGCGCTCGACCGCGTTCAGACCAAGCTGAAGCGCGAGCCGGTCGAAATCTTCCACGAAGCCCTCGACAATGTGAAGCCTTCGGTCGAAGTGCGCTCGCGCCGCGTCGGCGGTGCCACCTATCAGGTGCCGGTCGAGGTGCGTCCGATCCGCCGCGAGGCTCTGGCCATCCGCTGGCTGATCACCGCGGCCAAGAACCGCAACGAGAACACCATGGAAGAGCGCCTTGCGGGCGAGCTTGCCGACGCCGTCAACGGCCGCGGCACCGCCGTCAAGAAGCGCGAAGACACCCACAAGATGGCCGACGCGAACAAAGCGTTCAGCCATTACCGCTGGTAAACGGAAGGACTTCTTATGCCCCGCGATTATCCGATTCAGCGTTACCGTAACTTCGGCATCATGGCTCACATCGATGCCGGCAAGACGACGACGACTGAACGCATCCTGTTCTACACGGGCAAGTCGCACAAGATCGGGGAAGTCCATGATGGCGCCGCCACCATGGACTGGATGGAGCAAGAGGCCGAGCGCGGCATCACCATCACCTCGGCTGCGACCACGACCTTCTGGCAGCGTCAGGAAGACCCGACCGAAGACGGCACCTCGGACACGAAGTTCCGTTTCAACATCATCGACACCCCCGGCCACGTCGACTTCACCATCGAGGTCGAGCGTTCGCTGGCGGTTCTGGATGGTGCGATCTGCCTTCTGGACGCCAATGCCGGTGTCGAGCCGCAGACCGAAACCGTCTGGCGTCAGGCCGACCGCTACAAGGTTCCGCGCATCGTGTTCGTCAACAAGATGGACAAGATCGGTGCCGACTTCTTCAACTGCGTCAACATGATCAAGGACCGCACCGGCGGCACCCCGTGCCCGATCGCCCTGCCGATCGGCGCCGAGGACAAGCTGGAAGGCATCATCGACCTGATCAAGATGGAAGAATGGACCTGGCGCGGCGAAGATCTGGGCGCGTCCTGGACCCGTCAGCCGATCCGTGACGAGCTGAAGGATCAGGCCGACGAATGGCGTTCGAACATGATCGAGCTTGCCGTCGAGCAGGACGATGACGCCATGGAGCAGTATCTCGAAGGCAACGAGCCCGACGAGGCAAAGCTGCGCGAGCTCATCCGCAAGGGCACGCTGTCGCTGAGCTTCTTCCCGGTCATGGCCGGATCTGCCTTCAAGAACAAGGGTGTGCAGCCGCTTCTTAACGCGGTGATCGACTTCCTGCCGGCGCCGACCGACGTGCCGACGCTGATGGGCTTCTCGCCCGATGACGAGGAAGAAGAGCGCAATATCGCCCGTCCCGCCGAAGACGAAGCGCCCTTCTCGGCGCTGGCGTTCAAGATCATGAACGACCCCTTTGTCGGTTCGCTGACCTTCACCCGGATCTATTCGGGCATCATCAGCAAGGGCGACACGATGCTGAACTCGACCAAAGGCAAGCGCGAGCGTGTCGGTCGGATGATGCTGATGCACTCGAACAACCGTGAAGAGATCGAAAACGCCTATGCCGGCGACATCATCGCGCTGGCGGGTCTGAAGGAAACCACCACGGGCGACACGCTGTCGGATCCGAACAAGCAGGTGGTTCTGGAAACCATGACCTTCCCGGAACCGGTGATCGAGATCGCGGTGGAACCGAAGTCGAAGGCCGACCAGGAAAAGATGGGCCTCGCCCTTCAGCGCCTGGCTGCCGAAGACCCCTCTTTCCGCGTCGAGACCGATCTGGAATCGGGCCAGACCATCATGAAGGGGATGGGCGAACTCCATCTCGACATTCTGGTCGATCGCATGAAGCGCGAATTCAAGGTCGAGGCGAATATCGGTGCGCCGCAGGTGGCCTATCGCGAAACCATCTCGACCGAGGCCGAGATCGACTATACGCACAAGAAACAGTCCGGCGGTACCGGCCAGTTCGCGCGCGTAAAGATGATCATCACCCCGACCGAGCCGGGCGAAGGTTACTCTTTCGAAAGCCGGATCGTCGGTGGTGCGGTGCCGAAGGAATACATTCCCGGCGTCGAGAAAGGCATCAAGTCGGTCATGGATTCCGGCCCGCTGGCCGGCTTCCCGGTCATCGACTTCAAGGTCGCCCTGGTTGACGGTGCGTTCCACGATGTCGACTCGTCGGTGCTGGCCTTCGAAATCGCTGCGCGTGCGGGGATGCGTGAAGGTCTGCGCAAGGCAGGTGCAAAGCTGCTGGAACCGATCATGCGCGTCGAAGTGGTCACCCCGGAGGAGTATACCGGTTCGATCATCGGCGACCTGACCTCGCGTCGGGGCATGGTTCGCGGACAGGACAGCCGCGGCAACGCAAACGTCATCGACGCTTTCGTGCCGCTGGCCAATATGTTCGGCTATATCAACAACCTGCGTTCGATGTCTTCGGGCCGCGCGGTGTTCACGATGCAGTTCGACCATTACGACGCCGTGCCGCAGAACATCTCGGACGAGATCCAGAAGAAATACGCGTAATCAAGGCGGTGCGGGGGAAACCTCGCGCCCTACCACCCCCGTAGGGTGCGCCACGGCGCACCGTCACTCAAAGGAGCTTTGCAATGGCAAAAGCAAAATTCGAACGGAACAAGCCGCACGTCAACATTGGCACGATCGGTCACGTTGACCACGGCAAGACGACGCTGACGGCGGCGATCACGAAGTATTTCGGCGATTTCCGCGCCTATGACCAGATCGACGGCGCGCCCGAGGAAAAGGCCCGCGGGATCACCATCTCGACCGCGCATGTCGAGTATGAGACCGATGACCGCCACTATGCGCATGTGGACTGCCCCGGCCACGCCGACTATGTGAAGAACATGATCACCGGTGCCGCCCAGATGGACGGCGCGATCCTGGTGGTGAACGCGGCTGACGGCCCGATGCCGCAGACGCGCGAACACATCCTGCTGGGCCGCCAGGTCGGCATCCCCTATATCGTGGTGTACCTGAACAAGGTCGACCAGGTCGATGACGAGGAACTGCTGGAGCTGGTCGAGATGGAAGTGCGCGAGCTTCTGTCCTCCTACGAATATCCGGGCGACGACATTCCGATCATCAAGGGCTCGGCTCTGGCCGCTCTGGAAGGCCGCGACCCGGAAATCGGCGAGAACTCGATCCGCGAGCTGATGAAGGCCGTGGACGAATACATCCCGACCCCGGAGCGTGCGGTCGACCAGCCCTTCCTGATGCCGATCGAGGACGTGTTCTCGATCTCGGGCCGCGGCACGGTTGTGACCGGCCGGGTCGAGCGTGGCGCGGTGAATGTGGGCGACGAGCTGGAAATCGTCGGCATCCGCGACACCAAGAAGACCACCTGCACGGGCGTCGAGATGTTCCGCAAGCTCTTGGATCGTGGTGAGGCCGGCGACAATATCGGCGCGCTGCTGCGCGGGATCGAGCGTGACGGCGTCGAGCGCGGTCAGGTTCTGGCCAAGCCGGGCTCGGTGACCCCGCACACGAAGTTCGAGGCCGAGGCCTATATCCTGACCAAGGAAGAGGGTGGCCGCCACACGCCGTTCTTCGCGAATTACCGCCCGCAATTCTACTTCCGCACGACGGATGTGACGGGTTCGGTGACGCTGCCGGAAGGCACCGAGATGGTGATGCCGGGCGACAACCTGAAATTCGAGGTCGAGCTGATCGCTCCGATCGCGATGGAAGAAAAACTGCGCTTCGCCATCCGCGAAGGCGGTCGCACCGTCGGCGCCGGCGTGGTGGCCAAGATCATCGAGTGATGATGGCAGAAACGCCGTAGGGCGGGCCTCAGCCCGCCTTGCCAGAAAGCGAGGCCCGTCCCGAAAGGGGCGGGCTTTTTTGTGGGCGGCGGTTCGAGGGGCGGTGCGCTGAAGCGCAGCCTACGACGGGGCGGCAGTTCGCTGAAGTGGATCTTAGCTCGATCGCACTCTCACAAGATTTCCGGGGTGGCAATATTGCCAAATGGCCTGCAAGATATCTTCGAAAACTAGGAGTAGTTCTAACGACCATGCAAGATAATTTTGGGTTCGTTCCAGGTCAGCAATATAGTCGCCGTCGCGATATTCATCACCGCTTTGGAGGACAAGAACAGGGCGGCATCATAACGCCAAAAAATGCGTCAGTGGTGTTCGTTATAACCGGCGACAGGGGAAGCGAGTTCGGCTATCACGATCGGTTCCGAGCGGATGGAATAATGGAATATTATGGCGAGGGACAGCGCGGCGATATGGAGTTCGTTCGGGGCAACCGTGCAATCCTGGAGCATGAAGCGGCCGGGAAAGCGCTGTTGTTGTTCGAAAAGCGCAGTGGCCAACTGAGGTTTCTAGGTCCAATGCGATATGTTGGGCACAGGATCGAGCGGGCGCAGGATTTGGAGGGGGCGATGCGCAACGCTATCGTCTTTCTGTTGGAGAAAGCTAAGACTGTATAGCCGGGATCATGTTCGGCCAATTGGCTTGGCCCTCTTGACCCTCACCCCCACCTAACGCTATACGCGCGCATCGCATCCGAATCCGCCTGAATCACAAGGATTCGCTTGCATCTGACGGGGCCGCCCCCTATAGGGCGGCTTCGCAGTTTTTATACAGGTCCGATGCTGGCGCCGCGTGGTGTGTCGTCAGCCTCTCGACTGGAACCCTCAAAGCTCCGAGGGATGACGATGCAAAGTCAGAATATCCGCATTCGGCTGAAGGCGTTCGATTACCGCGTGCTGGATGCCAGCACCCAGGAAATCGTGAACACCGCCAAGCGCACGGGTGCCACGGTTCGCGGGCCGATCCCGCTGCCGAACAAGATCGAGAAATTCACCGTCCTGCGCGGCCCGCATATCGACAAGAAGTCGCGCGACCAGTGGGAAATTCGCACTCACAAGCGTCTGCTGGACATCGTCGATCCGACGCCGCAGACGGTTGATGCGCTGATGAAGCTCGACCTCGCCGCTGGCGTGGATGTCGAGATCAAGGTGTAAGGGGGCGTCATGCGTACAGGTGTAATCGCCAAGAAGCTGGGCATGACCCGGCTGTTCATGGAAGACGGCCGCCAGGTTCCGGTGACCGTGCTTCAGCTGGACAATCTGCAGGTGGTCTCGCAGCGCACCGCCGAGCGTGACGGCTATGTCGCCGTGCAACTCGGTGCGGGTGACGCCAAGGCCAAGCGCGTCGCGGCTCCGCTGCGCGGGCATTTCGCGAAGGCCGGTGTTGCGCCCAAGCGCAAGATCGCCGAGTTCCGCGTCTCCGAGGACAATCTGGTCGATGTGGGCGAGGAAATCATCGCCGACCACTATTTCGCCGGCCAGTTCGTCGATGTAGCGGGCACGTCCATCGGTAAGGGTTTTGCCGGTGCGATGAAGCGGCATAACTTTGGCGGTCTGCGTGCCTCTCATGGTGTGTCGATCAGCCACCGCTCGCACGGCTCGACCGGTCAGTGTCAGGACCCGGGCAAGGTGTTCAAGGGCAAGAAGATGGCCGGTCATCTGGGCGCGGTCCGCGTGACCACCCAGAACCTTCAGGTCGTCCAGACCGATACCGACCGTGGCCTGATCATGGTCAAGGGTTCGGTGCCGGGCTCGAAAGGTGGCTGGGTCATCGTCAAGGATGCCGTCAAGAAAGAGCTGCCCGAGAACCTGATCACCCCGGCTGCGACCCGTTCGAAGCTGAAGGAAGCGCAGCGCATCGCCGAGGAGGCCGCCGCACAGGCCGCCGCCGAGGAAGAAGCCGCCCGCGAGGAAGCCGCACGTCTGGCCGCCGAGCAGGAAGAAGCCGCGCTGAAGGAAGCAGAAGCCTCGATCGAAGCCGACAAGGAAGCGGCCGATCCGAACGAGGATCAGGCTGACGATGCCGCTCCGGAAGGGGAGAACAAGGAATGAAACTCGATGTGATCAAGCTGGACTCCGGTAAGGCCGGGTCCATCGAGCTGGCCGACGAGGTCTTCGGGCTGGAGCCGCGTGGCGACATCCTGCAGCGCGTCGTCCGCTGGCAGCGCGCCAAGGCGCAGCAGGGCACCCATTCGGTGCTGGGCCGGTCCGAGGTCAGCTATTCGACCAAGAAGATCTATCGCCAGAAGGGCACCGGCGGCGCACGCCACGGCTCTCGCAAGGCGCCGATCTTCCGCAAGGGCGGTGTCTATAAGGGTCCGACCCCGCGCAGCCATGCGTTTGACCTGCCCAAGAAGGTCCGCGCGCTTGGCCTCAAGCATGCCCTCTCGGCGAAAGCCAATGCGGGCGAGCTGGTCGTGATCGAAGACCTGAACATCGCCGACGCCAAGACCTCTGCCGTCGCCAAGGCCGTCAAGGAAAACGGCTGGAAGCGCGTGCTGGTCATCGACGGTGCCGACGTGAACGAGGGCTTTGCCCGCGCCGCGCGGAACCTGGACGGCGTCGATGTGCTGCCCTCGATGGGCGCCAATGTCTATGACATCCTCAAGCGCGACACGTTGGTGCTGACGCGGGCGGGTGTCGAAGCTCTGGAGGCTCGCCTGAAATGAGCGCGAAAGCTGAACATTACGATGTGATCCGCAAGCCGATCATCACCGAGAAATCGACCATGGCTCAGGAAGCCAATGCGTTCGTTTTCGAAGTGGCGATCGACGCGAACAAGCCGCAGATCAAGGAAGCTGTGGAAACCCTGTTCGACGTCAAGGTCAAAGCGGTGAACACTACCGTGACCAAAGGCAAGACCAAGCGTTTCCGCGGCCGCCCCGGCGTCCGTTCCGACGTGAAGAAAGCCTATGTCACGCTGGAAGAAGGCAATTCGATCGACGTGTCCACCGGACTTTGATCGAGGCGAAGGATCGCGGTCTCCGGTTCGTCCGGGGGCCGCATGAGTTTTTGACGAAACAAAGCAACGGAAGACAGAAAGATGGCACTCAAGTCGTATAAACCGACGACGCCTGGCCAGCGCGGGCTGGTTCTGATCGACCGTTCGGAGCTTTGGAAAGGTCGTCCGGTCAAATCCCTTACCGAAGGTTTGACCAAGAAGGGCGGCCGGAACAACACCGGACGGATCACCATGCGCCGCAAGGGCGGCGGGGCAAAGCGCCTGTATCGCATCGTCGATTTCAAGCGCACCAAGTTCGATGTGTCGGGCGTGGTCGAGCGGATCGAATACGATCCCAACCGCACCGCCTTCATCGCGCTGATCAAATATGACGATGGCGAGCAGGCCTATATCCTGGCCCCGCAGCGTCTGGCCGTGGGCGACAAGGTCGTCGCCGGTGAGCGCGTGGATGTGAAGCCCGGCAATGCGATGCCCTTCTCGGGGATGCCGATCGGCACCATCGTGCATAACGTCGAACTCAAGCCCGGCAAGGGCGGCCAGATCGCGCGTTCGGCGGGCACCTATGCCCAGTTCGTGGGCCGCGATGGCGGTTACGCCCAGATCCGCCTGTCCTCGGGCGAGCTGCGCATGGTCCGCCAGGAATGCATGGCCACCATCGGCGCCGTGTCGAACCCGGATCACTCGAACCAGGATTTCGGCAAGGCCGGCCGCAACCGTCACAAGGGCATCCGCCCGAGCGTGCGCGGTGTCGCCATGAACCCGATCGACCACCCGCATGGTGGTGGTGAGGGCCGGACCTCGGGCGGCCGCACGCCGGTCACACCCTGGGGCAAGGACACCAAGGGCAAGAAGACCCGCACCAACAAGTCGACCGACAAGTATATCCTGCGGTCGCGTCACGCACGCAAGAAGGGGCGCTAATCCATGGCACGTTCTGTTTGGAAAGGGCCTTTTGTCGACGCCTATGTGCTGAAAAAGGCCGAGAAAGCCCGTGAGTCGGGCAAATCGGATGTCATCAAGATCTGGTCGCGCCGTTCGACCATTCTGCCGCAATTCGTCGGCCTGACCTTCGGTGTCTATAACGGGCACAAGCATATCCCGGTGAATGTCTCGGAAGATATGATCGGTCAGAAATTCGGGGAATACTCGCCGACGCGGACCTATTACGGTCACGCGGCCGACAAGAAAGCGAAAAGGAAGTAAGCCATGGGTAAGGAAAAGAATCCGCGCCGCGTGGCGGATAACGAAGCGATGGCCAAGGCGCGCATGGTTCGCGTCAGCCCGCAGAAGCTGAATGTCGTCGCCGGTCTGATCCGCGGCAAGAAGGTGGAAAAGGCTCTTTCGGACCTGACCTTCTCGAAGCGCCGCATCGCGGGCGACGTGAAAAAGCTTCTGCAATCGGCGATCGCCAATGCCGAGAACAACCACAATCTCGACGTCGACAACCTCGTCGTCGCAGAAGCCTGGGTCGGCAAGAACCTGGTGATGAAGCGTGGCCGTCCGCGGGCACGTGGCCGCTATGGCCGCATCATGAAGCCGTTCTCGGAAATCACCATCAAGCTGCGCGAGGTCGATCCGGCCGCTGCCGCGGCTGCGGCGGAAGCCAAGAAAGCTTCCCGCAAGACCGTCAAGGCAGACACCGCAGAGGAGCAAGCGTAATGGGTCAGAAGGTCAACCCCGTCGGGATGCGCCTCCAGGTCAACCGCACCTGGGACAGCCGCTGGTATGCCGATGACAAGGAATATGGCGACCTGCTGCTTGAGGACGTGCATATCCGCGAGTTCATCAAGAAAGAAGCCAAGCAGGCCGGCATCAGCCGCGTCATCATCGAGCGTCCGCACAAGAAGTGCCGCGTGACCATTCACGCCGCGCGTCCGGGCGTCATCATCGGCAAGAAGGGCGCCGATATCGAGCAGCTGCGCAAGAAACTGGCGCAGTTCACCGATAGCGAGCTGCATCTGAACATCGTCGAGGTCCGCAAGCCGGAACTCGATGCTCAGCTGGTCGCGGAATCCATCGCGCAGCAGCTCGAGCGCCGCGTCTCGTTCCGCCGCGCCATGAAGCGCGCGGTGCAGAACGCGATGCGCATGGGTGCTCAGGGCATTCGCGTGAACGTCGCGGGCCGTCTGGGCGGTGCCGAGATCGCGCGGACCGAGTGGTATCGCGAAGGTCGCGTGCCGCTGCACACGCTGCGCGCCGATATCGACTATGCGCTCTCGGAAGCCGAAACCCCGTACGGGATCATCGGTGTGAAGGTGTGGATCTTCAAGGGCGAGATCATGGAGCATGATCCTTCGGCCCGCGAGCGCCGCGCCGCCGAGGCTCAGGAAGGCCCGGCCCCGCGTGGTCCGCGCCGTGACGCCCGCTAAGGAGAAGTAACGATGCTGCAACCGAAACGGACGAAGTTCCGCAAACAGCACAAGGGCCGGATCCACGGCGAGGCCAAGGGCGGCTTCGACATCAATTTCGGCTCTTTCGCGCTGAAGGCCACCGAGCCAGAGCGCGTCACCGCCCGCCAGATCGAAGCGGCCCGCCGCGCGATCACCCGCCACATGAAGCGTCAGGGCCGGGTCTGGATCCGGGTGTTCCCGGACGTGCCGGTGTCCTCGAAGCCGACCGAAGTGCGGATGGGTAAGGGTAAAGGCTCTGTCGACTACTGGGCGGCGCGGGTCCATCCCGGCCGGATCATGTTCGAGATCGACGGCGTGTCCGACAACATCGCCCGCGAGGCGCTGCGTCTCGGCGCGATGAAGCTGCCTGTCCAGACCCGCATCGTCGAGCGTCAGGACTGGTAAGCCTTCGGGCGAAGCCAATTGAGAAGGCCCCGCGGAGCGCTCCGCGGGGCCTTTTTATGTTTGCGCCGGTTCTGGCGATGTCGCTGTGCCGTCGCGGACTGCGCCGGTTCGTCCAACCCGCGCGCAGGGTGGAGGCGCCCCCTAGGCTGGGCCTCTCAGCAGTGTCGCATTGCCGTGCCTCCGGCCTCGGGCCGCGACAGGCTGGCGCTGGGCAGCGCTGCCTCCGACGGCGCGCGCTGCGCTAGGGGAATGCCGTTCTTCCGATGCCGCGCCACAAGCTGCGTGCTGCGCGCGCGCGGCGCAAGCGGGCGGGCAGGGGTCATCTCGATCCCGTCGGAGATGGCGGCGGGCAGCAGCATCTCGATCTCGCGCAGCGCCTCGTCATCCAGCGATTGCTTCGCCTGCGTCCCCAGATAGAGGGATTCCACCAGAAACCCGTTGCCGTCGATGATCTCGTGACCCTCGAACAGGATATGCCAATATTCGATCTCGGCGAGGCTGTCATCGCGCGCGATCCCCGGCAGTCCGGTCAGCCCCTTGGCCGGAACCAGCACCTGCCGCTGGCCGAACATGCGCGCCGCCACAGCCGAATCCAGGAGCAGGCGGTGATGCGGCGAGACATGGAGATCGGGGCCGGCATCCTGATCCAGAGCCTCGCTGCTGATCCGCAGCGGCCGCCATTCGGGATGATCCTTCAGTTGGGACGGGCCGAGCCGCCGCATGCCGATCCAGAGGATCTTCTGCATGCCGTGATCCAGCGTCCAGACCATGTCGCCGCGCCGCAGGCTCTCGACCGGGGCGGTGCCGGAGGCGGTTCTGATCATGGTTCCCCGCGCGATGCAGACCGGCTGGTGGACGCCGTCGCCATAGAGGTTTGGCCGGAAGTAATCTCGGGAGGTTTCGCGGTATTCCCCCAGTGTCAGGCTCGCGATCCGTGTGTCATATTTCGAGATATGGGATTGCAGGTCATAGATTTCGAACCTGCCGAGGTCGAGATAGGTATCCCCGTTGCCGAGCGTGCGCGCCTGGATGTCCAGCTTCAGCTGTGAGCCGTCCTTGAAGGTCAGCACCGAATCCCGATACTCTGCCATGTCGCTGATATTGGCCGAGCTGCCGCGATAATCCGTGCCGGGAACCGATGCGATCTGGACCGTGTCCTGCTGCGCCCCGGTTGTGAATTCCGAAACCTCGATACGCCTGTTGTCGTTGGCGTCGAAGTTATGCGCCTCTGTCGTGTAGCCATAATGGGCGTCATCGGCGTTTCCGCCCGTCATGTGAGGGTCGATATTGAAGGTCATGCCTTCCTGATCCTCACCCCATTCCTGGTCCATCTGGAGATCGAGCCCGATGACGAACTTGTCCGATGTGATCTGCATCTTTGCGTTTCCTTGCGAGTGATATGTTGCGTTCGGCGGGCAGGACTGGTGGGTGGTATGGGCCAAATTACCGGCCACAGGCTGGGCTGCCTACATGAATTTGCAAGCAAATTTAATAACTTAATTAAGATTCGGTTAACGCGGGCGGTCTCCGCGACGGAATTTCTGGCGCCGCGACCTTTTTACGCCGCGCGGGAATGCCCATGTTGCGGCAATGGTGTCGTCTGGCACCGCCGGAGACGGCAAAAGCGTCATCTCCCGGAAAAACCGAAACAATCGCTTGCCCTTCGAAGGCACCGCCTTTATAGAAGCGCATCTCGCGATTCTGGCTTTCCGGAAACGCGCGTTCATCATTAACTCCACCGGAACGAGGGTGACCCGTCATGGGCCCTCCGGTGATGTTGAAAGGAAGAGGCGCAATGAAAGCGCAGGAACTGAAAGACAAGACGCCCGAGCAGCTGAACGAGCAGCTCGTGTCGCTGAAGAAGGAAGCCTTCAATCTTCGCTTCCAGCAGGCCACCGGCCAGCTTGAATCCACCGCCCGGATGCGCGCGGTGCGCCGCGACGTGGCGCGTGTGAAGACCGTTTTGAACCAGAAAGCGGCCGACGCCGCGTCGTCGAAGTAAGGGGAACCGATATGCCCAAACGCATCCTGCAAGGCACCGTGACCTCGGACAAGAACAACCAGACCGTCACCGTTCTGGTCGAGCGTCGCTTCAAGCATCCGCTGCTGCACAAGACCGTGCGGCTGTCGAAGAAATACCGCGCCCATGACGCGGAAAACCAGTTCAAGGTCGGGGATACCGTTCGCATCGTCGAATGCGCCCCGGTCTCGAAAACCAAACGCTGGACGGTGCTGACGGAGGACGCGCAAGCGTCCGCCTGAGTCCGGCATAAATTCGAAACCCTGGGGCGACTTGCATCGTCGTCCCCAAAGGTCGGGAGTTAACCATGATCCAGATGCAGACCAATCTGGATGTCGCTGACAATTCCGGAGCCCGGAAGGTTCAGTGCATCAAGGTTCTGGGTGGTTCGCACCGTCGCTATGCGTCGGTGGGCGACATCATTGTCGTATCCGTCAAGGAAGCCATCCCGCGCGGTCGCGTGAAGAAAGGCGATGTCCGCAAGGCCGTCGTCGTGCGCACCGCCAAGGAAGTGAAACGCGAAGACGGCACCTCGATCCGCTTCGACCAGAACGCCGCCGTCATTCTGAACAACCAGAACGAGCCGGTCGGCACCCGTATCTTCGGGCCGGTCGTGCGCGAGCTGCGTGCCAAGAACTTCATGAAGATCATCTCGCTCGCTCCGGAGGTGCTGTGATGGCTGCCAAGCTGAAGAAGGGCGACAAGGTCGTCGTGCTCGCCGGCAAGGACAAGGGCAAGCAGGGTGAAATTACCCAGATCATGCCCAAGGACGGCAAGGCGGTCGTGGACGGCGTGAATATCGCGCTGCGCCATACCCGTCAGTCGCAGAGCAGCCAGGGCGGCCGTGTTCCCAAGAACATGCCGATCGACCTGTCGAATCTGGCTCTGCTGGACAAGAACGGCAAAGCGACCCGTGTCGGCTTCCGCGAGGAAGACGGCAAGAAGGTCCGTTTCGCCAAGACCACGGGAGACGTGATCTGATGCTGGACGAATCCAAGTACACGCCGCGTCTGCGCCAGCAGTTCCGCGACAAGATCAAGGCCGCTCTGAAGGAAGAGTTCGGCTATAAGAACGACATGCAGATCCCGAAGCTCGACAAGATCGTGCTGAACATGGGCATCGGCGAGGCGGTCAAGGACACCAAGAAGGTCAAGCAGGGCGCGGAAGAGCTGTCGCTCATCGCGGGCCAGAAGGCTGTCACGACCAAGGCGAAGAATTCGATCGCCGGCTTCCGCGTCCGCGAGGACATGCCGCTTGGCGCCAAGGTGACGCTGCGGGGCGACCGGATGTATGAATTCCTCGATCGCCTGATCAACATCGCGCTGCCGCGCGTCCGCGACTTCCGCGGCGTGAAGGGCACGGCGTTTGACGGCCGCGGCAATTACGCCATGGGCCTCAAGGAACATATCGTGTTCCCGGAAATCAACTTCGACCAGGTCGACGAAGTTCTGGGGATGGACATCATCATCTGCACCACCGCGAAGACCGACGCGGAAGCGAAGGCGCTGTTGAAGCATTTCAACATGCCGTTCAACAGCTGATCGCGGAGGGAAAGAAGATATGGCTAAGAAATCCATGATTGAGCGCGAAAAGAAGCGCCAGCGCCTGGTCGAGAAATACGCCGACAAGCGCGCCGAGCTGAACGAGATCATCCACGATCAGGAACGCCCGATGGAAGAGCGCTTCAAGGCGACTCTGAAACTGGCCGAACTGCCGCGCAATTCGTCGCCGACGCGCCTGCATAACCGGTGCCAGCTCACCGGTCGTCCGCATGCGTATTACCGCAAACTGAAACTCAGCCGGATCATGCTGCGCGAGCTTGGCGCTCAGGGCGCGATCCCGGGCCTGGTCAAATCGAGCTGGTAAGGGGGCGACAATGAATATGAACGATCCTCTCGGCGATATGCTGACCCGCATCCGCAACTCGCAGCTGCGCGGCAAATCGACCGTCCGCACGCCGGCGTCCAAGCTGCGTGGCTGGGTGCTGGATGTGCTCCAGTCCGAAGGCTATATCCGCGGCTATGAAGAAGTCACCACCGAGGCCGGCCACAAGGAGCTGGAAATCTCGCTGAAATACTTCGACGGCCAGCCGGTCATCCGCGAACTGTCCCGTGTGTCCAAGCCGGGCCGCCGCGTCTATGCCGGTGCCAAGGAAATTCCGCAGGTCCGCCAGGGTCTGGGCGTTTCCATCGTCTCGACGCCGAAAGGCGTGATGTCGGATGCAAATGCACGCAACGCCAATGTCGGCGGTGAAGTGCTCTGCACCGTATTCTAAGGAGGGCAGCATGTCTCGTATTGGTAAACGACCGGTCGAACTGCCCCAGGGCGTGACGGCCGAGATCAAAGGTCAGACGATCGAGGTGAAGGGGCCGAAAGGCACCCGCAGCTTCACCGCGAATGACGATGTCGAGCTGAAGATGGAAGAGGGCAATGTTGTCGTCTCTCCGCGCGGGCTGTCCAAGCGCGCGCGCCAGCAATGGGGCATGACGCGCTCGATGGTCCAGAACCTGGCCACCGGCGTGTCGGAAGGCTTCAAGAAAGAGCTGGAAATCCAGGGCGTCGGCTATCGCGCGCAGATGCAGGGCAAGACCCTGAAACTGTCGCTCGGCTATTCGCATGAGGTGAATTTCGAAACGCCCGACGGCGTGACGATCACCGCGCCGAAGCAGACCGAAATCGTTGTGGAAGGCATCGATCAGCAGCAGGTTGGTCAGGTTGCCGCGAATATCCGCGAGTGGCGCACGCCCGAGCCCTATAAGGGCAAGGGGATCCGCTACAAGGGCGAATATATCTTCCGCAAGGAAGGCAAGAAGAAGTAAGGGGCGCAGAAATGGCACTGAAAAAGAGAGATCTGTTCCTCAAGCGCCGCCTGCGCAACCGGAACAAGCTGCGCGCGGAAGGCTCTGGCCGCCCGCGCCTGTCGGTTCACCGTTCGTCGAAGAACATCTCGGTCCAGCTGATCGACGACGTCCAGGGGCGCACCCTGGCCGCCGCCTCGACGCTGGAAAAGGATCTCGGCGTGGTGGGCAAGAACAATGTCGAAGCGGCGGCCAAGGTCGGCGCGGCGATTGCGGAACGGGCCAAGAAGGCCGGTGTCGAAGAAGTCGTCTTCGACCGTGGCGGATTCCTGTTCCACGGCAAGGTCAAGGCGCTTGCCGACGCAGCCCGCGAAGGCGGTCTGAAGTTCTGAGACCTGTGGGCGGCGATCTCGCCGTCCCGATGATCCGGGGGCAGGGGGCTTCGGCCGGCCTGCCCACCTGGATTGAGTTCAACGGCGTCGCCACGAAGCGCGCCACCATGTGAAGGAATGCCGAATGGCAGAACGTGATAACCGCCGGGGCGGCCGCCGCGATCAGCGCGACGAGACCCCCGAATTCGCCGACCGTCTGGTCGCGATCAACCGTGTGTCCAAGACCGTCAAGGGTGGTAAGCGCTTCGGCTTTGCCGCTCTGGTCGTCGTGGGCGATCAGCGGGGCCGTGTCGGCTTCGGCAAGGGCAAGGCCAAAGAGGTGCCCGAGGCGATCCGCAAGGCGACCGAACAGGCCAAGCGCAACATGATCCGCGTGCCGCTGCGCGACGGGCGCACGCTGCACCACGACACCACCGGCCGCCACGGCGCGGGCCGCGTCGTGATGCGCACCGCCGTTCCGGGGACCGGGATCATCGCCGGTGGTCCGATGCGCGCCGTGTTCGAGATGCTGGGCGTTCAGGACGTCGTGGCGAAATCGCTGGGCTCGCAGAACCCCTATAACATGATCCGCGCCACGCTGGACGGTCTGAAATCCGAAGCCTCGCCGCGCTCGGTCGCGCAGCGTCGCGGCAAGAAGGTCGCCGACATCCTGCCCTCGCAGGACAAGGCTCCGGAAGCGGAAGCCGGCACCGACGCGACCGTCACTTCGGCGCAGGCGTAAGGAGTTAGGCATATGGCAAAGACCATCGTCGTCAAGCAGATCGGCAGCCCGATCCGCCGCCCCGCCATCCAGCGTGAGACGCTGAAAGGGCTGGGCCTGAACAAGATGAACCGCACCCGCGAGCTGGAAGACACGCCCGCGATCCGGGGCATGGTGGCGAAGATCCCGCATCTCGCGACCATCATCGAAGAAAAGAACTGAGGATCAGGCCGGGGCGACCCGGCCTTTTTCTTTGCAGTCAAGACCCGGACCCTGAATTGAAGAAAATCGGCAGTCTCAGAGCCCTCGACGCGCTTGGTCGGGTTCAGCTGTCAGGCTCGTTCTTCATGCGCGAGTTTCTCTATAGTGAAGTCGCGGCCCATCACGGAATGCCCAACATCCCCGACGATCCAGAGCTGGCCATCGCCGCGGGCAAGGCGCTTTGCGAAAACCTCCTCGAGCCATTGCAGGCCACATTCGGACGGATCGTGATACGCTCGGCCTATCGCTCATCGACGGTGAACGCTTTCTGCAATGCACAGCGGCGCGCCGGAAAGCCGGGCTATAGCTGCGCCTCGAATGAATCCAACCATGCCGCGCATATTTGGGATCGCCGTGACGCCGAAGGGAATATGGGGGCGACCGCCTGTATCGTCATCCCCTGGTTTGCCCGGCGCTATCAGGCGGGTGCCGACTGGCGGGCGCTCGCCTGGTGGATTCATGACCATCTGCCATATTCCTCGATGTATTTCTTCCCGCGTCTTGCGGCGTTCAACCTCAACTGGCGTGAAAACCCTCTGCGCGAGATCCGCAGCTATGTCGCCCCCAAGGGCAAGCTGACCGGTCCGGGCATGAGCGGGCATGAGGGCAGCCATGCCCAATTCTACGAAGGCTGGCCGGTTCTGGCCGTCCCGGAGCCGACCGGCTGAGGCCACCACCATTCCCCGCAAACCCTTCCTTTATGAACCGCTCAACCGGCTGAAGCCGCTGGCGGAGGATCTGTGGATCGTGGACGGGCCGCGCATTTCGATGAATGTCGGCCCGTTCCGCACCCCGTTTCCCACTCGCATGACCGTGATCCGGCTGCCCGAGGGGGTGTTTCTGCACTCTCCCATCGCCTTCGATGCGGGGCTGGCAGAAGCGGTGGCAGCGCTCGGCCCGGTGCGCTGGCTGATCGCGCCGAACCTGATCCACTACGCCTCGGTCCAGCCCTGGCTCAATGCCTTCCCCGAAGCAGAAAGCTGGGCGTCGACGGAATCGAGGCGCGGGCTGCGCGGCATCGCATCCCGATCACGATCCACCACCGGCTCGGAGGTGCCGCGCCTTGGGCCGGCCAGATCGAGGAAATCCCGGTCCGTTCGCGCTTCATGGATGAGGTCGAATTCTTTCACCATCCCAGCCGCACCCTGATCCTGACCGATCTGATCGAGGCGTTTTCGCCGCAGCGCATCGGCCCGCTATGGCGGCTGATCTATCGCCTTGCGGGCAATCTGGGACCGATCGGCGGGGGCGCCGCGCGATTTCCGGCTGACCTTTCGCGGCCACATGCCCGCCGCCCGCGCCGCCGCGCAGCGCATGGTCGCGCTTCAGCCCGAACGTGTGATCATCGCCCATGGCGACTGCTATCTGGAAGATGCGCCCGACAGGCTGCGGCGTGGCCTTGGCTGGCTGCTGCGCTGAGCGCGACGGGCAGACCTTGCCGAACAGGCGGGGATTGGGACCAGCTCTGGATAAACTGGGAACGTGAAGCAGATCACCTTGCAACGCACACACACATAACACATCCAGAGCCAGTCCCGAGAGGAGGGCCCCATATGCCAGTGTCTGCGCTGAAACGGGCCAGGCCCGCCGGATCGTCCCTTACGTCAGCATCTTTGCGGGCTTGGCGGCACCGCAGCTTCTCAGACCCTTGTTAACTTGCACATATTTCGAGGGTTGGCAAGATTCCGCCGATCAAGTTTTCTTAATTTTTTCTGTCGGGGACCGCGCTGCCTGTTGCGGAAGCAAGTGCCCTGCTTGACCCCGCGGCGATTTCTCTGTAGCGACCCACGGTGCCTTGCCATAGGCACGCGACTCACAACCAAGAAACGCCGTGTTCGTCCCTTTCGCTTCGCGGGACGTCTCCGGCATCAGGAGAAGCGATATGAAACTGCATGAACTCCGCGACAATGAAGGCGCGAACCAGAAGAAAAAGCGCGTGGCGCGCGGCCCCGGCTCGGGGAAGGGCAAGACCGCCGGGCGCGGCATCAAGGGTCAGACCTCGCGTTCGGGCGTGGCGCTGAACGGCTATGAAGGCGGCCAGATGCCGCTGTATCGCCGCCTGCCCAAGCGCGGCTTTTCCAATCCAAACCGCCTGAAATTCGCCGTGGTCAATCTGGGCCAGCTGCAAGGCTTCATCGACGCCGGCAAACTTGACGCCAAGGGCGCCGTCACCGCCGACACGCTGCTTGAGGCCGGTGTCATCCGCCGCAAGCTGGACGGCGTGCGTCTGCTGGGCAATGGCGAGCTGAAGGCGAAGCTGGACCTGACCGTCGCCGGTGCCTCGAAATCGGCCATCGAAGCGGTCGAGAAAGCAGGCGGCAAGGTCACCGTCACCACCCCGGCCCGCCAAGAAGCCGCGGCCGAGTGATTGTGCTTGTGAGGGGACGCCCGTCCCCTTACATACACAACCGAGTTTTCCTTTCGCGCCGCGGGATCTCATCAGGTCCGGCGGCGCTGACATGATACGACCCGCAATCTGGGGGCACTTACATGGCGTCAGCCGCAGAACAGATGGCCGCGAACCTCTCCTGGGGGGCGCTCGGCAAGGCCACGGAACTTCGTCAGCGAATCTGGTTCACCCTCGGGTTGCTGATCATCTACCGCCTCGGCACCTATATTCCGGTTCCCGGCATCGACGGGGCCGCGCTGCGCAACTTCATGGAGCAGGCGGGTTCCGGCATCGGCGGTATGCTGTCCATGTTCACCGGCGGCGCGCTGGGCCGGATGGGTGTCTTTGCGCTCGGCATCATGCCCTATATCTCGGCCTCGATCATCGTGCAGCTTCTGGCCTCGATGGTGCCCGCGCTCGAACAGATGAAAAAGGAAGGCGAGCAGGGCCGCAAGAAGATCAACCAGTATACCCGCTATGCCACGGTGGCGCTGGCGCTGTTCCAGGCTTACGGGCTTGCGCGCAGCCTCGAAGCGGGCGGGCTGGCCCATGATCCCGGCGCCTTCTTCCAGGCATCGGTGGTCATTACGCTGGTCGGCGGCACCATGTTCCTGATGTGGCTCGGCGAACAGATCACCGCGCGCGGTATCGGCAACGGCATCTCGCTGATCATCTTCGTCGGCATCGTCGCCGAGATCCCCGGCGCGCTGGCGCAGTTCTTCAGCCAGGGCCGGTCGGGTGCGATCTCGACACCGGTCATCATCGGCATCATCGTGATGGTCATCGCCGTGATCACCTTCGTGGTGTTCATGGAGCGCGCGCTGCGCAAGATCACCATCCAGTATCCGCGCCGCCAGGTCGGCATGAAGGTCTATGACGGCCAGTCCAGCCACCTGCCGATCAAGGTCAACCCGGCCGGCGTGATCCCGGCGATCTTCGCCAGTTCGCTTTTGCTGCTGCCGGTGACCATCTCGACCTTCTCGGGCAACGAGACCGGGCCGATCATGTCGCGCGTGCTGGCCTATTTCGGCCCCGGTCAGCCGCTCTATCTGATCTTCTTCGCCGGGATGATCATCTTCTTCGCCTATTTCTATACGCAGAACGTGTCGTTCAAATCCGACGACGTGGCGGACAACCTAAAGAACCAGGGCGGCTTCATCCCCGGTATCCGGCCCGGCAAGAAGACGGTGGATTACCTCGATTACGTGGTGAACCGCATCCTCGTGATCGGCTCGGTCTATCTGGCCGCGGTCTGCCTGCTGCCGGAAATCGTGCGCGGCCAGTTCTCCGTGCCGTTCTATTTCGGCGGCACCTCGGTGCTGATCGTGGTTTCGGTGACGATGGACACGATCAACCAGGTGCAAAGCCACTTGCTCGCCCATCAATATGAAGGTCTGATCGAGAAGTCCCAGCTTCGCGGCAAGCGCAAGCCGGGCAGCGGCGGCAAGCCGAAGAAACGCAAGGCGCCGGCGCGCCGCTGAGGCGCCGGCCCGAATCTCAGGGAAGAGGGACCCCGCAACATGACCTTGAACATCATACTGCTTGGACCCCCGGGGGCCGGTAAGGGAACCCAGGCACGGCGTCTGGTCGAAGAGCGCGGGCTGGTCCAGCTCTCGACCGGAGACATGCTGCGCGAGGCGCGTTCCTCGGGAACCGAGATGGGCAAGGTCGTGGCCGAGGTGATGGATAAGGGGCAACTGGTCACCGACGAAATCGTCATCGGGCTGATCCGCGAAAAACTGGAAAGCTCCGACGCGCCCGGCTTCATCTTCGACGGCTTCCCGCGCACCCTCGCGCAGGCCGACGCTCTGGGAGAGCTGCTTGGCGATATGGGCCAGAAGGTCGATGCGGTGATCGAGATGCAGGTCGATGACGAGGCGCTCGTCCGCCGCATCACCGGCCGCTACACCTGCGGAAATTGCGGCGAGGTCTATCACGACGAGACCCGCCCCACCGCCAAGGACGGCGTCTGCGATGTCTGCGGCTCGACCGATCTGCGCCGCCGCGCCGACGACAACGAAGACAGCCTCAAGACCCGCCTTCTCGAATATTACAAGAAGACCTCGCCGCTGATCGGCTATTACTATGCCAAGGGCGAGCTGCATCGGATCGACGGTCTGGCCGCCGTGGACGAGGTCGCGGCCGAGCTTTCGGCGGTGCTCGCCAGGCTGTAACGACTCCGCCTCACCCTGACCGAAATATCCCGGGGGAGGCCGCAGGCCGGGGGCAGCGCCCCCATCGGCGCCGCAGCAGTTGACAAAGCGTGAATTGACGACTACGTCACGGCATCCCGCCAAGGGGAATCACCATTCCGGTGAACTCGATCAGGCCCGAAAGCCGTCTTTCGGGCCTTCGGTTGTGAAAAAAGGTTCCGGCGCTACGGAACCGCAACAAAGAAAAGGATAACGCGTGGCTCGTATTGCTGGCGTCAATATTCCGACGGGGAAGCGTGTCCCCATCGCACTGACCTATATCCACGGCATCGGTCCGGCCTATGCCAACCAGATCATCGAAGCGGTCGGCATCGAACCGACCCGTCGCGTCAATGAGCTTTCGGATGCCGAAGTGCTTCAGATCCGCGAATATATCGACGGCAACCTGACCGTCGAAGGCGATCTGCGCCGCGAGAACCAGATGAACATCAAGCGTCTGATGGATCTCGGCTCTTACCGTGGTCTGCGTCACCGCCGCGGCCTTCCGGTCCGCGGTCAGCGCACCCACACCAATGCCCGCACCCGCAAGGGCCCGGCGAAACCCATCGCCGGCAAGAAGAAGTAAGGAGGCAGGCATATGGCACGTGACAAGACCCGGACCCGCCGCAAGGAGCGGAAGAACATCGCGGCAGGCGTCGCGCATGTGAACAGCTCGTTCAACAACACCAAGATCCTGATCTCGGACGTTCAGGGCAACGCGATCGCGTGGTCCTCGGCCGGCACGATGGGTTTCAAGGGTTCGCGCAAATCGACCCCTTACGCCGCCCAGATGGCCGCTGAAGACGCCGGCAAGAAGGCGCAGGAACACGGCGTCCGCACGCTGGAAGTCGAAGTGCAGGGCCCCGGCTCTGGCCGTGAATCGGCGCTGCGCGCGCTGGCCGCGGTCGGCTTCAACATCACCGCGATCCGCGACGTGACCCCGATCGCGCATAACGGCGTTCGCCCGCCGAAGCGCCGCCGCGTCTGATCCTGACTGACATGCCTGCCTGCGCCGCCCTGCTGCGGTGCAGGCGGGTCTTTTCGCATTTCACCTCGGGCGTTCCGGTCCACGATCATGGGAACGGAACAGGTATGGAGGCAAACGCATGATCCACAAGAACTGGGCCGAGCTGATCAAGCCCTCGCAGCTTGACATCAAGACCGGCGCCGATGCGACCCGCAGCGCGACGGTCACCGCCGAACCGCTGGAGCGTGGCTTCGGTCTCACCCTCGGCAACGCGCTGCGCCGGGTGCTGCTGTCCTCGCTGCAGGGCGCGGCGATCACCAGCGTGCAGATCGACAATGTGCTGCATGAATTCTCGTCCGTCGCCGGCGTCCGCGAGGACGTGACCGATATCGTGCTGAACCTGAAGGGCGTCACGCTCAAGATGGATGTCGAAGGCACCAAGCGACTGACCCTGGCCGCGAAAGGTCCGGGCGAGGTCAAGGCGAGCGACATTCAGGAAACCGCGGGCATCACCGTGCTGAACCGCGACCATGTGATCTGCCATCTCGATGACGGCGCGGATCTCAACATGGAGCTGACCGTCACCACCGGCAAGGGCTATGTCGCCGCCGACAAGAACCGTCCCGACGATGCGCCCATCGGGCTGATCCCCATCGACGCGATCTTTTCGCCGGTCAAGCGCGTCAGCTATGAAGTGACCCCGACCCGTGAGGGTCAGGTGCTGGATTATGACAAGCTGACCATGAAGATCGAGACGGATGGCTCGCTGACCCCGGAAGATGCCGTCGCCTATGCCGCGCGCATTCTGCAGGACCAGCTGTCGGTCTTCGTGAACTTCGACGAGCCGGAAGCCGCCCGCGCGCAAAGCGATGATGACGGTCTGGAATTCGATCCGCGCTTGCTCAAGAAGGTGGACGAGCTGGAATTGTCGGTCCGTTCGGCAAACTGCCTGAAGAACGACAATATCGTCTATATCGGCGATCTGATCCAGAAAACCGAAGCCGAGATGCTGCGCACGCCGAATTTCGGCCGCAAATCGCTGAACGAGATCAAGGAAGTGCTCTCGGGCATGGGCCTGCATCTCGGGATGGATGTGGTCGACTGGCCGCCGGAAAACATCGAGGACCTCGCCAAGCGGTTCGACGACCAGTTTTGACGACGGCCGGGGCGGCATGTCCGCCCCGCCGACGACCGGGCATTCCGCCCCAAGGAGAGCGGTCCGCAACGCATGGGCCGCCAGACAAAGCAAAAGACGTTAAAGGAGAAACATCATGCGTCACGCACGTGGCTATCGCCGCCTCAACCGTACTCACGAGCACCGCAAGGCGCTCTTCGCCAATATGGCCGGCTCGCTGATCGAGCATGAGCAGATCAAGACGACGCTGCCGAAAGCCAAGGAATTGCGCCCGATCGTCGAGAAGCTGATCACGCTTGCCAAGCGCGGCGATCTGCATGCCCGCCGTCAGGCCGCAGCGCAGCTTAAGCAGGACAGCCATGTCGCCAAGTTGTTCGACGAGCTCGGCGAGCGCTTCAAGGATCGTCAGGGCGGCTATGTCCGCGTCCTGAAAGCCGGCTTCCGCTATGGCGACATGGCGCCGATGGCGATCATCGAGCTGGTCGATCGCGACCCGGATGCCAAAGGTGCCGCCGACCGCGCCCGGCTGGAAGCCGAGGACAACGCCGAAGAGTGATTCGGCCCTTGAATCAAGCCTGACGCCCCGCTCGTGTGAACCACGGCGGGGCGTTTTTCGTTGTACAACCGACGGAATCGCCGTCCTGTCCACCTGTACAGAAGGACATATGGGCAGCATATGTAAGTATTTTTGGCAAAGAGGATCTATTTCTTGATATTTGACGGGTCTTAACAACTACATCTTGCGATTGCGTTCGACGATTGTGCTTCACTTGTCGCAAGAAACCGTCCATGTTGCCCTTATAAGTGAGAATGACAAACTGAACGATTGCGCGGATATGCCGACCAGAGCCGAGATAAATGCGCTTCTCGCGAAGCTGAAACCCTTCGCGCCAATGGGCTATTTCATTGGCCTGCATATTCGTTTTGCCGCGCCGATTATGCAGTTCCAGACCTATTCCAAGGAATGGTCGGACCATTATTCTGCCAAGGCCTATGCGCTGCGCGACCCGATGATCGCCTGGGGGTTTTCGACCAACGGGTCGGTTCGCTGGTCCGCCGTCCCGGTGCCGGATCCCTTCGGCATTCTCAGCGACGCCGCCAAGTTCGGAATGAAATATGGTGTGGCCGTCTCGTGCGGGCCGATCAGCTCTCGCACCATCGCCGGGCTGACCCGCGACGACCGTGAATATACAGATTCCGAGATCGAGCAGATCTCGAAACTGATCCGCCAGCTCCACGATATTACGGAGCCGCCGGAGAGCCTTACCAAGGCTCAAATCGAGGCCCTTCGGTGCATCGCGGAGGGCGATCGTCATGCAGCAGCGGCGGCAAAGCTTGGCATCACGGAAAGCGCATTCAAGGCTCGGCTCATCTCGGCGCGCGAACGATTGATGGCCCGGACCACGGCGGAAGCGCTTCAACGGGCCAAGGAGTACCGTCTGCTGTAGGGCGTAGCCTTACCGATTTCGCACCTGGGGCTTTCCCTCAATCCCAGGAGAAAAGACAATGCAGACGACGACGATTTCCTTTACCAACATGCACACCCACGGCGAATTGTTCGCCAATATCCTCCGCGCCCGGCGGCAGAGTTTCATCGTGCAGAACAATTGGGATCTGCCGCAGGCGGAGGGGATGGAGTATGACCAGTACGACACCCCCGCCTCGCGCTGGGTCGCGGTGCACGAACGGGGTGAGGTCATGGCCGGGATCCGCCTGACGCCGACCACGGCGCGTTGCGGCATCTATTCCTACATGATCCGCGACGCACAGCGCGGCATCCTCGGCGGCTCGATCCCGCAGAACCTGCTTTACGAGGATGCGCCGGTCGATGAGCATATCTGGGAATCCAGCCGTGTCTTCGTCAGCCATAACGTCCCCACCGGTATCCGCCGCAAGGTTCACGCACAGCTCATCGACGGTCTCAACCAGGCCGCGCGCGAGCTGGGTGCGGTGCGCCATATCGGGCTCATCAATGCGAGCTGGCCGCGTTGGTACCGCCGCTGTGGCATGGAGGGGGAAGCGATGGGACCGGTGCTGAACTTCGATGACGGCGATTTTCAGGTCGTTTCGACGAATCTCGTTCAGAAGCTGCACTGACCCTTTTGCTTGGCAGACGGGCGGCGTATCCTCCGCCCGTCATGGCCGATCTTTTCGATAATCCGGGGCCTCCGGCGCCTGAAAGCCCGGCCGCGAAGCCGGTCCGTGCCGCGCCGCTGGCCGACCGGATCAGGCCCCGCGCGCTGTCGCAGGTGATCGGGCAGCAGAAGGTTCTGGACCGCGATGGTCCGCTGGGCGCGATGCTGGGGGCGGGCAGCCTGTCCTCGCTGATCCTCTGGGGGCCGCCCGGCGTGGGCAAGACCACCATTGCCCGGCTTCTGGCCGATGAAACCGATCTGCAATTCGTCCAGATCAGCGCGATCTTTTCCGGCGTGCCCGAGCTGCGCAAGGTTTTCGAGGCGGCAAGACTGCGGCGCGAACAGGGCGGCGGCACGCTGCTTTTCGTGGATGAGATCCACCGCTTCAACAAGGCGCAGCAGGACAGTTTCCTGCCGCATATGGAGGACGGCACCATCCTTCTGGTCGGGGCGACCACCGAGAATCCCAGCTTCGAGCTGAACGCGGCGCTTCTGTCGCGCGCGCAGGTCATCGTGCTGGAGAGGCTGTCGCTCGCCGATCTCGAACTGATGGCGCAGCGCGCCGAGAAAGAGCTTGGCCGTGCCTTGCCGCTGACCGGTTCGGCGCGTGAGGCGTTGCTGGAAATGGCCGATGGCGATGGCCGCGCGGCGCTGAACCTGATCGAGCAGGTCATGGCGTGGAAGGCCGACAAAGCTCTGGATCCCGAGGCGCTTTCGGCCCGGCTGATGAAGCGGGCGGCGAAATACGACAAGTCGGGCGACGAGCATTACAACCTGATCTCGGCGCTGCATAAATCGGTGCGCGGCAGCGATCCGGATGCGGCGCTGTATTGGCTGGGCCGGATGCTGGAGGGGGGCGAGGATCCCCGCTATCTCGCCCGGCGCATCACCCGCATGGCGGTCGAGGATATCGGCCTCGCCGATCCGGCGGCGCAGCGGCATTGCCTGGATGCCTGGGCGCTGTACGAACGGCTCGGCAGTCCCGAGGGCGAGCTGGCTCTGGCGCAGGCGGTGATCTATCTGGCGCTCGCGCCGAAATCCAATGCGGGTTACGTCGCCTATAAGGCAGCCCGGGCCGAGGCGAAGAAGACAGGCAGCCTGATGCCTCCCGCGCATATCCTGAACGCGCCCACGAAGCTGATGAAGGATCAGGGCTATGGCGCGGGCTATGCCTATGACCATGACGCCGAGGAAGGGTTCAGCGGGCAGAATTACTTCCCCGAGGGGATGAAGCGTCCGGTGCTGTATAACCCCGTCGAGCGCGGCTTTGAGCGAGAGCTGAAAAAGCGGCTCGACTGGTTCACGCAGCAAAGGCTCAAGCGCGGCGGGTGAGGGGGCTGCCGGGGGTGGCGCGTCGGTGGCGGGCCGAAGTGCCAGCACACAGCACCACCGCGCGCCGCGCGCCCGGTTGACTTTGCCCCCGCCGCGTCACATTCAACCGCCATGATGAACCCGTTTCTGCAAGTTGCCCTTGGCGGCGCGATCGGTGCGACTGCGCGCTATGGCGTTTATCAGCTGATCCCGGCGCATGGTCCCGGATTTCCGGTCGCGACTGCTGTTGTCAACGTGGCGGGCAGCTTCGTGATGGGCGTGCTTGCCGTGCTGATGGCGCAGCGTATCGGCAACCATTATGCGCCGCTGCTGCTGACCGGCGTGCTTGGCGGGTTCACCACGTTTTCCGCGTTTTCGCTGGATGCGCTGACCCTGTGGGAGCGCGGTCAGGCAGCCGGCGCGGCGGTCTATGTCGTGGCCTCGGTGCTGCTCTCGCTGCTCGCCGTCATCGCCGGGCTGGCCGTTGGCCGGGGGATCTGGGCATGAGCGGGGTGCAGGTGATCCGCATCGCGGCGGAGGATGCCGGTCAACGGCTCGATCGCTGGCTGAAGAAGCGCTTTCCGCAGCTCACCCAGGGCGCGGTGGAAAAGATGTGCCGCAAGGGCGAGCTGCGCGTCGATGGGGGACGGGTCAAGGCCAATACCCGCATCGAGGCGGGGCAGGAGGTGCGCGTGCCGCCCTTGCCCGACGCGCCCGCGCCGAAGGCCGAGGCCCCGCGCATCGCCCTGAACGACGCCGAGATGATCCAGGCGGCGGTGATCTGGAAGGACCAGCATATCATCGCGCTGAACAAGCCGCCGGGACTGCCCTCGCAGGGCGGCTCGGGGCAGGGCAACCGCCATGTGGACGGGCTCGGCGAGGCGCTGAAATTCGGCTATAAGGAAAAGCCCAAGCTGGTGCACCGGCTGGACAAGGACACCTCGGGCATCCTGCTTCTGGCGCGGACCGACCGGGTGGCGCGGGCGCTGTCCGAGGCGTTCCGGCATCGCTCGACGCGCAAGATCTACTGGGCCGCCGTGGCGGGGGTGCCAAACCCGCGCATGGGCACGATCCGCTTCGGTCTTGTCAAGGCGGGCGGGCACGGGCGCGGCGGCGAGGGCGAGAAGATGGTCGCGGTGCATCCGCGCGACATCGCCTCGACCGAGGGCGCCAAGCGTGCCACCACCGATTACGCCGTGCTGGACAATCTCGCCCAGCGGACAAGCTGGTGCGCGCTCGTGCCGATCACCGGGCGCACCCATCAGCTGCGCGCCCATATGGCCGAGCTGGGCCATCCCATCGTGGGGGACGGGAAATATGGCGGCTCGGGGCAGGAAAATCTTGGCGATGGCTGGGGCGCTCAGCTTGGAGGAGAGATCAGCCGCAAGCTGCATCTTCATGCTCGCAGCATTTCCTTTACCCATCCGATCACCAGGCAGGCGGTGCATCTGACCGCGCCCTTGCCCGATCACATGAAGCGGACATGGAAGACGCTCGGCTGGCATGAGAACGACGTGCCGGCCGACCCGTTCGAGGAGCAGGAATGAAACTTGTTGTCTTCGATGTGGATGGCACGCTGGTCGACAGTCAGGCGCTGATCGTCGGCGCGATGGAGATGGCGTTCTTAGGCGCCGGGCTGGAGCCTCTGGACCGCAGCCGGGTGCTCTCCATCGTCGGGCTGTCGTTGCCGGTGGCTGTGGAACGGCTGGCCCCTGACGCCCCCGCGTCACAACAGGAGGCCATCGTCGAGGGCTATCGCGACGCCTTCCGGACCCGCCGCATCCGGTCAGAGGCGCCGCTTTATGACGGCGCGCTGCCCTGTCTCGACCGGCTTGCGGCGCGCGACGACCTGCTTCTTGGCGTGGCGACCGGCAAATCGCGGCGCGGGCTGGACGCGATGCTGAAACATCACGATCTGGGCGGGCATTTCGTGACGCTCCAGACCGCCGACACGCACCCCTCGAAACCGCATCCCCAGATGCTGCTGACCGCCTGCGCCGAGGCCGGGGTGGAGCCGGGCGCCGCGCTGATGATCGGCGATACCGAGTTCGATATCGCTATGGCCCAGCAGGCTGGCTGTGCGGCCATCGGGGTCGGCTGGGGTTATCATCCTGCCGCCACGCTGCGCGAGATGGGGGCAGAGGTCGCCGGTGATTTCGCCGCTCTGGAGAGGATGATCGGAGATTGGGCGCAATGAGCGAGTGGAAGGCCCGCAGGTTCTGGAAACAGGCCGATGCCGAGCCGGCGGAGGGCGGCTTCCGCGTTGCGCTGGACGGTCGCCCGGTGATGACACCCGGCAAGCAGAGGCTGATCCTGCCGACCGCGGCTCTTGCCGAGGCGGTGGCGGAGGAATGGGACGCGCAGGGCGATGTGATCGACCCGCTCTCCATGCCGCTCACGAGGGCGGCGAACTCGGCCATCGAGAAGGTGACACCGCAATTCGATGCGGTGGCGGATATGCTGGCAGCCTATGGCGGCACTGATCTTCTGTGCTATCGCGCCGCCGATCCCGAAGAGCTGCGCGCGCGGCAAGAGGCGCGGTGGAACCCGTTGCTCGACTGGGCCGAGACGGCGCTTGGCGCTCGGCTGGCGGTGACGCAGGGGGTGATGCCGGTGGCGCAGGACGCGGATGCTCTGACGCGGCTGCGCGACCGGATCGGCGCGCTCGACCCGTTCCGGCTGACCGGGTTGCATGATCTGGTGACGCTGCCGGGTTCACTGATCCTGGGGTTGGCCGTGAAAGAGGGCCGGCTGAGCGCAGCTGAGGCCCATGAGTTGTCGCGGATCGACGAAGAATATCAGGCCGAGATCTGGGGTCGCGACGAAGAGGCCGACACCGCCGCCGCGAACCGGCGTGAGGCCATGCAACAGGCCGCCCGGTTCCTGGGGCTGCTGAATTCGTGAACATGCCCGCGGAGCACGCGCTTGACGCATCGCGGCTGATCGGCACAATACCGCCTATCTCGTCCGGTGGGTCGGAAGGCAAAATGGCGGCATGCCGCCTGAACGAAAAGGAAGATCCATGAAAGCTACCGCTTTTGCCGGTGTCTTTGCCGTCGCCGCCGCGATCGGAGGCGCGTCTCTGGCCGAGGATGGCGATACCCTGTCGCAGGTGCAGGAGCGCGACCGGCTGAATTGCGGCGTCAATACCGGGCTGGTGGGCTTTGCCGCGCCGGACGCCAATGGCAACTGGTCGGGTTTTGACGTGGCCTTCTGCAAGGCTGTCGCGGCGGCGGTTCTGGGCGACCCGTCAAAGGTCGATTATCATCCCACGGACGGCGAGACCCGCTTTGAGATGCTGGCCGATGGCAGCGTCGATTTGCTGGCGCGCAATACCACCTTTACCTTCTCCTTCGACACCGGGCGCGATTTCGATTTCGTCGGCGTGAACTATTATGACGGGCAGAGCTTCATGGTGCCCAAATCGCTTGGCATCACATCGGCCAAGGATCTCGACGGCGCCTCGATCTGCGTGCAGAGCGGGACCACCACCGAGCTGAACCTCAAGGATTACTTCGAAGCCAATATGATGGAATACCAGCCGGTGCGGCTGACCAGCAATGCCGAAGGTGAGCAGGAATATATGTCGGGCGCCTGCGACGCCTATACCTCGGACATGTCGGGGCTTGCCTCGACCCGCGCTGCTTTCGCGACGCCCGGCGATCATGTCATCCTGCCCGAGATCATCTCGAAAGAGCCGCTGGGTCCGGTCGTTCGGCATGGCGACAATAACTGGGCCGATATCGTCCGCTGGACGCTCTACGCGCTGATCGCCGCGGAAGAATACGGCGTGACCTCGGCCAATATCGAGGAATTGTCGAAAAACGCTCAGAACCCCGAGGTGCAGCGTCTTCTGGGTGCGAATGGCGATCTGGGCGAGATGCTGGGGCTGGATAATGAATGGGCCAAGCGGGCCATCGCCGCTTCGGGCAATTACGGCGAGATCTTCGCCGCCACCATCGGCGACCAGACCCCGATCGGGCTGGTGCGCGGGCTGAATGCGCAATGGACCCAGGGCGGGCTGATGTACGCGATGCCGTTCCGCTGACCCGCTGAACTTTCCCCACCGCATCGGACGGCGCGCAATTCTTTGAATCTGCGCGCCGTTTTATTTGCGCCGTGGCGGGCGGGAACTTGCGGTCGCGGGGTCCCGTTATGTTCGCAGTTCAACTCAGGAGGACGACATGTCCGACGACGTCAAGACGGAATTCCGCGACCGGCTGGAAAAAGTGCGCACCGGGATGCTGGAAGTGGATGGGCGGTTTCTGCCCATGTCGCATAATCTGATCGAAAACGATCCGCATTTCTGGTTCATCACCGCCAAGGAAACCCCGATGGCCAAGGCCGCCGCGCAATCGGCGCAGGCCCGCTATACGATTTGCAGCGATGGCAAGGGGCTCTACGCCGATATCCAAGGCGCGCTGGAACTGTCGAACGATCAGGAAAAGCTGGACGAGGTCTGGAGCGTCATTGCGTCGAGCTGGTTCGAGGAAGGCAAGCAGGACCCCGATCTGCAACTGGTCCGCTATACACCCGCGAAGGCTGAGGTCTGGCTGACCGATAGCGGTGCCATCGGCTTTCTCTACGAGGTCGCCAAGGCCAATATCACCGGCGATCAGCCCGATATGGGCACCCATACCAGCATCACGCTGCCCTGAATGTCGCGGGGTCGCGCACCCCTGATTCCGAAACCCGAGGGGCTTTACTGCCCCTCGGGCGATTTTTTCGTGGACCCGGTGCGGCCGGTCGCGCGCGCGCTGATCACCCACGGCCATGCCGATCATGCGCGGGCGGGGCATGGCGCGGTTCTGGCGACGCGGCAGACGCTGGAGATCATGGCCATCCGCTATGGCGCGGATTTCACCGCGTCCCGGCAAGAGGCCGAGGGCGAGATGCGCGTGGGCGATGCCACGGTCAGTTTTCACCCGGCGGGGCATGTGCTTGGCTCGGCGCAGATTTCGGTGACGGCGGCGGGCAGGCGGGTGACGGTCTCGGGCGATTATGCGCGGGTGCCCAATGCCTCCTGCGCCGCGTGGGAGCCGGTGCCCTGCGACATCTTCGTGACCGAGGCGACATTCGGCCTGCCGGTCTTTCGCCATCCCGATCCGCAATCCGAGATGGCCAAGCTGCTGGAATCGGTCCGCGCCTTCCCCGAACGCGCGCATCTGATCGGCGCCTATTCTCTGGGCAAGGCGCAGCGGGTCATCATGTTGCTGCGCGAGGCTGGCTGGGACGCGCCGATCTTCATCCACGGCGCCTTGCAGAAGCTGTGCGATTATCACCTGGCCGAGGGCATTCCGCTGGGCGATCTGCGCCCGGCCACCACCGACAAGATGAAGAAGGCAGAGTTCGCCGGCCAGATCATCATCGCCCCGCCCTCGGCCTTCGAGGCGACATGGGCGCAGCGCTTCCCCGACCCGGTCATCGCCTTTGCCAGCGGCTGGATGTCGGTGCGCGCACGGGCGCGGCAGCGCGGGGTGGAACTGCCGCTGGTGATCTCGGATCATGTGGACTGGCCCGACCTGACCCGCACCATCGAGGAACTCGACCCTGCCGAGACATGGGTCACCCATGGCCGCGAGGATGCCGTCATCCGATGGTGCGAATTGCAGGGCCGCCGCGCCATCCCGCTGCATCTGGCGGGCTATGAAGACGAGGCCGAGTGATGCGCGAATTTGCCCATCTTCTCGAACGTCTGGCCTTCACCCCGCAGCGCAACGGCAAGCTGCGGCTGCTCGGGCGCTATTTCGGCGCGACGCCGGACCCGGAGCGCGGGCTGGCGCTTGCGGCGCTGACCGGGGATCTGAAACTGCGCGCGGTGACGTCGTCGATGCTGCGCGGGCTGGTGACCGAGCGGGTGGACGAACAGCTTTTCGCGGCGAGCTATGATTTCGTCGGCGATCTGGCCGAGACCATCGCGCTGATCTGGCCCGAGCCCGAGGCACCGCCCAACGATGCCGATCTGCCGCTGCCGATGCTGGTCGAGGAATTGCAATCCACCGGCAAGGCCGGGCTGCCCGTGTTGATCGCCTCGCGTCTGGATGCGCTGAACCCGTCCGAACGCTACGCTTATCTGAAACTCGCCACGGGCGGGCTGCGCGTGGGCGTCTCGGCCCGGCTGGCGCGGGCGGCGCTCGCCGAATATGGCGAACTGCCGCTGACCGAGATCGAGGAGATCTGGCACGGGCTGAAACCGCCCTATCTGGAATTGTTCCAATGGGCCGAGGGCGGCGAGAAACCCGTCTCGGCGGCGCTCGCGCCGTTCCGCCCGGTGATGCTGTCCACCGGCACGGATCTTCAGGCGCTGCAATCGCTGGAACCCTCGGAATATGCCGCCGAGTGGAAATGGGACGGTATCCGCGTGCAGGCGGTGTCGGATCAGGGGACACGGCGGCTCTATTCCCGGACCGGAGAGGATATTGGCGGAGCCTTTCCCGATCTGCTCGACCGGCTGGAATTTGACGGGGTGATCGACGGTGAATTGCTGGTCCGGCGCGGTGATGTGGTGGGCAGTTTCGGCGATCTGCAACAGCGGCTGAACCGCAAGACCGTGTCGAAAAAGCTGCTGGCGAGCCACCCGGCGGGGCTGCGCGCCTATGACCTGCTGATCTGGGGCGGTCGCGATCTGCGGCAGATGCCTTTCGAATCGCGCCGCGCGAGGCTGGAGGCCGCGATCGAGGGGCTGGACGATCGCCGCATCGACGCCTCGCCGCTGCTGCAATTCGACACATGGGAGGAACTTGCCGCTTTGCGTGCCGACCCGCCCGATGCCGTGATCGAAGGGATCATGCTGAAACGCCGCGACAGCGCCTATCAGGCCGGGCGGATCAGGGGGCCGTGGTTCAAATGGAAACGCGATCCGATGGTCATCGATGCGGTGCTGATGTATGCCCAACGCGGCCACGGCAAACGCTCGGGCTATTATTCGGATTTCACCTTCGGGGTCTGGGACGGGGGCGAGCTGGTGCCGGTGGGCAAGGCGTATTTCGGCTTTACGGATGAGGAATTGAAGGATCTCGACCGCTTCGTCAGGAACAACACCGTGGACCGTTTCGGCCCGGTCCGCGCCGTGGCGCAGAAGAAGGTCGTCGAGGTGGCCTTCGAGGGGCTGAACCGCTCGGCCCGGCACAAATCCGGCGTGGCGATGCGTTTTCCCCGCATCAGCCGCATCCGCGACGACAAGCCGGCGGGAGAGGCCGACCGGATCGAGACGCTGCGCGACATGCTGCCGCCCACGCTGACATGAGCCTGCCCGCCCCGATTGCCGACTGGTTCGCCCGTCAGGGCTGGACCCCGCATCCGCACCAGATCGAGCTGTTCGGGGCGCAGGGCGACACGCTGCTAATCGCGCCGACCGGGGGCGGCAAGACGCTGGCCGGGTTTCTGCCGACGCTTGCCGCGCTGATGCAGGATGCGCGGGCGGGGTTGCATACGCTCTATGTGTCGCCGCTGAAGGCGCTGACCCATGACATTGCGCGCAACCTCTCGCGCCCGGTGGCGGATCTGGGGATCGACATCCGCATCGAGGACCGCACCGGCGACACCGCCGCCGCGCGCCGGGCCCGGCAGCGCGTGGACCCGCCGCAGATCCTGCTGACCACGCCCGAGAGCCTGGCCCTGATGCTGTCCTATCCCGAAGCGCCGCAGATCTTCGGCAGCCTGCAACGCGTGGTCATCGACGAGATCCACGCGCTTGCCGAATCGAAGCGCGGCGATCAGCTGATGCTGGGGCTGGCCCGGCTGCGCAGCCTCGCGCCCGATCTGAGGGTCAGCGCCCTGTCGGCGACGGTCGAGGACCCGCAGGCGCTTGCGCAATATCTCGGTGGGGCGCGTATCGTTCAGGCCGATCCCGGCCCCGCGCCCGACATTGCCATGCTGGAAACCACACACCCGCCGCCCTGGTCCGGCGGGGGCGGGGCCTATGCGGCGCGCGACGTGATGGCGGCGATCGAGGATGCGCGGCTGACGCTTGTGTTCATCAACACCCGCGCGCAGGCCGAGCTGTTCTTCCAGTCGCTCTGGGCGGTGAACGACAACAACCTGCCCATCGGTCTGCATCACGGCTCGCTGTCCCGAGAGGTCCGCGCCAAGGCCGAGGCGGCGATGGCGGCAGGAGAGTTGCGCGCGGTGGTGGCGACGGGCAGTCTCGATCTGGGCATCGACTGGGGCGATGTGGATCTGGTGATCCAGGTCGGCGCGCCGAAAAACGTCAAGCGTCTGGTGCAGCGCATCGGGCGGGCCAATCACCGCTATAACGCGCCGTCCCGCGCGCGGATCGTGCCGGCGAACCGGTTCGAGATCATCGAATGCGTGGCTGCGCTGCAAGCCGTGGCCGAGGGCGATCTGGACGGCGAGGGGCGCGGACCGGTCGGGACATGGGGCGGGCTGGATGTGGTCTGCCAGCAGATTCTGCTGACCGCCTGTGCCGGGCCGTTCGACGCGGATGCGCTGTTTCAGGAACTGTGCAGCGCCGGGCCTTACACGGCGCTGACGCGGGCGCAATTCGACGACTGCCTCGATTTCGTGGCGACCGGCGGCTATGCGCTGCGCGCCTATGATCGCTGGCAGCGTCTGGTCGAGCGCGACGGCTCGTGGCAGCTTCGCGATCCCCGCGCCGCCCGGATGATCCGCATGAATATCGGCACCATCACCGATACCGAGAAACTCAAGGTCCGCCGCCGCACCGGCCCGGCTTTGGGCGAGATCGAGGAGGGCTTCGCGGCCAGCCTCGCCCCCGGCGACACCTTCCTGATCGGCGGCCAAACCGTGCGCTATGACCGGCTGCGCGAAATGGTCGTCGAGGTCACGCCGCAGCCCTCGCGCGATCCGCGCATCGCCACATTCGCGGGCACCAAGCTGGCGACCTCGACCGAGCTCTCCGCGCGGGTGCTGGCGCTGATCGGCGATCCGGCGGCGTGGGACGCGCTGCCCGGTCACACGCGGGACTGGCTGGAATTGCAGCGCGAAATCTCGGTCCTGCCGCAGCCCGGCACGCTGACCTGCGAAACCTTCCTGCGCGGCCGCGCCTATTTCTGCGCCTATAGCTTCGCGGGGCGCAATGCGAACCAGACGCTCGGCCTGCTGGTCACGCGGCGGATGGAGGAGGCGGGGCTTGGCCCGCTGGGATTTGTCGCCACCGATTACGCGCTGCTGATCTGGTCGATGGACCCGGTGCGCGATCCGGCGCCGTTCTTCGCGCCGGAATCGCTGCGCGACGGGCTGGATGACTGGCTGGGCGAGAACGCGGTGATGAAGCGCAGTTTCCGCAATGTCGCGATGGTGGCGGGTCTGTTGCAGCGCAACCTGCTGGGGCAGCGCAAATCGGGCAAGCAGGCGACGTTTTCCAGCGACATCATCTATGACACGCTGCGCCGCCACGATCCCGACCATCTGCTGATGCGGCTGACCCGGACCGAGGCGATGCGCGGTCTGGTGGATTTCGGACGGGTGGAAGAGATGCTCGCCTCGCGCCCCGAGATCGTCCACGCCATGCCGCCCCATGTCACCCCGCTGGCCGCACCGCTGCTGCTGGAGGTCGGCAAGGTGCCGATCCGCGGTCTGGGCGAGGACCGGCTGCTGGAAGAGGAAGCCGCGCGGATGATGTCCGAGGCCGGGCTGAACGGCGAGGCGGCATGACCAGCCATGCGTTCCGCTTTGCCGGGCATGATTTCATCGCCCGCGCCTCCGGTGCGCTCTACTGGCCTGCGCAGGACATGCTGATCCTCGCCGATCTGCATCTGGGCAAGTCCGAGCGTATGGCGCGGCGCGGAGGGGCGCTGTTGCCGCCGTTCGAAACGCGCGAAACGCTGAACCGGCTCGGCGCGGAGCTGGCGCAGACCCAGCCCGCGCGGCTGGCGCTTCTGGGCGATATTCACGATGACGACGCCGCCGCCGAGGCGCTGCCCGAGATTGAGCGGGCCATGTTCGGCGGGCTGATGGCGCGGGCCGAGACGCTGCTTGTGGCGGGCAATCACGACGTGGCGGGCGGGCTGGAGGAGAGGGTGATCGACGGTCTGGCGCTGCGCCATATCGCCGGGCAGGGGCCGGATATTTCCGGCCATTATCACCCCAAGGCGCGCGTCGCGGGACGGGCGCGGCCCTGTTTTCTGATCGGGCGCGATCACCTGATATTGCCCGCCTTCGGTCACTATACCGGCGGTCTTGCGCATGACAGCGCACCGCTGCGCCGGCTGGTGCCGCAGGGCATTGCGGTTCTGACCGGGCGGCGTGCGCTGCCGGTTCCGGTCCGGCACGCGGCGCCGGGCTGAGGCTCAGTTCGCGGCGGCGGTCTCGCGCTGTGCGGGCATCTCGGCTGCGGTATCGGCGTAATGCGTCACCAGCCGTCCCAGCAGGCTGAACAGCTTGTCGCGATCGCGCTGTCCGAGCGGTTCCAGAAGGGTTTCCTGCTGGTTGCGGATCTCGTTGCGCAGATCATTCCACCGCATCTCGCCCTCACGGCTGAGCCTCAATGCGTTATAGCGGCGGTCGGATTTCGGCTTGTCGCGGATGACGAAGCCCTCGCTTTCCATCCGGCTCACGATTTTCGTGACGGCAGATTTCTTGAGCACCACCGCCGCGGCAAGGTCGTTCTGCGAGATCCCCGGATTGAGTCCGATCAGGCTCAGCAGCGCCACGCTGCCGCTGATCGGATCATGCTCGCGATAGAAATCCGCGTTGAGATTCCGCACATGCGCGCGCAGGACGCGGGATAAAAACGACAAATCTCTGGCAAGAAAGCCAAGCTCTATCCCGTCCAGCAAATAGGCATTTTCGTCAATTTTGCTCATTAAATAGGCCTTCTGTCCATGCCGCCCTAATAATCAGGAAACTGGCAGACCCGCCCGCATCACGCGACGCTCCCACAATTTTCCACTTGTTACTAACATGTTAATTCGATTGCACGTCAATGAGGCGCTTAAAATATAGGCACAAATCCGCTCAGCGCGGGCCGCGAGAAGCGACATGCCCGTCAAACGGTTGTTAACTTGCCGGACATTTCCGGCACCCTGGCCATGCGATGGCCGGTCATGATGGGGCGATGCGATTCCCGCTGCCCGTCTGCACAGTCTGTTTCGCTCAACTTCAAAGTGCAACCCGCTTGCATCGGCGCAGCGGTTTGGGGCAAGCTTTGCCGATCAAGGATCCGCGGAAATGCGGACCGTTGTCCAACAGGAGTTGCAAGATGAAAAAACTAGTCGCGCTCAGCATCGCCGGTATGCTGATGGGGTCGGCGGTCTCGGCCCAGAACCTCGTCTATTGCTCGGAAGGCTCGCCCGAGGGATTCGATCCGGCGCTGTATACCTCTGGCACGACCTTCGACGCCTCGGCGCGGAATGTCTATGACAGGCTGGTGCATTTCGTTCATGGCGAAACCGAGATCGAGCCGGGCCTCGCCGAAAGCTGGGAAATCAGCGAGGACGGGCTGGAGTTCACCTTCAAGTTGCGCGAAGGCGTGAAATTCCACAGCACCGATTACTTCACCCCGACCCGCGACATGAACGCGGATGACGTGATCTTCAGCCTGACCCGCCAGGGCGAGGACGGCGGCGAGTATCACGACATGACCGACGGCGCGAGCTATGAATATTTCAACTCGATGTCGATGCCCGACCTGATCGAGTCGGTCGAGAAAGTCGATGATCTGACCGTGAAAATCACGCTGACCCGTCCCGAAGCGCCGATGCTCGCGAACCTCGCCATGCCCTTCGCGTCGATTGCGTCCAAGGAATATGCGGACCAGCTGATCGAGGCCGGCACGCCCGAGCTGTTCAACCAGCAACCGATCGGCACCGGGCCGTTCAAATTCGTCGATTACCAGAAGGACGCGGTGATCCGCTACGCGCGCAACGACGAATACTGGCGCGAGCCGGCGGCGATCGAGAACCTGATCTTTGCCATCACGCCGGATGCCTCGGTCCGCTATCAGAAGCTGAAGGCGGGCGAATGCCATGTGATGCCCTATCCGAACCCGGCCGATCTGGAAGCGATGAAGGCGGATGAGAACATCAACGTCGTCAGCCGCGAAGGTCTGAATGTGGGCTATCTGGCCTATAACACCCAGATGGAGCCGTTCGATCAGCCCGAGGTCCGCAAGGCGCTGAACATGGCCATCGACAAGCAGGCCATCGTCGACGGCATCTTCCAGGGCGCCGGCAGCGTCGCGAAGAACCCGATCCCGCCGACCATGTGGTCCTATAACGATGCGATCGAGGATGACGGCTATGACCCCGAGGCCGCGAAAGCCGCTCTGGAAGAGGCGGGCGTTACCGATCTGTCGATGAAGATCTGGGCGATGCCGGTGCAGCGTCCGTATAACCCCAATGCCCGCCGCATGGCCGAGATGATCCAGGCCGATCTGTCGGAAGTCGGGGTGGATGCGGAAATCGTCTCTTATGAATGGGGCGAATATCTCGAGCGTTCGAAGGCCGAGGATCGGGACGGTGCGGTTCTGCTGGGCTGGACCGGCGACAATGGCGACCCGGACAACTTCCTGGCGGTTCTGCTGGGCTGCGACGCGGTGGGAGACGCCAACCGTGCGCAATGGTGCAACGAGGAATTCGACAGCATCATCAAGCAGGCCAAGGAGGAATCCGATCAGGCCGAGCGCACGAAGCTCTATGAAGAGGCGCAGGTGATCTTCAAGGAGCAGGCGCCCTGGGCGACCATCGCGCATTCGGTCGTGAACGAGCCGATCAGCACCAAGGTGCAGGGCTACAAGATCGACCCGTTCGGGGGCCATGTGTTCTATGGCGTCAGCCTGACCGAATAAGCTGTCCTCAAGCTTGACGGCCGGGCGGCGCTGCGCCGCCCGGCCGTATCGTTTTATGCCAAGCCCGGAACCTGCCGATGCTGAGCTTCTTTCTTCGCCGCCTTGGAACCTTCGTGCCGACCTTTATCGGCGTGACCATCGTGGCCTTTGCCTTCATCCGCCTGCTGCCGGGCGATCCGATCCTCCTTCTGGCGGGCGAGCGCGGCGTCAGCGCCGAGCGCTACGCCATGCTGCAAGAGCAGCTCGGCTTCGATCAGCCGATCTGGAAACAGTATCTCGATTACGTGGCGGGGATCTTCCAGGGCGATCTGGGCACCTCGTTCGTGACCAAGCGCCCGGTGCTGGATGAATTCATGGCGCTGTTCCCGGCCACGGTCGAGCTGTCGCTCTGCGCGATCATCCTCGCCACGCTGATCGGCATTCCCGCAGGCGTCATTGCCGCGGTCAATCGCGGCAAGTTCTTCGATCAGGCGCTGATGTCCACGGCACTGATCGGATATTCGATGCCGATCTTCTGGTGGGCGCTTCTGCTGATCATCGTGTTTTCGGGCGGGCTCGGCTGGACGCCGGTCTCGGGCCGGATGGGGCTGATGTATTTCTTCGACACGCCGACCGGGTTCATGCTGATCGACAGCCTTTTGTCCGGGCAATCCGGGGCGTTCCGCTCGGCCGTGTCGCATCTGATCCTGCCGACCGTGGCGCTGGCGACGATTCCGCTTGCGGTGATCGCGCGGCAGACCCGTTCCGCCATGCTGGAGGTTCTGGGCGAGGATTACGTCCGCACCGCCCGCGCCAAAGGCATGTCGCCGATGCGTGTCAACGGGATCCACGCCCTGCGCAACGCGATGATCCCGGTCATCACCGTGATCGGCCTTTCGGTCGGCACGCTTCTGGCCGGGGCGATCCTGACCGAGACGATTTTCTCCTGGCCCGGCATCGGCAAATGGATGGTCGATTCCATCTTCCGCCGCGACTACCAGGTCGTGCAGGGCGGGCTTTTGCTGATCGCGCTCGTGGTGATGATCGTGAATCTGATCGTCGATCTGCTTTACGGCCTCTTCAACCCCAAGATCCGAAAGGGCTGAGCCATGACAGAGACAGCCAGCCAGACCGCCAGCCCGCAAACCCCGACCGCACCGCCATCGCGTCTGCGCGAGTTCTGGTCCTCCTTCCGCGAGAACCGGGGTGCGGTGATCGGGCTGTTCGTGTTCCTGGCCTTCCTGATCGTCGCCGCGCTGGCCCCGGTGCTGGCGCCCTATGCGCCCGATGCGCAATATCGCGATGCGTTGCTGGTGCCGCCCTTCTGGCAGGATGGCGGCTCGACGCGGTTCCTGCTGGGAACCGATGCGCTTGGCCGGGATCTGCTGTCGCGGCTGATCTATGGCGCGCGCTTCTCGTTCTTCGTCGGCGTGATCGTCGTGACCATCGCGACGACGATCGGTGTGCTTTTGGGCGTGATCGCCGGTTTCGCGCCGCGCTGGCTCGACACGCTCATCATGCGGCTCATGGATATCGTGCTGTCCTTCCCGAGCCTGCTTCTGGCACTCGTGCTGGTGGCGATCCTCGGGCCGAGCCTGCTGAACGCGATGATCGCCATCGCCATCGTTCTGCAACCGCATTTCGTGCGCCTCACCCGCGCCGCGGTGCTGTCTGAACGGTCGAAGGATTACGTGACCGCCGCGCGTATCGCCGGCGGGCGTCCCTTGCGGATCATGTTCAAGACGGTGCTGCCGAACTGTCTCGCGCCGATCATCGTGCAGGCGGCACTGTCCTTTTCTACGGCCGTGCTGGACACGGCGGCGCTCGGCTTTCTGGGCATGGGCGCGCAGCCGCCGACCCCGGAATGGGGCACCATGCTGGCCGAGGCGCGCGAGTTTATTTTGCGCGCCTGGTGGGTCGTCACCTTTCCCGGGCTATGCATCCTGGTCACCGTGCTCGCCATCAACCTGATGGGCGACGGTCTGCGCGACGCGCTCGACCCGAAACTGAAGCGGAGCTGAGCCATGTCTCTTCTGGAAATCCGCAATCTCAGCGTCGATTTCGCCACCACCTCGGGCAGTTTCCGGGCGGTGGACGGGGTCGATGTCACCGTCGATCAGGGTGATCTGCTGGCCATCGTGGGCGAATCCGGCTCTGGCAAATCGGTCTCGATGCTGGCGCTGATGGGGCTGCTGCCCTGGACCGCCACCGTCACTGCCGACAAGATGGAGTTCGACGGCCATGACCTGCGCCGCATCTCGGCGCGGGGGCGGCGGCGGATCGTCGGGCGCGATATCTCGATGATCTTTCAGGAGCCGATGTCCTCGCTGAACCCGGCCTTCACCGTCGGCTGGCAGATCAAGGAGAGCCTGCGCAAACATACCAGCCTGAATCGCAGCCAGCGGCAGGACCGCGCGGTCGAACTGATGCGTCAGGTGGGCATCCCGGCGCCGGAAAAGCGGCTGAAGGCCTATCCCCACCAGCTTTCGGGCGGAATGAGCCAGCGTTGCATGATCGCCATGGCGCTGGCCAACAAGCCCAAGCTGCTGATCGCGGACGAGCCGACCACCGCGCTTGATGTGACCATTCAGGCGCAGATCCTCGAACTGCTCACCGGGCTTCAGGAAGATACCGGCATGGCGATGGTGCTGATTACCCATGATATGGGCGTCGTCGCAGAGACCGTGAAGCGGGTTCAGGTACAATATGCCGGGCAGCGCGTGGAAGAGCATATGGTGCAGGGGCTTTTCGACGACCCGCATCACCCCTATACCGCAGCACTTCTGGCGGCCTTGCCAGAGCGCGCGACGGAACGCCGTCTGCCGACGATTCCGGGTGTGGTGCCCGGCCAGTTCGACCGCCCGGCCGGCTGCCTGTTCTCGCCGCGCTGCAAATTTGCCGATGCGCGTTGCCAGGCCGAGCGTCCGGTCCCCGCCAGCCCTGATCTGGGCCGCGCCCTGTGTCACTATCCGCTGGTGGACGGCCAGCCCACCGGCAAGGAGACCGCCGCATGAGCGCCCCTGTCCTCACCGCCACCAATCTGAAACGCCATTACGAGGTGAAGGGCGGCTTCATGCAGCCCGCCGCCACGCTGCGCGCGCTTGACGGGGCCAGCTTTACGCTCACCCCGGGCAAGACCTTGGCCGTTGTCGGCGAATCCGGTTCGGGAAAATCCACGCTGGCGCGCGTCGTGACCATGATCGAGCCGCCCACCGAGGGCGAGCTGGTGATCGGGGGCAAGACCATCGGCCCCGAGGGCGCGAGCCGCGACCGCGATCTGCGCGCGATGGTGCAGATCGTGTTTCAGGACCCCTATGGCAGCCTGAACCCGCGCCAGACCATCGGCCAGACGCTGATGGAGCCTTTGCTTCTGAACCGGCCCGAGATCGACCGGAAGGAACGTGAGCAGCGCGCCCGCGACATGCTGGGCATGGTCGGGTTGCGGCCCGAGCATTTCGACCGCTATCCGCATATGTTCTCGGGCGGGCAGCGTCAGCGCGTCGCCGTGGCCCGCGCCTTGATGCTGGAACCGAAGATCCTGGTGCTGGACGAGCCGGTCTCGGCGCTTGATCTGTCGATCCAGAGCCAGGTGCTGAACCTGCTCCTCGATCTGCAGGAGCGGATGGATCTCGCCTATCTCTTCATCAGCCACGACCTGTCCGTCGTGCGCCATATCGCCGATGAGGTGATGGTGATCTATCTGGGCGAGCCGGTCGAGATCGGGCCGAAGGACGTGATCTTCGACGCGCCGCGCCACCCCTATACCAAGGCGCTGATGTCGGCGACACCGATGGCCAATCCCTCGGACCGCAAGGAGCGGATCAAGCTGGAGGGCGAATTGCCTTCGCCCATGGCCAAGCCTGAAGGCTGTCCGTTCAATCCGCGCTGCTGGCGGCGGCAGGAGGTTTGTCTCAGCGTGGAACCTGCGCTCGAAGGCGGCGATCCGGGGCGGGGCGGACATTGCTTCGCCTGTCACAACCCGGTGCCCGAGGATGACAGCGCTGCGGCCTGAAAACCTCCCCGGTCGGGAATGTCGGCGCGCGCCATGCGCCCGCGCTTGACGACCCCGGCCGCGCGCGGCAAGCAATCCCCATGATAGATATCCGCCCCGTCGCCCATACCATCGGCAGGATCAGCGTCGCGCTTGGGGCGATGATGGCGTTCCCGATTGCAATCGACTATGCCGCCGGCGATCCGAACTGGATCTATATGGCCGAGGCGATGATGATCGTGGTGGTGCTGAGCGGTCTGGTCGTCGCCGCCACGGCCTCATCGCGCGGAAATCTCACCATCGAACAGAGCTTTCTTCTCACCTCCGGCCTGTGGCTGGTGCTTCCGCTGATCGGGGCGCTGCCGCTGATGATCGGCGCGCCGGGGCTGAATTTCACCGATGCCTATTTCGAGGCCATGTCGGGGCTGACGACCACCGGCACCACCGTGATCCCGGAACTCGACAACCTGCCGCGCGGCGCGAATATGTGGCGCGCCATCCTGCAATGGTCGGGCGGGCTGGGGATCGTCGTTGTGGCGATGGTGTTCCTGCCGGTGATGAAGGTCGGCGGGATGCAGTTCTTCCGCTCGGAAGGGTTCGACACGCTCGGCAAGGTGCTGCCCCGCGCCGGCCAGATCGCCGCCGAGATGACATGGATCTATCTCGGCATCACCGTTGCCTGCACGCTGCTGTATATCGTCACCGGGATGAGCGCCTATGACGCGGTGCTGCACGCGCTGACCACCTGTTCGACCGGCGGCTTCTCGAGCTATGACGCAAGCTTTGCCGAGTTCATCGGCCCGGCGGAATGGGTGGCGACGCTGTTCATGATCCTGGCCTCGATCCCCTTCGTGCGCATGGTGCAGGCGATCCGCGGCGATGTCGTGCCGCTATGGCGCGACACCCAGGTGCGGACCTATCTGCGCTGGGTGTTTTATTCCATCGCCGCCATCGTCGCCTATCGGCTGATCTATATCCACCAGACCGCCGATCCATGGGAGGTGATCCGCGAAACCACCTTCAACGTCATCACCATCTTCTCGGGCACCGGATATGCCTCGACCAATGTGCTGGAATGGGGGCATTTGCCGTTTGCACTGCTGTTCTGCGTGGCGTTGATCGGGGGCTGCACCGGCTCGACCGGCTGTTCGGTCAAGGTCTTCCGCTATCAGGTGCTGTTCCAGTCGGTGCGCGCCCAGATCCGCCGGATGCAGTCGCCGCACCGGCTCTATCCGCTTCGGCTGGCGGGCAAGCGGCTGGAAAAGGACGTGGTCGACTCGGTGATGACATTTTTCACCATGTTCGTGCTGACGCTCGGCCTGATGATCGTAGGGCTCGCGCTGATCGGACTGCATCCGCGCACAGCCCTGACCGCCGCCTGGACGGCGGTGGCCAATGTCGGGCCGGTCTGGGGCCCCGAGATCACCTCGAACGGCAGCATCGAGCAATTCCCCGACGCAGCGAAATGGCTGATGAGCTTCGGGATGTATCTCGGCCGGCTCGAACTGATGAGCGTGCTGGTGCTGCTGCTGCCACGCTTCTGGCGCGGCTGAGCGATCCGGGCGGCCCGTCTGCGCGCCCGAAAGCCGCGCAGGCGGGCCGGTGCGGTGATTATTGCAGCGGGTTCGGTGCGCCGCTGCTGTCCTCTGCTGCCGCCGCATCCTGAGATGTCGCCTCGGCTTCCTCGTCGATTGCGGGCGCGCGCTCGGCGCGGGGCGGCTGGCTGCGGGTGAAGCTGTCGGCGATCTCGGCGGCGATGCGGGGCGCGTTGGCCGCGTCCTCGACCGGCCAGATCAGCACCCAGCCCTCGACCCGGCCTTCGGCAATGCGAGATTCCGAGCGCCCGATATGGGTTTCGTTCCGCCCGCTGAGCCGTGCCGTGCCATTCCCGATCTCGCGCTCGGGCGAGGGCACCCAGCCAAGCGCCGTCACCAGCCCGGCAAGATCCTCCATCTCCTGCTGGCCGCCGGGCTGCGAGAACAGGATCAGCGCCGCGCCGGATTCGTCCTTCGGCCCATAGATCGACAGCGCCCGTTCGTCGCGGTCATGGGTCAGACGCTCCATCGGTGCGGTCACGGACAAGCCGGTGTAATCGTCGTCGAGCGTCGTCAGCCCCATCTCGGCGCGCCAGGCGTCACGGCGCTCCATCAGCTTGAGCATCGCCGTCGCTGCATCGGGGGTCTCTCTCTGCGCGCCGAGTTCGGCGGCGATGGCGGCGCGGGTCTTGGGGCCGGACTGGCCGTCAATCGCGCCGTCATAGAAACCGGCCCAGCTGAGCGCCTTTTGCACTTCGGCCATGGGCGGCATTTCGGGCGGGTTTTCGGGGGCGAGCGGCCAGCCGGGTTCGCTTCCCTCGACGACCGTGCGGCCCATCTCGGCCACAGCTTCCACGAGGCTGTCCTCGGGGATGGTGCCGCCGCCGCGCAGCGCCGCCAGCCATTGACCGGCGCCCTGTTCCGAAAACGGACCGATGGCGACGGTGAACCAGCCATTGGGCATTTCCCACAGCCCGGCCTCGGGGAGGGTTTCCCGCCAGCGGTTCAGCGCCGCGTCGGCTTCGCTCCGGTCCTGGAACGCTTCAAGGCGGAGATAGTGATCGGGCGAGGGCGGCTCGGGCTGGATCGGTTCGGGCGCGGGGGCGGGAACCACACCCGCGGTTGACGCATCGCTGGCGCCGTTCGCCGCATTCTCTCCCTGCGGCCGATCGTCTTGCGCTGCGGCGGTATCCGCCGAAACGGCGCTGGCGTCGAACGGCGTCGCCGGCAGCCCCTCGGCCGGGCTGAGCAAGCTGTCCGACGGAATTGTGCGCGCCTCTTTCAGGGCTGCCATCTGCGCCTCGGCCTCTTCGCGTGGCAGCGGGCCGAAGGCGATGGCCGTCCAGCTTTGACCGACCGGGAAGGTCACCACCGGCAGATCGGCGACGCGTGATTGCCAGCTTGCCGCCGCCTGCTGAACCGCCTGCGCGCCGCGCTTTGCCTCGACGCGGATGAACACGTCCTCTGCCAGCGCCATGCCCGGCAGCGCCGTGCCAAGTGCCAGCAGCACAATCGGTTTCATCATTTTCGCCTTCATAATTCTGTCTCGCCTCATGCCGGTCCGTTGACCCTTTGTCTTGCCGCGCCTAGAACACGCGGGCGCTTTGGCAGACATACGAAAAAGGATGCCCCCATGACCAGCCCCAGCAGTGACGCAGCCCCGCGTTGTTTCCAGGATGTGATCCTGCGCCTGCAGGCTCATTGGGCGAAATCGGGCTGCGCAGTGTTGCAACCTTACGATATGGAGGTCGGCGCGGGCACGTTTCACCCGGCGACGACGCTGCGCTCGCTGGGGCCGAAGCCCTGGGCGGCGGCCTATGTCCAGCCCTCGCGCCGCCCGACCGATGGGCGCTATGGCGAGAACCCGAACCGGTTGCAGCATTACTATCAGTATCAGGTCATCATCAAACCCAGCCCGCCCAACCTGCAAGAGCTGTATCTGGACAGTCTGCGTGCCATCGGGCTGGACCCGCTGATCCATGACGTGCGCTTTGTCGAGGATGACTGGGAATCCCCGACGCTGGGTGCCTGGGGGCTGGGCTGGGAGGTCTGGTGCGACGGGATGGAGGTCAGCCAGTTCACCTATTTCCAGCAGGTCGCGGGCTATGACTGCGCGCCGGTCTCGGGCGAGCTGACCTATGGGCTAGAGCGTCTGGCGATGTATGTGCTGGGTGCCGAGCATGTGATGGGCATGCCGTTCAACGATCCCGACAGCCCGATCCCGCTGACATATGGCGACATCTTCCGCCAGACCGAGGAAGAATATTCCCGCTGGAATTTCGAGGTGGCCGATACCGAAACGCTGTTCCAGCATTTCAGGGATGCCGAGGCGGAATGCGAGCGGATCGTCACCGCCGCCGAAGAGGACAGCGCCGGGCGCCGCATCCTGATGGCGCATCCGGCCTATGATCAGGCGATCAAGGCCAGCCATGTGTTCAACCTGCTGGATGCGCGCGGGGTGATCTCGGTCACGGAACGCGCCGATTATATCCGCCGGGTGAGGGCGCTCACCAAGAAATGTGCCGATCTCTTCATGCAGACCCCGCTTGCGCAGGACGTGGCATGAACATCACCGCAGGGAAGCTGATGGCCGGCGGGCTGGTGCTGTGCGGCGTCGCGGCCGGGATCGGGGTCTGGTATACGCAGAACTATGCCTATTACGACGAACTCGACCCGGCAGAGGTCGAGTTGACTGCCGTTGTGGATGGCGCGCCCGTGCCGCTGGCAGCCCAGGACATTCGCGCCATCGACGGCAGCAGCGCCCCGCATCGCTGGCGGGCCTGCGCCCGGCTGACCGCGCCGCTGCCCGCAAATGCCACGCCTTTCCCGGATGCCACACCGACCTACGGCCCCGGCTGGTTCGACTGTTTCGATGCCGAACAGATCGGCCACGACCTTGAAACCGGCGCCGCCGGCGCATGGCTCGCGCGATCCGAAATTGCGCCCGATGTGGACCGTATCCTTGCAGTCTACCCCGACGGGCGCGTCTTCGGCTGGCACCAGATCAATGATAAGACGCCCGAGCGCGGCGTGATGGAATGACGGATGAGGGGCCTGCAAGCAGGTTGACAGGGATGGACGACAAGAAAAAACTGGGAAAATTCAAGCAGGCCGTCGTCGATGCGAAAGCGCTGGCGGGCGAGGAAAAGCTGGAACAGGACGGCTATGTGCTGTTCCAGTATCCCGATTACGACACCTATCGCATGGTGCAGACAGCCGGCAACAAGGCCAAGCTGCGCGCGCAATTCGTCAAGCGGTCCCATATCGACATCCTTTCGGCTTATCTGTCAGAAAAGCTGGGCCGGATCGGATTTGGCATCTGTCACGGCACACGGCGCGGCGCCGAACAGGGCTGGTTCCGCGATGCGCTGGGCGCCGGGGCCGAGGTGATCGGGACCGAGATTTCGGACACTGCCAGCCAGTTCCCCAACACGGTCCAGTGGGATTTCCATTACATCAATCCCGATTGGTCGGGCAAGGCGGATTTCGTTTATTCGAACTCCTGGGATCACGCATTCAAGCCCGAACAGGCCTTCGCGGCCTGGATCGACGCGCTGCGCCCTGGCGGGGTGATGTTGCTGGATTACACCAAGGGTCAATCGCCCGAGGCCGCAAATCCCCTGGACCCGTTCGGTATCACGCTGGAAGCCCTGGTCGAGATGCTGAGCAGGAATTTCGGCGATCAGGGGCGGCTGCTGACGCCGCTCAATACGCGCAAAACCAACAAGGAATACCGCGCCATCGTCGTGATATTCCAGAAGAACGCTTAACGGCCCTGCGGCCCGGACCGACAGACGGATAACACATGCCCGACTTGCTGATCGAACTCTTCTCTGAGGAAATACCCGCCCGGATGCAGGCCCGCGCCCGTGAGGAGCTGAAGAAGCTGGTCACGAATGGTCTGGTCGAGGCCGGGCTGACCTATGCGAGCGCCGGGGCGTTTTCGACCCCGCGCCGTCTGGCCTTGTCGGTCGAGGGGTTGACGGATTCCTCGAAGCCTGAGCGAGAGGAACGCAAAGGCCCGCGCGCCGACGCCCCGGAAAAGGCGCTGGAGGGTTTCCTGCGCTCGACCGGGCTGAGCAAGGATCAGCTGGAACTGCGCGACGACAAGAAGGGGAAGGTCTATTTCGCCGTGATCGACCGGCCCGGCCGTCCGGCGGCCGAGATCGTGGCAGAGGTGCTGTCGGCCGCGATCCGCAACTTCCCCTGGCCGAAATCCATGCGGTGGGGTGCGGGTTCGCTGCGCTGGGTGCGTCCGCTGCATTCGATCCTATGCATTCTCTCGGATGAGAGCGGTGCGCGGATCGTGCCGTTGCAGGTGGACGGCATCGCCTCGGGCGACACGACCCGCGGTCATCGTTTTCTATCGCCGGATGCGTTTTCCGTCGCGAATTTCGAGGATTACGCGATAAAGCTGCGCCGCGCCAAGGTGATGCTCGACACCGCCGAGCGTGAGGGGGCCATCGCGCAGGAAGCCGCCAATCTCGCCTTCGCCCGGGGTTGGGAGATCGTCGAGGATCAGGGCCTGCTGACCGAGGTTGCCGGCCTGGTCGAATGGCCCGTGCCGCTGATGGGCGAGATCGAGGAACGGTTTCTGGATCTGCCGCCCGAGGTGTTGCAGACCTCGATGAAGGAACATCAGAAATTCTTTTCGGCCCGCAATCCGAAGACCGGCCGGATCGAGGGCTTCGTCACCGTCGCCAATATCGAGACACCCGATGACGGCGCGACGATCCTTGCCGGGAACCAGCGTGTGCTGGCTGCGCGGCTGTCGGATGCGGCGTTTTTCTGGGAAAACGATCTGCGCGTGGCGAAGGCGGGCATGGGCGATTGGGCCGAAGGTCTGAAATCCGTGACCTTCCACAACAAGCTGGGATCGCAGGCGGACCGCGTGGCCCGGATCGCCGCCTTGGCACGAGAGATCGCGCCGATGGTCGGGGCCGACCCGGATCAGGCGGCGCGCGCGGCCGAACTGGCCAAGCTGGATCTGCGCAGCGAGATGGTCGGCGAGTTCCCGGAGTTGCAGGGGATCATGGGCAGGTATTACGCGCTTGAGGCCGGAGAGGACGCGGCGGTCGCCGATGCCGCGCGGGACCATTACTCACCGCTCGGGCCGAATGACAAGGTGCCGGACGCGCCTGTTTCGGTTGCCGTCGCGCTCGCCGACAAGATCGACACGCTGTCCGGGTTCTGGGCGATTGATGAGAAGCCCACGGGGTCTAAGGACCCCTTTGCGCTGCGGCGGGCGGCGTTGGGGGTTATTCGGTTGGTGCTGGCGAATGGGGTGCGCTCTCAGCTTGGCAAGACAGCGCGTGCTGCTCTGTCGTCAGGGTTGATGAGCGATTTCGGAAAGAGCCACGGCCCGGGCCATGGCGCGGCTGCCGACGAGGATCGCGTCGGCAGCATCTCCGACGACCTCCTCGCCTTCCTTCATGACCGCCTGAAGGTCTATCTCCGCGATCAGGGCATCCGGCATGACATCATCGACGCGGTGCTCGCGCAGCCCGGCAATGACGATCTGGTGCTGGTCGTCAACCGGGCCACGGCGATGAACGACATGCTCAGCACCGAGGACGGGCAGAACCTGACGCAGGGCCTCAAGCGGGCGTCGAATATCCTGGCGCAGGCCGAGGAAAAGGACGGCGTCGAATACAGCTTCGGGGCCGATCCGAAATTCGCCGAGACCGACGCGGAACGCGCCCTGTTTGCCGCGCTCGACGCCGCCGAACCGGCGATCAAAGCATCGGTGGCCAAGGAAGACTTCCCCGCCGCCATGTCCGCGATTGCGGGCCTGCGCGCGCCGATTGACGCGTTTTTCGATGCGGTGCAGGTCAATACCGACAACCAGATCGTGCGGCGCAACCGTCTGAACCTGCTGTCCCGCATCCGTGAAGCTGGGCGGAATATCGCCGACTTCACACGTATCGAGGGCTGACCCCGAAGAAATTCGCGCCCTCGCTGCAACTTCAGCACATCGTGTCGCGTAACGTGACCATGAGATGTTTGGTTGCAATCGCCGCATCTGCGGCGCTGATCGGTGGGGGCGCCATGGGGGCAAGCCTGAAGGAATGGCGGCAGAACAAGGCTGCTCCGATAGAAGCGGCGGAGGTCGATCTCGCGGATTTTCGCTGGGAGGCGCGGCCTGTGGTGGTCATGGCGCAGTCGGCAGACGACGCGGATTACCGCCGTCAGATGGAAATTTTCGCCAGCGCAGCGCCCGAGGTGGCGGATCGCGACATGCTGATCCTGACCGACACCGACCCGGAGGCGGGCGGCACGCTTCGTGACAAGCTCGGCCCGCAGGGCTTTGGCGTCTATCTGATCGGAAAGGATGGCGGAGTAAAATTCTCGTCGGGCGCCCCGGTCGAGATGACCCGCTTCCGCGAGATCATCGACGCCATGCCGATGCGCCGGCGCGAGATGCGCGCCGGGGACGGAGCTTAGATCGTTACGGCCGGTCGCTGCAGCGACCCGGCCTGGCTGTCGCGGCAGCGGCAGCCCCGCGCCCGCCCACCCCAGGCGGGCGCGATCCTTTCCGGCCGGGCAGCAGCGCCCGGCACGGCTTGCACGCAACCCGTGTGGACATGGCCCGCCCGCGCATTTACATCGGGGCGACCAGCCCCGAGGGACCATAATGCCAAGCCTGAACGATATCCGCTCGACCTTTCTCGATTACTTCGCGCGCAACGGCCATGAGGTCGTGCCGTCCTCGCCGCTCGTGCCGCGGAACGACCCGACGCTGATGTTTGCCAATTCAGGCATGGTGCAGTTCAAGAATCTGTTCACCGGGGTCGAGAAACGCGATTATGTGCGGGCGACCTCGTCGCAGAAATGCGTGCGGGCGGGCGGCAAGCATAACGATCTGGACAATGTCGGTTATACCGCGCGGCATCACACATTTTTCGAGATGCTCGGCAATTTCAGCTTCGGCGACTATTTCAAATCCGAAGCGATCCCCTTTGCCTGGGAATTGCTGACCAAGGATTTCGGCATCCCCAAGGACAAGCTGCTGGTCACGGTTTATCACACCGATGACGAGGCGGCCGAGATCTGGAAAAAGGTCGCAGGTCTCAGCGACGACAAGATCATCCGCATCCCGACCAGCGACAATTTCTGGCAGATGGGCCCGACCGGCCCCTGCGGCCCCTGCACCGAAATCTTCTTCGATCATGGCGACCACATCTGGGGCGGTCCTCCCGGCAGCGCGGAAGAGGATGGCGACCGCTTCATCGAGATATGGAACCTCGTCTTCATGCAGAACGAGCAGTTCGAGGACGGCTCGATGCGCGAACTCGACATGCAGTCGATCGATACCGGCATGGGGCTGGAACGGATCGGCGCGCTGTTGCAGGGCAAGCATGACAATTACGACACCGATCTGATGCGCGCGCTGATCGAGGCGTCGGCCCATGCGACGAACTCGGACCCGGACGGACCGGGCAAGGTGCATCACCGGGTGATCGCGGATCATCTGCGCTCGACCTCGTTCCTGCTGGCCGATGGGGTGATGCCGTCCAATGAGGGGCGCGGCTATGTTCTGCGCCGGATCATGCGCCGGGCGATGCGGCACGCGCATATGCTGGGCGTGCAGGAGCCGGTGATGCACAAGCTGGTGCCGTCGCTGGTTCGCCAGATGGGTGCGGCCTATCCCGAACTGTCCCGCGCTCAGCCGATGATCGAGGATTCGCTGCGGTCCGAGGAAACCCGCTTCCGCAAGACGCTGGATCGCGGTCTGCGTCTGCTGGATGATGAATTGGCGAAGCTGCCCGAGGGCAAGGATCTGCCGGGCGAGGCGGCGTTCAAGCTGTATGACACTTACGGCTTCCCGCTGGATCTCACGCAGGACGCGCTGCGCGAGCAGGGGCGGGCGGTCGATATCGCGGGTTTCGATGCGGCTATGGCCGAGCAGAAGGCGCAGGCGCGGGCCGCATGGGCCGGTTCGGGCGAGACCAAGGATGCCGCGATCTGGTTCGAGCTGGGCGAGAAACACGGCGCCACGGAATTCCTCGGCTATGACAGCGAAGAGGCCGAGGGGCAGGTGCTGTCTCTGGTCCGCGACGGGGCCGAGATCGAGACCGCCCAGCAGGGTGAAGCGGTCCAGATCGTGGTGAACCAGTCGCCCTTCTATGCCGAGGCGGGCGGTCAGGTCGGCGATACCGGCACGGTGCAGACCGAGACCGGCATGGCGCGGATTTCCGACACGAAGAAATCCGGCGGCGTGTTCATCCATATCGGCGAGGTCACGATGGGCCAGATCAGCCGGGGACAGGCCGCGAAGCTGGAGGTCGATCACGACCGGCGCGGCGCGATCCGGGCGAACCACTCGGCCACCCATCTGCTGCACGAGGCGCTGCGCCGCCATCTGGGCGATCATGTCGCGCAGCGGGGATCCTTGAACGCGCCGGACCGGCTGCGCTTCGATTTCAGCCATAACCATGCGGTGACGCCCGACGAGATCGGGAAGATCGAGGCCGAGGTGAACGGGTTCATTCGCCAGAACGCGGCGGTGGAAACCCGCATCATGACCCCGGACGACGCGCGCGAGATCGGCGCGCAGGCGCTGTTCGGCGAGAAATACGGCGATGAGGTGCGCGTCGTCTCGATGGGCAAACAGTCCAATTCCGGCAAGGGCACGGATCGCGAGACCTACTCGCTGGAACTTTGCGGCGGGACCCATGTCGCGCGCACGGGCGATATCGGCATGTTCATGCTGCTGAGCGATTCCGCATCCTCGGCCGGTGTCCGTCGGATCGAGGCGCTGACCGGGCAGGCGGCGCTGGAACAGCTCCGCAACTCGGACGCGCAGCTCGGAGAGATCGCCGGGCTGCTGAAGGCGCAGTCGGGGGATGTGGTCAACAAGGTCAAGGCGCTCTCGGATGAGCGCAAGGCCCTGGAACGCGAACTGGCCACGCTGAAGCGCCAGATGGCCATCGGCGGCGGCGCGGATGACGCGAAAGAGGTCGCGGGCATCAAGTTCATCGGCCGCCGCGTCGAGGGCGTCACCGGCAAGGAACTCGCCCCGCTGATCGAGGAGATGAAGCAGAAGCTGGGTTCCGGCGCGGTGCTGCTGATGGCCGAGGCCGGGGGCAAGGCGGCTGTGGCGGCAGGTGTCACGCAGGATCTGACCGACCGGATTTCGGCGGTGTCGCTGGTCCAGGCCGCAACCGAGGCACTTGGTGGCAAGGGCGGCGGCGGCCGTCCCGACCGGGCTCAGGGTGGTGCGCCGTCGCTGGATGCGGCGGATGCGGCCATTGCCGCGGCCGAGCGGGTTCTTGAAGCAGGCTGAGCCGGGAAGGGGGCTCTGCCCCCTGCGGCTGCGCCGCTCCCCCGAGGTATTTCGCGCACCGAAGATCCCGCTAACCGAATCCTAAGCTTTGCGCTCGAGACTGGCAGAGCGGTACAGGCAGAGGTGCCGATGACCGCCACCGAAGATGCCGCACCCTGCCGGGATGAGCGCCCGCGCAGGGTGCGTGCGGCTCATCTTCGGTGCGATGAAATACCTCGGGGGGGCGCGGCGCGCAGCGCCGTGCGGGGGCAGAGCCCCCTCTGTCGGCGCCGGAACGGAAGATGCCCGCCGGTAGGCGTCCGGCGGGCGGTATTCGGGTGTCACAGGGCGCTGATCATGATCCCGTGCCCGCGCCGGTCAGATCCAGGCTTTGTCGCGGAAGACATATAGTGCGATCTGGTCGCGGGTGATGCCGAGCGCGGCAAGCTCTTTGTCGGTTTTGGCCTGAAGCGCCTCGATCTCCTGGCAGCGGGCATTTGTACGCATGATCTGCTCGATCATGTTCCAGCCGCGCGACAGGATGGCGGAAAGACGGCCGCGAAGGTCAAGGCTTCTGGTGCTGTTGTCGATGGTCATTCGGAAACCCTCTCAATATCGTTCGAACGGTTTCCTCCCTTGTTGGCAGGTTAGGGCAACATGGTCAGGCATGACCACCGACAATGCTGCAAGGCAGCATTGCGCCTGGGGCCTAGCCGTGGGGTGATTTCCGCCCGGAAATACGCTTTCCCCGCCGCCGCTGCGCGACTATACCGGCGGCGGCATTCATGACCCGGAAGGAACGCAACATGGCGAATGTGGTGGTTGTCGGCGCGCAGTGGGGCGACGAGGGCAAGGGCAAGATCGTGGACTGGCTGTCCGAACGGGCCGAGATCATCGCCCGCTTCCAGGGCGGCCATAATGCCGGCCACACGCTCGTCATCGGCGACCAGGTCTATAAGCTGTCGCTGCTGCCATCGGGTATCGTGCGTCAGGACAAGCTGGCGGTGATCGGCAATGGCGTTGTGCTGGACCCGTGGTCGCTTTTCGCCGAGATCGACAAGCTGGCCGGGCAGGGCGTGCGCATCACCACGGATAATCTCATCATTGCGGAAAATACCCCGCTGATCCTGCCGCTGCATCAGGATCTCGACAAGCTGCGCGAAGAGGCCGCGGGTGCGGCAAAGATCGGCACCACCGGACGCGGCATCGGCCCGGCCTACGAGGACAAGGTCGGGCGCCGCTCGATCCGGCTGGCCGATCTGGGCGATGACGAGACGCTTGACGCGCGGCTTGACCGGTTGCTGGCCCATCACGATGCGCTGCGCAAGGGGCTCGGCGCGGCGCCTATCGACCGCGCGGCGCTGAAGGCTCAGCTGACCGAGATCGCGCCGAAGCTGCTGCCCTATGCCGCCCCGGTGTGGAAATTGCTGAACGATGCCCGCAAGAGCGGCAAGCGCATCCTTTTCGAAGGCGCGCAGGGCAGTCTGCTGGACATCGATTTCGGCACTTATCCCTATGTCACCAGCTCGACCACCATGTCGGGCATGGCCGCCACCGGCACCGGGCTTGGCCCGAGCGCCATCGACTTCGTTCTGGGCATCGTGAAGGCCTATACCACCCGCGTCGGCGAAGGCCCGTTCCCGACCGAGCTGGACGATGCGGACGGTCAGCGCCTTGGCGAGCGGGGCCACGAATTCGGCACCGTCACCGGGCGCAAGCGGCGCTGTGGCTGGTTCGATGCGGTTCTGGTGCGCCAGACCTGCGCGATCAGCGGGGTGAACGGCATCGCGCTGACCAAGCTGGATGTGCTGGACGGTTTCGAGACGCTGAAGATCTGCGTCGGCTACGAGATCGACGGCGAGGTCTATGATTATCTGCCGACCGCCGCCGCGCTTCAGGCCAGGGTGAAGCCGGTCTATGAGGAACTGCCCGGATGGTCTGAATCGACCGAGGGCGCCCGAAGCTGGGCCGATCTGCCCGCCGCCGCGATCAAATATGTGCGCCGCGTCGAAGAGCTGATCCAGTGCCCGGTGGCGCTGCTGTCGACCAGTCCAGAGCGCGATGATACCATCCTCGTCACCGATCCTTTCGCGGATTGAGTGGGCCCGTCGCACCGCATGTTCCGGCCGAAGTCGCCGGCGCATCGGGACGGGGTGCAGGGGACGCGCGCAGGGGCCGTCAAGATGGCCGGAAGGAAGAGCAAATGAATCTCAAGACCCGCAAGCGGCTGTCGCTGTTGCTCCTCGTGCTGGGATTGCCGGGCTATATCGTCGTCGCCTGGATGCTCTCGGCCTGGGTGAATGACAGCTTCGGGCGGCTGCCGATCTGGGCCGAGCTGCTGCTTTTCGTGGCGCTCGGCATCGTCTGGGCGCTGCCGTTCAAGCGCGTTTTCACCGGAATCGGCAAGGACGAAGGGTGAGCGCGGCGCTGGTCCGGGCGGCAAGCGGTGTCACGCTGATCGGTGGCGGGGCGGTCACGGCAGAAGATCTGGCGCTGGCCTTGTCTAATGCCCCGCATCTGGTGGCGGCGGATGGCGGGGCCGATGCCGCGCTTGATCTGGGTCACTGGCCAGAGCTTGCCATCGGCGATTTCGATTCGATCTCGCAGAGCGCGCGCGCGAGGCTGGGACCCGACCGGCTTGCCCATATCGCCGAACAGGACAGCACCGATTTCGGCAAGGCGCTGAGCCGCATCTCCGCCCGATATGTCATCGCGGTCGGGTTTTCCGGGCGGCGCTTGGATCATACGCTGGCGGCGCTGAACGTGATGACGCGCCACCCGTCTCCGCCCTGCATCATGCTCGCCGCCGAGGATATCGCCTTTCTCGCCCCGCCCGATCTCATGCTGCGACTGCCCACGGGCAGCAGGGTATCGCTGTTTCCCATGGGGGCGTCGCGTGGCCGCAGCGAGGGGCTTCGCTGGCCCATTGACGGGATCGGGTTTACGACCGATGGCCGCGTCGGCACCTCGAACGAGGTCACCGGCCCGGTGCGTCTGACGATCGACGGGAATATGCTGGTGATGCTGCCGCGAGAAGCGCTGGAGACGGTCCTGGCGGCGCTTACCGCTCCCAGCTCCGCCTGAGCAGATCCATCCAGTTCCGCCAGGCGATCTTTTCGATCAGCATTTCGCCATAGCCATGGGCCCGCATCGCCGAGATCAGCGCGGGCAGGGCGGCGGCGTCGGAAAGATCATGCGGCATCTGCGCGCCATCGAAATCCGAGCCGAGCGCGACGCCGTTTTCGCCAAGGCGATCAATGAGATGGTCGAGATGCCTCAGATAGGGGTCGAAGCCGTCAAAGGGCAGGCGGCACCCATCCTCGCGGATGAATCCTGCGGCAAAGTTCAGCCCGACGAGGCCATCCGTGCCTGCAATCACCTCAAGCTGCGCATCGGTCAGGTTGCGGGTCGATGCGCTGACTGCGTGAGCGCCTGAATGGGTGCTGACCAGCGGTGCATTGCTGATCCGCGCGACGTCTTCGACGCCTTTCGCGTTCAGATGCGCCAGATCGACGAGAATGCGCAGCCTGTCGCATTCCGCGATCAGATCCTTCCCCGCATCGGTCAGACCCGGCCCGCTATCGGGACTGCCGGGGAACTCGAACGGCACCCCGAACCCATAGTCATTGCGCCGCGACCAGACCGGCCCCAGCGAACGCAGCCCCATCCGGTGCCACAGATGCAGCATGTCGAGATCGGCGATGCCCTCTACCCCCTCCATATGAAGGATCGCGGCGATACGGCCCTCTTCCTTGGCGGCGAGGATCTCGTCCACATTGCGGCAGATGGACAGGCTGCCATGACGTTCCAGCGCGGTGAGCTTTGCGGTCAGCCGCAGCATATGCGCCGTGGCGGCATCGGTGTCGATCGGCTCGGCCAGTGGCACCGCATAGGGCGGGCGCTCTTGCTGCTCCTGCCAGTCGATCCCGTCGGGATCGGGGGGCGAGGGTGCCCATAGCGCGAAGAACCCGCCGAACATGCCGCCCTGACGCAGCCGGGGCAGGTCGATATGGCCGCTGCCGTCACCCTCGACCCAGATTGCGAGCGGGTCGGCGCCCTCGGAAAGCAGGCGTTGCAGGAAATCGTTATGGCCGTCAAATACCGGGATCATCCGCTGCTCCGTCTGGTTGCGATGCGATGTTGATCGATCCTGCGCCACCCCGCAAGCCGCTTTGCCGCGGCCCCGATCCGTGGCAGGCTGACCCGCATCAAGGCAAGGAGAGGGACATGCCCCAGATTCGCAGCGATTTCGATGGCCAGACCGTCATCACCACCTTCGATGTCACGCCGGGCACTGCCCATGACGTTCTGGACGCGCTCACCGATGCCTGGGACAAGGTCATCAGCCAGCAACCCGGCTTCATCGGGGGCGCGGTGCATCTGAACGACGCCCAGACCCGCATCGCCACCTATTCGCAATGGGAAACGCGGGGCGATTACCAGGCGATGCTGCGCACTCAGGAGATGCGCGAGCGCAACCGGGTCATCCACGGTCTCTGCCGCAGCTTCGAGCCGGTCATGTACGAGGTGCAGGGCGTGTTCGGGCAATGATGCAGACGCAGAAACCCCGTGCAAAGCCGCAACGCCGCCGCTAGGATCGCCGCAGGGCAGAAACAGGGGGCAGAATGGCCGGACGCATCATCACCGTCGCGCAACAGAAGGGTGGCTCGGGCAAGACCACGCTCACCGCGAATCTCGCCATCGAGATGAGGGCGCGGGGGCTCAGCGTGGCGCTTGTGGATACCGATCCGCAGGGCAGTCTCGGCCGCTGGTTCATCGAGCGGATGGAGCGTCTGGGCGAGGATGACGGGATGGAGTTCTCGACCTCATCGGCCTGGGGTGCGTCCTATGAGAGCGAGAAGCTGAAAAAGCGCTTCGACATCGTCATCATCGACACGCCGCCCAAGATCGACAGCGATCTGCGACCGGCGCTGCGCGTGGCCGATCTGGTGGTCGTGCCCGTCGCATCGAGCCAGGTCGATCTTTGGGCGACCGAGGGGGTTCTGGACCTGGCGCGGCGCGAAAAGGCGCCGGTTCTCGTGGTGCTGAACCGGGCGCGGCCCAACACACGGCTCGGTGCGGAGGTGGCGGAAAACGCCGCCGCGCTCGGGGCCGAGCTGGCGCAGGCTCAGATCGGCAATCGGGTCGCCTATGCCGAGACGCTCGGGCTGGGGCTCTCGGTCCGCGAGCGCAGCGATGCCCGCCCCGCACGCGACGAGCTGGCGCGCCTTGCCGACGAGGTGATCCGTCTTTGCGATTAAGCGCCGGTTCTAAAGGCCATGGCATGTGTTCCCCCGCGTGACGTGGCGTGTCTTCCATTGAGGGGATGGAGTAAGGTCGAATGGTCTCGATGAAAAAATGGTCTTTCATTGCCCTTCCGCTCACGCTGATGGGCTGTGAGCCGATGCCGGAAGAGCAGGAGGTCAGCAATCCGCTGGCCAACGAAGAAGCGGCCTGCACAGCCGATCAGTATCAGCAATATATCGGGCAGAGATCGCCGCAAATCACCCTGCCTGCAGGCACCGTCTTCCGGCACTACCGTACCGATCCGGTCGTCAACGAGGATGGCTCGATCAACGTGGTGACTCTGGATTACTATCCGTCGCGGCTGAACTTCGAATATGATCGCCACGGCACATTGGTCGATGTCAACTGCGGATAAGCGATTGCGACGCGGCCCAAGCTGTCCGCCATGGCAGGGGGATCACGTCGGATCACCTCTGCGCCAGCCTGCTTGACCGCGGCATCACGCTGCGATCTGCTGGCCGGGAAAGGATCTGTTCATGCGCCCCTTGCTGACTCTTCCCGCCGCCGCTCTGTTCATGGGTTGCACGCCTTCCCTCCCGGAAAGCGAGCTGCCACCGCGCTGCGGTCCCGGCTACGAAACACTCGTCGGCACCAATGTCGGGGCGGTCACACTGCCGCGCAGCCTGCCTCATCGGATTATCCAGCCCGGAGCCACCACGGCCGAAGAGATCAACCCGGCGCGGCTTAATCTCTTTGTTGACGATAAGGGCTTCATCGAGCGTGTCAGCTGCGGCTGAAAACCTCATCTTTGGCGTTTAACACACTGATTCAGCGCAGATAATCCGCGTCTAACGCCGCCGCTTCGACCTCTTGTTGCCGCCGCGCTGACCGGCGCGACCGGCGGTTGAGCGGCCCGAACTGCTCAGCGCGGCCTCCGTCGCCTCTTCGATCGCGGATTGCCGCGCCATCGGGTCGTCTGCCACGGCGAGATCCACCGCTTCGAGCCGCTTCACCTCATCACGCAGCCGCGCGGCTTCCTCGAATTCCAGATTCTCGGCAGCCTTGCGCATCTGCGCCCGCAGCGCATCGAGATGAGCGGCCAGATTCGCGCCGACCATCGGCTTGTCCACCTTGGTCGTGATCCGCGACTGGTCCGTGTCGCCCTGCCACAGCCCGGCCAGCACATCCTCGACATTCTTGCGCACCGTCTGCGGCGTGATGCCGTGTTCCTCGTTATAGGCGATCTGCTTGGCCCGGCGACGCTCTGTCTCGGCAATGGCACGCTCCATGCTGCCGGTCATGTTGTCGGCATACATGATGACGCGCCCATCGGCGTTGCGCGCCGCGCGGCCAATGGTCTGGATCAGCGAAGTCTCTGACCGCAGGAAGCCTTCCTTGTCGGCATCGAGGATCGCCACCAGTCCACATTCAGGAATATCAAGGCCTTCGCGCAACAAGTTGATGCCAACCAGCACATCGAAGGCGCCAAGACGAAGATCGCGCAGGATCTCGATCCGCTCGATCGTATCGATGTCGGAATGCATATAGCGGACCTTGATCCCCTGCTCGTGCAGATATTCGGTCAGATCCTCGGCCATGCGCTTGGTCAGCGTCGTGACCAGTGTGCGCATCCCGTTGGCAGTCACCTTGCGCACCTCGTCCAGCAGGTCGTCCACCTGCATCTCGACCGGGCGGATTTCGACCTGCGGGTCAAGAAGTCCGGTCGGGCGGATCACCTGTTCGGTGAAGACGCCGCCGGTCTGGTCCAGTTCCCAGTCCTTGGGCGTAGCCGAGACGAAGATCGACTGGGTCCGCATCGCGTCCCATTCCTCGAATTTCAGCGGCCGGTTATCCATGCAGGAGGGCAGGCGGAACCCGTGTTCGGCCAGCGTGAACTTGCGCCGGTAGTCGCCGCGATACATGCCGCCGATCTGCGGCACGCTGACATGGGATTCATCCGCGAAAACAATGGCGTTATCCGGGATGAACTCGAAAAGCGTCGGGGGTGGCTCGCCCGGCGAGCGGCCGGTGAGATAGCGCGAGTAATTCTCGATCCCGTTGCAGACGCCGGTCGCCTCGAGCATCTCGAGATCGAAATTCGTCCGCTGTTCCAGCCGCTGCGCCTCGAGCAGTTTGCCTTCGTCGTTCAGCTGTTCCAGCCGTGTCCTGAGCTCTTGCTTGATGCCCTTGATCGCGGTCTGCATCGTTGGGCGCGGGGTGACGTAATGGCTGTTCGCATAGATGCGGATCTGCTTGAACTCATCCGCTTTTGCGCCGGTCAGCGGATCGAATTCCGTAATCTTTTCAAGCTCTGGCCCAAAGAAGTCAAAGCGCCAGGCGCGGTCTTCCAGGTGCGCCGGCCAAAGCTCGATCACGTCGCCGCGCACCCGGAAGCCGCCGCGCTGAAACGCCGCATCGAGCCGCCGATATTGCTGCGCGACCAGCTGACCGATGAATTCGCGCTGATCATACATCTCGCCCACGACCATGTCCTGGGTCATCGCCGAATATGTCTCGACCGAGCCGATACCGTAGATGCAGGAGACCGAGGCAACGATGATCACATCATCACGTTCCAGAAGCGCCCGCGTCGCGGAATGGCGCATCCGGTCGATGGCCTCGTTGATCTGGGATTCCTTCTCGATATAGGTATCGGAGCGCGGGACATAGGCCTCGGGCTGATAGTAATCATAGTAGGAAACGAAATATTCCACGGCATTATCGGGGAAGAACCCCTTGAATTCGCCGTATAATTGCGCCGCAAGCGTCTTGTTGGGCGCGAGGATGATCGCCGGGCGCTGTGTCTCTTCGATCACCTTGGCCATGGTGTAGGTCTTGCCGGTGCCGGTGGCGCCAAGCAGCACCTGATCGCGCTCGTTGTCACGCACACCCTGAGACAGCTCGGCAATGGCGGTCGGCTGATCGCCTGCCGGCTGAAACTCGGTCTGCATGACAAAGCGCCGCCCGCCTTCCAGCTTGGGGCGGGTAACTTCGGGAAAGCGCGCGACCGGCGCGTTGGTGTTGTTGTGACCCATCTGAGGCTCGCGGCGAGAGTTCCGGTTGTGTTCACCTAGCAGATCGGCTCTCGCCGCGAAAGTTCAACCCCTCATCCTGCTTCGGCGATTACCGCGCATCCGAGCCGGTCCCCCGCGTCGCCGCTGGGTTGCGACCGATAGTCATCCGCCGCGCTGTGAATCATGAATGCGGTGCCGTCGCCATCATTCACCAGATCAGAGGTGAGGTTCGGGACGAAATAGGTCACCGAGATCTCGCCACTCTCTGGCACGGTGATATTCGGCAGGTCGCCCGGATGCGGGCCGCCCGCGTTCAACACGCCGTGTTCCATGTCTCCGGCCAGATGGTCGCCGGCGGAATCGAACGGCGCTTCACATTGGCCGGTTTCGTGGAAATGCACGCCATGCGTGCCGGGCTCGACGCCGCTGAACGAGATATCGACCACGGCAAGCCCCGACGCGGCGAAAACAAGCTCGACCGATCCGACCTGCGCGCCCTCGGCATCAGAGATCGTCGCGGAGAGCGCCGGTTCGGCGCTTGCGGTGGCCTCGGAAGCGGTGCTCTGGCCCTCGGTGCCGCTATCCTCGGTCTCTGGGCTTTCGGTCTCGGAGTTTTCGGTCTCGGCGTCTTGTCTGTCGCCGGATCCGTCAGCGCTCGCATCGGCGGCTTCCGCTGCATCGCCGGACGCATCGCCGCTGTCGGCGGTGTCGCCCTCCGGTGTGGTTTCGGCGGGCATCGACCCTTCCTCGGGGACCTCCGAGGTTGCCGCATCGGATGACGTTTCCTGCGCCATTGCCGCGCCCGAGGCCATCAATGCTGCCAGGATCGTCGCATAAAATTCTGATTTGAAGTGCATTTCTCGTTCTCCGCAAGAGATGATGAGTTGCATCGGTGCGCCATGGTGAAATCGCGTTTCGCGCGCCGTAGCGGTTCAACGCAAAGCTGAATGCTTCGTTCCTGCGCGCCCGCGCTGTGGCGGGTTCGGGGACTTGCGCGCCGGGCAAGACTGTCGGATAACGAAAGCGCCCAAAGCCATAGGAATACTGCGATGCGCGTCCGTATCTATCAGCCCGCCCGTAACGCTATGCAGTCCGGCATGGCTCGCACCCGCGATTGGGTGCTGGACTTTCCGCAGGCGGATAAGCGCGACATTGACCCGCTGATGGGCTGGACCAGCTCGGACGATACGCAATCGCAGGTGCGGCTGCGCTTTCCGACCCGGGAAGAGGCAGAGGCCTATGCGCGCGAGCGTGGTCTGGATTATGTCGTCGCCGAGCCGCATAAGCGCGGCCAGAATATCCGCCCGCGCGGCTATGGCGAAAACTTCGCGACCGACCGGCGCGCGCCCTGGACGCATTGATCTTGAACAGATTCAGCGTCGAGGCTGCCGATCCGCGTGATCCGGAACTGGACCTGCTGTTTGCGCGCCACAGCGAATTCTGCCACGCCGACACGCCGCCGGAATCCATGCATATGATGGATCGCGCCGATCTGGCCGCGCCGGGTATCCGTTTCCTCATATTGCGCGGTGAGGAGGCTCCGCTGGCGATGGGGGCGCTGAAGTCGCTTGGCGATGGCACGGTCGAGTTGAAATCCATGCATGTGCTGGAAGAGGCGCGCGCCAGCGGCGCGGCGCGGCACATGCTCGGCGCGCTGATCGACGCGGCCCGCGGCATGGGCGCAACCGCGATTTGTCTGGAGACAGGTGCGCAACCCAGCTTTGCCCCGGCGCGGGCGTTTTACGGGCGGGCCGGGTTTGCGGCTTGCGGGCCTTTCGGAAGTTACGATGAAGATCCGATGAGTCTTTTCATGCGGCTCGAAATCTCTGCGAAGGGCGAGGCGCTATCCGGCTAGAGCGTCGTGCCCCAGTGCCAGATATGCAGCCCTGCCTGAGCGCGGCTGTAACGACGTCACGTCGTAACATGAATCTTCATATTGTATGCTGAATTTGGCGGTTCTAGCCTGACGCTCGGCAAACGGAAAAGCGCCGCCATCGTCCGCAGGTCTGGTGCGGGGTTTGGCGTTTCCGAACTCAGAAAGTTGCGACGCGTAGGAATGGGCCGATGGATAACGCCAGCAGATCGCGCTCCGCTGATTGGCTGCTGACCGGCTGCGACCCCGTGCCGGTCCCGCCACCTTCGGCACAAGAGGCGCCCCCGCAGCATGCTCTGACCCTTGCCCATTCAGACGCGGCACGTATCGGGGGGGACGCGCTGATCCTCACCACCCGCGGAGAGATGCGGGCCGATCAGCTTTGCCGGGGCATGCAGATCGTGACGCTGGATGACGGGCCGCAGCCGCTTCGCTGGGTCGGGCGGCAGCCGGAGGACGCGTCGCGGCTGGCCGCTGCGCCCGAGATGCTTCCCATCCGCATCCGCGCCGGTGCGCTTGGTCCGGACACGCCATGCGCCGATCTTCTGGTTTCGCAGCAGCACCGCATCCTCGTGCGCTCGCGGATCGCCGAGCGGATCTTCGGCGCTGCCGAGGTGCTGGTCACGGCGCGTCAGCTTTGTCAGCTGCCGGGCATCGACATCGCCGATGATGTTACGCGGATCGACTATGTCCATCTTCTGCTTGATGCGCATCAGATCCTGCGCGCGAACGGGGCATGGGCCGAGTCGCTGCGCACCCCGCACCAGTTGCCGGGCTCGACCGATCCGGCCGCGCTGGCCGAGATCTTCGCGCTGTGTCCCGAACTGCGCCAGATGCAGGAGCGCCCGCCCGCGCGGACCCTCGCTTCGGGACGTATGGGCAGAAGACTCGCCGTGCGGCATCTGCAAAACCGCAAGCCGCTCTTTCAGCATCGCTAGAGCGCCGATCCGGGCGTTTTCCGTTGCGCCGCGGCCCGTTTTACGCCATCAGGCGGTCGCGCGGCCCCGTAGCTCAACTGGATAGAGCAGGGACCTTCTAAGTCCAAGGTTGAGGGTTCGATTCCTTCCGGGGTCGCCAGCGTATTGCCAGAGATCAATTCCAATGACAGCGAATATATGCGCAAAATGAAGCAGTAGCTTGCGCCAAACGGAGTTCTGTATACGCTCGGCGCTAAAATTCTCGCAATTAATTCAATTTGTTACGCGTGGCCTTCTGGTCTTGTTGGGGTTGTTTATCCGGGTGGCTTTTGCTCGTATTTGACAGGGCGGTCGATACTCCTCCAATTAATAACACCAAGGTTCCGGAACACTTCATTCTAGGTTCAGGACTTCGGTAACGGGGTCGTCTCAGTCAAGCCATTTCACGCATGCGCCGTCGTCCGCGAATTGGCGGTTTCAGGTTTGTTATGATCGTCGCACGTCTGGCACAGCCAACTTCGTCTGAGGCAACCTGGGTGCATGCTTCGGTCCGTGGTCGGCGCGCAGGCCGCCAACATGATGCTGGTTCAATGCAGGTCCGATGTGCCCATCTCATTGGCGTGCTCGATGTGGTTCGGCAACAGTCCTGACCACGACATCATCGGAACCGCGTCCCATGGGGACCTGGAAGGCCTGCGGTCAGGCAGGCGACGGTGAAGCGCTTGGCCGATCAGGCTGCTTGCGGAACCTCAATCTCGGATCGGAAGGTTGTGCCGTCAGTCCATATCCGGTGCAGGATCACGCTGATGCGCCGGGCAAGGGCGACCATGGCCCGTTTTGCGCCACGACGGCGCGCGACCTGCACTGCCCATGTTCTCAGCCACGTCGAGCGACCACGATGCATCATGACCGTCGCCGCCTGGCACAGCGCACGCCGCAGGTTGACGTCCCCTGCTTTGGTGATCCCGCCGGAGATGTCGCGTTCGCCTGACTGGTTGCGTGAAGGCGTGAGGCCGACCCATGGCCCGACCTTCTTCGACGACGTGAACCGCGAGGGGTCATCAACTGCGGAACGGTAGGTCAGCGCCACGACCGCGCCCACGCCCGGCATCGACATCAGACGGCGACAGACAGGGTCGTCTTGCGCCAACTGACGGACCCGGCGTTCCAATCCTGCAAGCTCCTGTCGAAGGGATGCCCGCGCTCGCAGCATCGGCTCGGTCGCGGCGAACAGCATCGGGTTGTCTACCGTCAGCTCTCGGATGCGGTGCTCGAACCTGCCGCGGGAGATCGCGCCGACCTTCAGCCCGAAGTTCCGCAGCAGTCCACGCAATGACAGCTCCAGAGTGATAAAGCCCTGCTGCACGGCTTTGCGGGCACTGAGCAGAGCCCGCACTTCCTGCGCCGAGACGGATTTGCAATGGACGGGCCGGAACCAGCCGAGATGAAGCAGGCGCGCAATGCCCTCGGCATCCCGTCGGTCCGTCTTGATCGGCATCGCCTTCAGGGCACCCTTCACCTGCCGGGTCTCCATCAGCACCACACTCAGGCCCGCCTCGGTCATGCCACGATGCAGCCATTGCGACAGGGGGCCGGCTTCGAGACCGACGACCGCGATGGTGCCCTCCAAGTGCCCAATCCAGCGCGCCAGCGCCTCCGGCTCGCTGGCCGCCTGCGCCTCTCTCACGATCTTCCCATGCTCGCTGATGACGCAGATCGCGGTCTTCTCCAGCGACACGTCCAGTCCGACAAACAGCTTCATTCCGCAGTCCCACAGATGGATCCAATACGGGAATGGCGCCAGATTGCCCTCGGTATGACAACGGTAACGGGCAGGTCGCAGCGCAGGCCCCGTTACGGTATCTCATAGCCAGTAGATGACGAGTGCTGCGAGGGCGATGGCTGACAGGAAGACCTTCGGGCACCTATCGTAGCGGGTTGCCACACGCCGCCAATCCTTGAGCCTGCCGAACATGATCTCGATCCGGTTCCGGCGTTTGTACCGACGCTTGTCGTACTTTACCGGTTTCTTCCGCTGCTTCCGGCCAGGGATGCAGGCGCGTATCCCTTTGTCTTTCAACGCTTCCCGGAACCAATCGACATCCGGCAGGCTGTTTAGCAATGCTCGTGCGCCAATGTAATCGCTGACCTGACCGGCGGTGACGAACAGGTTCAGCGGGCGGCCCTGGCTATCGCAGATGGCATGCAACTTGGTGTTCATGCCGCCCTTGGTGCGACCGATCAGGCGTCCGCGCCCCCTTTTTTGACGCCCAAACTGGTCGCGGTACGGTGGGCCTTCAGGTAAGCAGACTCTACACCAAAGCGAGGGCGTTCCCGGGGGGGGCAGGTCAAATCGCCTATTTCTTGGATGAAGCGCGGGAAGGTTGAGCCAACTGAGAAGAGGCTGTCCTTGGCTAGGCGTGTCTAGCGCCCTTCGCCGGCATCAGAGCATGACCTCGATCAGGAACGGCCCCGGCTCCGTGCTCACGTTCCTGATCGTCTCGTAGAGATCTCGCGGATCGGTGACGCGCTTGCCGGCCACGCCCATGCCGCGGGCAAGCTCGACGAAGTTCAGCTCCGGGCGGTTCAGTTCCAGCATGTTCAGCGCCTCGGGCCCGGGGTTCGCGCCGACCTTGAAAAGCTCGTGCTTCAGGATCTGGTAACCGTGATTGGCGAAGATGATCGTGGTCACGTTCAATTCCTCGCGCGCTTGGGTCCAGAGCGCTTGGAGCGTGTACATGGCCGAACCGTCCGCTTGCAAACTGATCACTGGGCGGTCGCGGCAGGCGACGGCGGCGCCGGTGGCCAGCGGGATACCTATGCCAATGGCCCCGCCAGTGATCGCCAGCCAGGACATCGGCGGGGCCCCGGTCGAACGCGCAGCCACCGAATTAGCGCTAGTCAGGCTTTCGTCCACCACGATGGCACCCTCTGGCAGGGCCGCCGCGATAGCGGTCGAAAGCGCCGCGTCGTCCATCGGCCCCGAGGCCGGCGGCTCGCAGGGCGTGGTGGCGGGGAGCGGTCGGCGTTTGGCGCCGATCTCCTCGGCGAGCGCCAAGACGGCAGCGGGGCCATCCTGATCGAAATCAGCCAGCGGCAGCACGTCGCAATCTTTGGGCAAGAGCAGGCTGGGCCGGTCGGGATAGGCGAAGAAGGCCACGGGGGGCAGCGCCTCGATCAGCACGGCGCGGCGGAACCGTGACAACACGTTCAGCGCATCGTCGACAGGGTAGGGGATGCGCGGCAGCTCAAAATGGCCCGCGCCGCGTTCGGCTCGGCGCAGCGGTCCCGAGGCCATAACCTCGGCCCCCGTCGTGGCGCCGACGTCCGACAACCGCTTCAGGGCCTCGGGCGATTCCAGCACGCCGCCGCCGCAGAGAATCACCGCATCCGGCCCCAGCGAGGCTGCGGCACGGCGAAGCACGTCCGCGTCAAGCGCGCGCGGCTGCGCCGCCGCTGCCCGCTCCGCGGGCTCCATGTTGCCGCCTTCGTCCCAACCGACATCGGCGGGAATGATCAGGGTGGAGATCTGGCCCGGGTGGCCCCAGGCGGCCGCAAGCGCGTCCATCGCATCCCCGGCGATGGTTTCGGTCGAGCGGACAGTGCGCACCCAATCGGAAAACACCGCCGCGGTGCCCGGTACATCGGCGGTCAGGGGTGCTTCGTAGCGCAGGTGCCGCCTCGCGTGGTCGCCGACGAGGTTCAGGATCGGTGTGCGCGCCTTGCGGGCGTTGTGCAGGTTGGCCCCGGCATTGGCGAGGCCGGGCGCGAGATGCAGCAGGGTCACGGCAGGCTTGCGGGCCATACGCGCATAGCCATCCGCCGCGCCGGTCACCACCCCTTCGAAAAGGCCGAGGACACAATGCATCAGGCGAGTGCGGTCGAGCGCATCGACGAATTGCATCTCCGAAGTGCCGGGATTGGCGAAACACACGTCCACGCCTGCGCCGTGCAGGCTTCTGAGCAAGTTCTCTGCGCCGTTCATCGACTGTCCTATCTATTGGCCCGCGGTGGCAGGCTCTCGTTGTTCCTTAGCGGCGCGCAGTACGGCCAAGCGCCGGGCCAGGTTGCCGCTGTCGAGCCTTGGCGCCGGCGCTTGCCGGGCGGCGGCGGCTTCGGCATGGTGGCAGGCCACTGCGGTCTCCTCTATCTTGCGCTTCTCCGGGCGCGACCGGCGGCAAAGCTCTGTGGCCATCGGGCATCTCGGGTGGAAGGCGCACCCGGGGGGCGCCGCGAGGGCCGACGGCATGTCGCCCCGCAATTCCGACGGATGGCGGTGCGCGCTCGGGTCGGGCAGTGGAACCGCCTTGATTAGGGATTGGGTATAGGGATGCAATGGCGCTGTGAAAACCGCCTCAGCCGGTGCCTCTTCCACGAAGCGGCCCAAATACATCACCGCGATGCGGTCGGCGATGTGGCGCACCACGCTGAGGTCGTGGCTGATGAATACATAGGCGAGCCCAAATTCGCGTTGCAGGTCCTGCAGCAGGTTGATGATCTGCGCCTGCAAGGAAACGTCAAGCGCCGAGACCGGCTCGTCGCAAACGATCACCTCGGGGCGGGTCGCCAAGGCCCGTGCGATGCCCACGCGCTGGCGCTGGCCGCCGGAAAACTCGTGGGGGTAGCGTTCGGCGTGAAAACGCGACAGGCCCGAGAGTGAGAGGACCTCGTCGACCTTGGAATCCAGCGTCCCGGCTTCGGCAAGCCCATGTAGTAGAAGCGGCTCGGTCAATGTTTCGCGCACCGTCATTCTTGGGTTCAGCGAACCGAAGGGGTCTTGAAAGATGATCTGCATCCGGCGCCGAGCGGCGCGGAGCTCTGCGGTGGACATCGCGGTGACCTCGTCCGGGCCAAGCTTGACGGTGCCAGCGGAGGGCTCGATCAGACGCAAGAGCGAGCGGCCGAGCGTAGACTTGCCGCAGCCCGACTCGCCCACGATCGCCAAGGTTTCGCCGCGTCCAAGATCGAAGCTGATATCGCTCACCGCGCGCACCACCAGCTTGTCGCGGCGGAACATGCCCCGCGAGAGAGGGAAATCCTTCGAAAGGTTCGCGACGCTCAGGACGGGATCGGTCATTGCGCGAGGCTCCTTTCTTCGATGGGGGCGTACCAGCAGGCGACCTCATGTCCCGGGCCGATTTCGCGCATCGGTGGCGGCATGCTGCGACATTTATCTGAGGCCAGAGGACATCGCGGCGCGAAGCGGCAGCCGGGGATCTGCGCCCATGGCGGGGGCAGTGTGCCGTCAATGGTCTCGAGCCGGTCGGCCTTGTCGCTGATCCGCGGCACGGCAGCCATCAGGCCGATGGTATAGGGATGCTGGGGGTCGGCGTAGAGCCGGACGGTCGGGGCGCGTTCCACTACCAGCCCGGCATACATCACCACTACGTCGTCGCACGTCTCGGCCACCACGCCGAGATCATGGGTCACCAGCATGATCGCCATGCCGGTGCGGTCCTGCAGGTCCTTCATTAACTGCAGAATCTGGGACTGAATGGTCACGTCGAGCGCGGTTGTCGGCTCGTCGGCGATCAGTAGGTCGGGGTCATTGGCAAGCGCGATGGCAATCATCACCCGCTGGCGCTGCCCGCCCGAAAGCTGGTGCGGATAATCGTCAACCCTTCTGGCGGGCGAGGGCAGGCCGACAAGATCCAAGAGTTCGATCGCCCGCTTGCGGGCCGCGTCCGGCCGGGTGGTTCCATGGGCGCGCAGCGTCTCAGCGATCTGCTCGCCACAGGTATAGACGGGGTTCAGGCTGGTCATAGGTTCTTGAAAGATCATCCCGATCCGGCCGCCACGCAGCGCGCGCATCTCACGCGGCGACAGCGCCAGCAAGTCCTGCCCATCAAAGGTGATCTCGCCCCCGCGGATCACACCTGGGGGCTGCGGTACCAGCCCCATCACCGCGAGGGAGGTCACTGATTTGCCGCAGCCGGATTCACCCACGACACCGAGCGTGCGTCCCCGGTCGACCGAAAGGCTGACCCCATCCACCGCGCGCATGATGCGACCGCGGTCCTGAAAGCCGACCTGAAGGTCCGTCACGGTCAGAAGTGGGCTCATCCGGCGACCGAGTAGGTCAGCGGTGAGACGTCGCGTGGGTGCCGTCCAGCAAAGTCGAGCCCGGTGAAACACTCCTCGGCCCGGCGCTGCGCCTCTTCCAGGCGGGCGGTGGCGTCGGAAAGGTCGAAGGCCGCGACCTTGCCGTCGCTGACCACCTGACGTCCGTCGACAAAGACGTCACGCACTGCGCGTTCGGCCGCTACATAGATCAGCGAGCGAAGCGGGTCGCGCAGGGGCCGCATCGCCGGGTGGGTCACGTCGGCCATAAAGAGGTCCGCCTTCATGCCGGGCGCGAGACGGCCGATGTCGTCCCGTCCCAGGATCGCCGCGCCGCCAATGGTGGCGGCATCGAAGATATCATGGGTGCGCAGATCGAAGGGGTTGCCGGACATCAGCCGCGAGTTGATCAGCGCATGGCGCATCTCTTCGAGCATGTTGTGCGGGTAGGTATCGGTACCGATCCCGACCGGAATACCGCCGCGGATGTAGCGCCCGACCGATTGCATCGAGATGCCGCGTCGTTGGAATACTGTAGGGCAATGCGCGACTGCAGCACCGCTGTCGCGCAGCAGAGAGAAATCGTCAGCCTCGGGCCAATGCAGCGAGGAATGGCTGTTGAGGAAGATTCCATGGCCGATGATCGCGCCCTGTCTCAGCACGCCGAGATCATGCAGCCACTCCAGCGGTGTGCGGCCATGACGGCGGGTGATCTCATGGAACTCGACAACCGACTGGGCGGCGTGGATCTGGAACGGCAGGCCGCGCGACTGCGCCTCGTCAAAGCTGTCGCGGATCAGGTCGGCGGTGCAGGTGTCGATCTGCGAGGGCGAGACCATGCCCGAGAGCCGCCCCGAGGGATGTGCGTTGGCCTTGTCTATGACCTGCATCGCTTCGCCCATGGCATCGCGCCCGGCCCGTGCGTCCCATTCATATTCGACGACATGACCGTTCTTGGTAAACCAGCGCGCCGAGCGGTACATCGGCGCCAAGACCGCGCGCAGGCCGGATCGGTCCAGAAGGTCGATCCAGTTATCATAGGGGATCGAAAGGTCGGTGAGTGTGGTCACGCCCGAGAGCAACAGTTCCGACAGCGCCACCTCGGTACAGGCTGTGGTGCCGTCCGCGTCGGGGCGAAAAAGGGGCATGAATTCATAGAGCGAGCTCATGTAAAGCGCGGGACTGCCCAATTCGTCGAGGAAACCCTTGTTCATCGGCTCAGACAGCGGATGCGAGTGTATGTTCACCAACCCTGGCGATACCAGTCGCCCGCGGCCATCGATCTCGCGGTCGAAATGGCCGTTGAAATGGCCACCCACCTGCAGGATGCGGTCGTCACGGAACACCACGTCCTCGCTTTGCAGGTATTCGTGGCGGCCAATGTCGCTGTTCCATGCAACGATCCACTCGGCGTTGCGGATGACGGTGGTTGTTGTGGCGCCCATGTCGGGGGTCCTCCGTGCGGGTTGGTACGCGGATAACGGATTGAAGAAACTGGTTGAGAAGGCGGGCCGGTGTCCGTCCCGCCTTGGGCTCATTCCTTGTATTTGAGATCGAGACCCTTGTAGAAACCAGCGCCGTAATTGTTGTGCGGCTGGATCGGCTCGAGCATATCGGATTGCGCGATGAACATGGGCTCGTGATAGAGCGGCAGCCAGACGGCGGCGCTATGCACCTTTTCCAAAACCTTGCCGTAGGCCGCTGCGCGGTCCGTGTCCGAAAGGGCAGTCTTGCCTGTCTGCAGCAGTTCGTCAGTCTCGGGGTCATTCCAGTTCATCCGGTTCGGCGTCGGCATGTTCTGGGAGCGGAAGTAGAGATTAAGCGCATCGCCGGAAGAGACGTAAGGATAGCTCATCCCGAAGACGTCGAACTCCTGCGTCGCAAGCTTGCCCCAGGCGACGGTCGCATCGAAGGCCTGAATATCCATGGCGACGCCGATCTTGAGCAGTTCGGCCTGCACGAATTCCGAGATCTTCTGCCAGCCAGAGCCCGCGAAAACATAGGCCGTGGGCCGCAGCTCGACCCCGTCCTTGGCGCGCACACCATCCGGACCGGGCGTCCAGCCGGCTGCGTCGAGCAGCGACTTGGCCTTTTCAGGGTCATGGCGCAGCAGCTTGTCGTCAATAGCGCTGTTCCAATCCAGCGCGGCCTGCGAGACGTAGCTATAGGCCGGCTCCACTTCGCCGAACATCAGGTCTTCGGCTAGGGCTTCCTGGCTGACGGCAAGGTTCATGGCCTGCCGCACAGCCGGGTCCGAGACGGTTTCCTTGTCGATCTTGAACCCCATGAAATAGGTCCAGAAAGCGTTGTCGGACTGCTGTACCGAGACCCCCGGCGTGTCGCGGAGCTGTTGCAGGGCGATGGCGGGCACGTACTGCGTGGCCTCGGATTGGCCGGTAACCAGCGCGACGGTGCGGGTATTCTCTTCAGGCACTATCTGCCAGGTGATCTTGGCCATATGGGCAGCGCCGTCGTTCTCGTAGAACGCCGGCCCCCAATTGTAGCCCTCGTGGCGGGTCATCACCATCTTGTCGCGCGGGGTCCAGCTTTCCCAGCAGAATGGGCCAGTGCCGACGAAACCGTTGACGCCGAAATCCTCGCCCAGTTCTTCGACGGTTTCCTTGGCGATCACCGTCGCGAAGCTCTGGGTAAGCTGATAGAGCAGTTCGGAAAACGGCTGTTCGAGACGATACTCCACCGTGCGATCGTCCAGTGCCACTACATCGGCGACGTCGCCGGCGCGCCATGAGACCGGCGAATTCGTCTCGGGATCGATCCAGCGCTTCATCGAATAGACCACGTCCTCGGCGGTCATCTCGCGGCCGTTGCAGAACTGCACGCCCTCCTTGAGGTGAAACGTATAAACCAGCCCGTCATCCGAGACTTCCCAGCGTTCGGCCAGCCCGTCGGTCACGGTCTGCATGTCGGGCTCGAGCGAGACCAGCGTGTCGCCGAGCATGAAAAGGGCCTCGGCGGCGGCGCGGGCGGTGGTCTTGTGCGGATCGTAATTGTTGCTGTCGACTTCGCGCACGATGGTCAGCTCCTGCGCTGCGAGCGGGGCGGCGAGGGCCGTGAGGGCGGTTGCGGTAAGCAGTCTTCTCAGTGGCGTCATCTTCGGTCTTCTCCTCTGTTGGCGCCCCGATTGCCGGGGTCGATTCTTGGGTTATGAGCGTAGACGCGGGTCCAGAACGTCGCGGATCGCATCGCCGGTGATATTGGCGGCCAGCACGATCACGAAGATCGCCAGCGACGGGATGATCGCGATATGCGGGGCAAAGAGCATGAAGTCGCGCCCCTGCGAGGCCATCATCCCCAGTTCCGCCGCCGGGGGGCGTGCCCCGAGGCCAAGGAAGCTGAGCGCGGCCCCGATCAGAATGATCTGGCCAAAGCGCAGGCTGACGAAAATCATGATCGCCGAGATGCTGTTGCGCAGCAGGTAGCGGGTGAAGAGCGCGCGGTCTGAGAGGCCGATGGCGCGCCCGGCCTCGATATATTCTTGCTCCATCACGCCGATGGCGATGGAGCGGGCGATGCGGGCGCTGTCGGGCACGGTGGCAATGGACAGGGCGATGATCACCGGCAGAGCTCCGGGGCCAAAAATCGCCACCAGCGCCAGCCCCAGAAGGATTGCCGGGAAGGACAGCATGACGTCCGCAAACCGCATCACGTAGGGGTCGATGCGCCGGTAGAAGGCAGAGAGAAGTCCCAGAAGGGAGCCGACAGTGCCGCCCAGACCCACGGACAGCAGGCCGATCAGAAGGGTCAGCCGGGTGCCGTAGAGCAGACGGCTCAGGATGTCGCGCCCCTGACCGTCGGTGCCGAGTAGATGGGTCGCGTTACCACGCTCGGCCCAGACCGGTGGCTGCATTACCGCGCGGGTGCCCTCGTAGGGATCATGCGGGGCGAGGAAGGGGGCGAACAGCGCCGCAAAGGTAATCCCGACCAGCACGATGAGCGCCAGTGCCGCGGCCCGGTCGCGCAGTAAGGCTTTCCACCAGACCTGCCGGGGCGGGGCGGTATCGTCGAGCGGGGCGGCCGCGGCGGGCGTGCTCACATTCATCATTTCTGCACCCTAGGATCGAGAAAGGCGTAGAGTATGTCGACGATCATGTTGATCAAGATGAAGGCCAGCGCGAGCACGAGGATGCAGCCCTGCGCCAGCGGGTAGTCCGACGACAGGATCGCGCCGACCGACAGCCGACCGATACCCGGATAGGCAAAGATCGTCTCGGTCACCACCGCGCCACCCAGCAGATAGCCCGCCTGCAGGCCCACGAGGGTGACCACGGGGATGAGCGCATTGCGGAGCCCGTGCCGCAGGATCACCTGCCGCTCGGTCAGCCCCTTCGAACGGGCGGTGCGCACGTGATCGAGACGAAGCACCTCGAGCACCGAAGACCGGGTCATTCGCGCCACCGGCCCGATAAAGATCAGCCCCAGCGACAGCGCCGGCAAGGCGATGTGGCGCAGCCCGTCGACGGTCCAGAGCGGTCCGCCACGACCGATGAATGGGAACAGCTGCCATTTCACGCCGAACCACTGGATCAGCAGCAGGCAGATGAAGAAGATCGGCAGTGATACTCCGGCCACAGAAAATGCCATCACCGCTCGGTCCAGAAGCGAACCGCGCCAGACACCGGCGAGGGTGCCCATAGCGATTCCGAGGGGGATCGACCAGATCAGGCAGGCCAGCATCAGCTCGACGGTCGGCACGATCGCGGCCGACAGCTCGCTCATCACCGTCTTGTTGGAGATGAAGGAGCGACCCAGATCGCCCTGCAATACCCGCTCGACATAGCCCCAGAACTGCACCCAGAGCGGTCGATCGAGACCCATCTTCTCGCGGATCTGCTCGACCACCTCGGGCGGGGCCATCGCCCCAGCAAAGACCCGCGCCGGGTCGCCGGGCGAAAGCTGTACCAGCAGGAAACCAAGCACGAGCACCCCGATCAGAACCGGGATCGATTGCAGAAGGCGCTTGGTCAGCGTGTCCAGCATGACCTAGGCGCGCTCAAAGACGATATCGCCGCCAAGCACGGCCAGATCACAGCGCGTGTCGAGGATGTCCTCAACGTCGATCTCGAAGAGGTCCCGGTCAAAGACCGCGACATCGCCCAGCTGCCCCGGTACCAGTTGACCCTTCACCGTCTCTTCGCGGGCGGCATAGGCCGAGGCCCAAGTGTAGGCGTGCAGCGCCTCTTCCATGCTCAGCGTCTGGTCCGGGCCGAGCAGGGTGCCCTGCCGGGTCTTGCGCGTGACCATGTTGTAGATCACCGGCATCGGTGCGATCTCGGTCACCGGGCAGTCGGTCGAGGCCGAGGGATGCAGACCTGCGTCGATCCAGCGCCGCATCGGATGCGAGGCGGTGACGCGGGCCTCGTCCAGCACGGTGAGGTAGAGATCGCCGAACCAGTAGAGGAACGAGGGCTGCGGCACCGGCAGGACATGCATGTCGACCATCCGCTGCATCTGGTCCCCCGACAGCCAACCGCAATGTTCGATCCGGTGGCGGCGATCGGGATCGGGACTGTCCGCCATGGCGACCTCATAGGCGTTCAGAACCTCTTCGATCGCCGCGTCGCCGATCGCATGGATCGCCATCTGGTAGCCCTTACGGTGGGCATCAAGCACCATCGCGTTCAGCTCCTCCTGGTCGGGAATGCAAAGCAGGCCCTTGTCGTCCGGGTCGCCGCCCTGATAAGGTTCCTTCATCGCCGCGGTGCGTCCCCCGGCGCTGCCGTCCGTGAAGATCTTGACCGGCCCGATTCGGAACATCTCGTCGCCGGTGCCGGTCACCAGCCCCGCGTCGTGGGCCTGCGAGAGGATCGATCGGGTCTTGTCCCCCATGAGCACACCGTAGGTGCGCACCGGCAGGCGGCCCTCACGGTGGGCGCGTTGATAGGCCTCCATCTCGGTCCAGCCGTCGCGAATGCCGATGGCGGCCTCCATGCAGGAGGTGATGCCATAGGACAGAAGATCGCGGCCGCCGCGTTCTATCGAGCCGACGAGCTCCTCGACCGATTTGCGTGGCATCACTGCCATCAGAGGCTCGCGCCCGGTTTCGGCCACGAGCCCGGTCAGCACGCCGTTCTGCTTCTCGATCAAGCCGCCCTGAGGCGAGGGCGTATCGTTGTCGATCCCGGCTGCCTGCATCGCCAATGTGTTGGCGACGGCGAGATGGCCATCGGTTCGCACGATGTAGACCGGGTGATCGGGACAGGCGGCGTCAAGCTCGTGCAACATCGGATGGCGTTTTTCATCGAAGGCGAAATGATCGTAGCCGCGGCCGACGACCCAATCGCCCTTGGGCGTCTGTGCCGCCCGGTCGCGCAGCGCGTCGAGCAGGCTTTCGAGCGTGGGCGCCGCCGAAGGGCGCAGGTCGACCTCCGCCATAGCGGTGCCATAGGGCAGCAGATGCATGTGGGCATCGTTGAGACCGGGCGTCGCGAGCCGTCCGTTCAGCTCGATGACCTTGGTCCCGGGGCCGCGCAGCGCGTCGATTTCCGCGTCCGTCCCCGTGGCCATGACCCGACCGCCGCCAATCGCGATGCTCTGCGCGAAACCGAGGTGCTGACCCCGCCAGATCTTGCCTCCTCTCAGGATGGTATCGGCGCTTCCGCGTTGCTCGGACATCGAGATGTTCCTTTCGACATGGGCTGGTTAACAATATGTTAATCAATCCCCCCCTATGCCGGTCAATCTTGGACAAACGGGGCCGATCGGGGATGTGCGCATCGCGGGGGGCAAGGTTAACGAATTGTTAAAGAAGCGGAAATCAGGCCGCCTTGCTTTATCTGATTTATATAGAAAAACTTATTCTAACGCTGTGATCGATTATATATGTCAGCGCGGTGCTGGTGGGTCATGATTGGAGAATGGTGGATCTCCTGCCCGAGAATCTCGAGGAAACGATCTGCGATCCGCCGTCGGGGGCCGTGAATTCCCGGACCTACCAAAGCCACGGCGGCGATCTGGGTGGCGGGGTAGAAGCGCCGGATGGAATAGAGATTCGAGGCAAAAAGCTCGGCCACATAGGGGTCGACCACCGCAACTCCCAGCCCCTTTTGCACCATCGCGCAAGCAGTCTGGGCAAAGCGCGTCTCGATCTTGGGCCGGTAACGAACGCCCTGTCGGTTGAACGCGGCCTCGACCAGCGGTGTGATGACCTCGCCGGCGCTGATGATCCGATCATGCTGCAGGTCCGCCGGTCCGATGGTAGCCCGCTTGGTCAGGGCGTGGTCGCGCGGCACGATGACCACCAGATGGGCCCGCGCCAGAAGATACCAGGCGCCCTCATTGATATTACCGAATGTGAGGCCGATGTCGGCCTGTCCGATATCGACCGCTTCGCGCACTTGAGCGTCGTCCCGAACGGTGACCACCACGTCAAGCTCAGGGAACTCGTCCATCAGGGCGTCCAGCGCCACAAGCGCGACGCCATGCCCGACCGACGGTGACGCGTAAATGCGCAGCCGCGACAGGCCGACCCTGCCGGCGCGTGCCACCTCGTCCCTGAGGTTCGACACGGCGTTGAAGACCGGAGCGGTGCTCTGCGACAGGCGGACCGCAGCATCGGTGGGCCGCAGCCGACGGCCGTCGCGTTCAAAGAGGTTGACCCCTAGGTCTTCTTCAAGCCTTCGGATCGCCGCAGAGACTGCAGGTTGTGAAATTCCAAGGAGTTCAGCGGCATCCGTGATGCGCTCGACCTTCATGACCGCGTCGAAAATTTCGAGCATGCGGATTTTGAGGGGGCTATGCTGCACTACCATATCCTGTCGATCCTAGTCTTCAGAGCTCGCCTGAAGCGTAGAATATTGCTTCAAAACGTTAAGGATGCGCTTATGTGCCTGCACCATCATAGCTTCTTTATCGGTCTTGGCGCCATCGACATCACGCTCGCGCAGACCTTATGCCCAATGGCTCCGTGGCCCGCCTCTCTGAGGTGGGTTTTTTGTGCTGTAAGGCAGTCCGACGAAAATCGAAAAAAGACCCCAAAAGTTGGCGTAGACTATTGGTTCCGTGTCCAGACTATACCTTTCCGATACGTTTTGCGGCCACATAAGCATTTGATAGATAGATACTTTTATGCAGCAGGTCTCTCGGAGGTTTTTCACTTTGCGCAGACCTCCGCTTCCTTTGGCAATCAGACCGGTTTTTCAACGGCCCGAGATACTGTACCAAACGGTTTCTCGGCGGCAATCCGCGCGGCCGAAAGCGAGACATTGAGAATATTACGAAACTGTCATTGATTAAGCTGATCCTGATCCAAACGGTCGTGAGTTCTGGAGCGTCGCATGGCAATCGAACCCCTACGCAAGCCGCATATCCGTCCCGCCGCCCCGCCGGAGCCGCCAAGACCGGCCAACCGGCCGGATCCTGCCCCGCCGCGCAACGACGCGACGCCTGCGCAGACGGGCGGTGCCAATTCGGCCGGCGCTGCCGATGAGCCGGCAAACGGGAGCAATCCTTCCGCGAATATATCAGCAGAGCGGAAAGCCCAGATTGACAGTTTTGTCGAAGAAAACGCGACGCATGAGAAAAGCTTTCTCGGTATTCGGGTGGACAGCGACGGCGGGACGAGGATCGGGAAGGCGCTGACGGGGGACTCTTCGCTCGGCGATCTGACCCCGGCAGAGCGGACCTATCTCGCGCAGCAAGGTGCTGCGGCTTGGAACGGTCAGACTGACGATGGCGGTAGCCGTCGCGAGAATATCTCGCAGGCTGCCGACGAGGTTCGCGACGATCCGGCGGCAAGCCGTGCGCTCGCGCTTGCGCTTTCCGCACCCGCGCTGAGCGACGATGACGGGATCCGGAGGGCTGGCGCGATCATGGGCCCGGTCGGCATGACCGAGCGTCATGGCGAAATGTTCGATGCCGCGGTTGATCTGGATCTCGCCGCCGTCATGCAGAGCTATGAGGGGAACGAGGTCGGGCTGGCGCAACGGCTTGGCAACGCGGATGAAGAGACGCGCCAGGAAGCGTGGTCGATCCTTGCGGATCAGGGGCGCTTGCCGCAGGGAACGCAGCAGGCTCTGGCCGCCGCGCTTTTCTTTACCGACAAGAATGCTGCCGGTGCGTCCTCCGAGTATCGCCAGGGCATGGCCGAAGCGATCGCGCTGGCGCGGCGGCCCGGAACCAGCCCGCAGGACCGGCTTGGCCGCGATTCGATCGCCTCGAATCTCGCCGCGGTGATGGAAACCGATGGCGGCCGCGAGATGCTGCTTGGTGAGGACGTAACGGCAGGTGCTCGTCTCTGGGCGCTGAACGAGATCGCCAACCAGCAGGCCTGCATCAACCCTGAGATGTATGCCGGTCTGGATGCGCCGGGTCTCGCGGATGCTCCGGGCAATCCGGGGGGCGCTGCAAACGGGGATCAGCCTTCGGAGGCAGAGGTCTATGCCGATCTGAGCCAGATGGCGCTGGATGTCTCGGGCATTGTCGATCCGACGCCGATATCGGACGGGGCGAATACGCTGGTTTCGCTGTTCCGTGGTGATGTCGGCGGCGCTCTCATGTCGGCGGCGGGAATGGTGCCCTATATCGGCGATCTGGCCAAGGCCGGAAAACTGGGCAAATGGGCGCGCACGGTGGACAACGCCATCGACCTGGCTCAGCGCAGCCCGCAATTCATGACCCGTGTGCGCCCGATGCTGGAAGCGCTTCAAAGCGGGCTGAAGGCCATCCCCGAAAGCGTCATGAGCAAGCTGCCGCAATCGGCGCAGGACACGATCCGCGGTATCATCCGCAAGCTGGACGACGTCGCGCAGGCTGTGGCGCGCCGTGCGCCGTTGGTCGTCGATGACGCGATCGGCACGACCAAGACATTGCCGGATGGGCGGGTCGCGCGGGTCGGAGATCCGCCGCTTGTCAATCAACGCGCCGACGGTAATCTGGATGTTACGCGCGCGGATGGCACCACCGCCAAGCTGCGCGAACCGCAAACCTATGACCAGAGGGTCGACAATCCGGATGGGTCCGTGACGTATACAAGGAATGGCCAGGACGTGACATATGGTGCCGACGGGTTCCCGCAATTCGAGTCCAAGGCCGATATCTATCTGGACGCCGGAAAGATCAACAGCGCCAACAAGGCCGATCATTTCCGCTCGTCGAATGAAATTGTTCAGCAGCAGCTGAAGCAGAATCCCGGCCTGAAAGACGAGATGGGGCTCACGGATGCGCAATATAATTTCATCATGCGCGAGCCTCCGTCGTCAAAATCCCCTCCGGGGCTGACCTGGCACCATCATCAGGACACCGGCAAGATGCAGCTCGTCAACCGGTCCGAGCATAACGCCTTGCCCGGCGGGCATACCGGTGGCATGTCCATCTGGGGTGGTGGTTACGACTGATCGCGGGTCCGACCGTCCGAAGCTGGCAATAACGACAAGGCGCTGCGGCTCGGGCCGTAGCCTCGGAATACGGAGTATCAGAGTTCATGACTGTCGAATGGGAAGAATATCTGCCCGACCTGCCCGAAGTCGGTGATGCGGATCTGGATGCGGTCGAAACCCGGCGCGGCGTAAGCCTTCCGGCCGATTACCGCGCCACGGTCAAGCAGCATGTCGGCGAGACGCCTTTGCCCGAAAACATGGCCGTGGGCGAACGCGGCATCGTGCCGGTCGGACCGCTGTTTTTTGCAAAGGCGGATCATGACGGCGCCGAGGCGGATCAGAATATCTGGTACTGGATCGAGGCCGTGGACCAGAACTTCCCGGCAGAGCTGGCCGGAAAGCTGCTTCCCTTCGCATCCGACACCGCACAGGGCATTTTCGCCTTCGATTATCGCGGCGGCGACGCGCCGGCTGTGGTGTTCCTGAACCTCGAATCCGCGGCTGACGAGACGTCGATCTTTCCCGTCGCCGAAAGCTGGGATGGGTTTCTGGCCGCGTTGCAGCGCTGAGCCTCGCGGCTCAGATTCCCAGATAGGCCTCGCGGATGCGCGGATCGGCGATCAACTCATCCGCCGCGCCCTCCATCGTGATCCGCCCGGTTTCCATCACATAGCCCCGATCCGCGATCTTGAGCGCGCCGAAGGCGTTCTGTTCGACCAGCAAGACGGTGACATCCAGCGATTTCATCCCCGACACCACGTCGAAAATCTGCTGGACGAGGATCGGGGCGAGGCCCATCGAGGGTTCATCCAGCAGAAGGCATTTCGGCCGCCCCATCAGCGCCCGCGCAATCGCCAGCATCTGCTGCTGACCGCCCGACAGCCCGCCCGCGTTCAGGTTCCGCTTCTCGCGCAGGATGGGGAACATCTGGAAGGCGTCTTCCATGTCTTTCTCGACGCGATCATCGGTGAACAGGAACGCGCCGAGCCGCAAATTCTCCTCGACCGAGATATTGGTGAAGATCTGCCGCCCCTCGGGGGATTGGGCGATCCCGCGCCGGATGCGTTGATAGGCGGGGACGGTGGTGATCGTCTCGCCGCCGAAGAGCACCTCGCCCGAGGCCACGGGCTGGGTGCCCGAAATGCAGCGCAGCAGCGTCGTCTTGCCCGCGCCGTTCGCGCCGACCACGGTGACGATCTCGCCGGGCTGCACGTTCAGATCGACGCCGTGCAGCACCTCGATCCGGCCATAGCGCGACCGCAGATTGCTGACCTCAAGCATGGGCATCCTCCGCCGCTTCGGTCCCCAGATAGGCCGCGATCACATCCGGGTTGCGGCTGACCGTGGCCGGGTCGCCCTCGGCGATCTTCTCGCCGTGATCGAGCACCACGATATGGTTGGAAATCCGCATCACCATCTTCATGTCATGCTCCACCAGCAGGATCGCCACGCCGTCGCGGGCGACCTCGGCGATCATGTGATCGATCTCTTCGGTCTCGACCGCGTTGCAGCCCGCCGCCGGTTCATCGAGCAGCAGCACCTTGGGATCGAGCGCCAATGCACGGGCGATCTCCAGCCGCTTGAGCTTGCCGTAGGACAGGTTTCCGGCCTCTGTTTCAGCGGCGCGGTCCAGCCCGACGCGTTCCAGCAGCGCCATCGCCCCGTCGCGGGCCTGTCGCGCGCGGGCGCGGGTCGAGGGAAGCCGGAACAGATCGGCCAGGAGGCTGCCGGATTCGGTCAGGTGATACCCGGCAATCGCATTGTCCAGAACGCTCATGTTCTGGAAGATCTGCAGGTTCTGGAACGTCCGCGACATGCCGCGCCGCGCCAGCAGGTCGGGGCGCATCCCGGTCACGTCCTCTCCGTTCAGCACCACGCGCCCGTCGCCGGGCTGATAGATCCCCGAGATCATGTTGAACAGCGTGGTCTTGCCCGCGCCGTTCGGTCCGATCACCGACAAGATTTCTCCGGGCTTCACCGAGAAGCCGACCTCGTTCACCGCCCGCAGACCCCCGAAGGAGATGCCGAGCCCCTCGACTTTCAGCAGCTCGCTCATTCGTCCTTCCCCCGGATCAGTTTCAGGATCGACGGCAGCAGCCCGTTCGGCAGGAAGATCATGACCAGCATCATGATGAGACCGAGCAGCAGATATTCATATTCCGCGAACAGCGTCAGCACCTGCGGCAGCAGCGTCAGGATGCCCGCACCGAAGATCGCCCCGAGAACCGAGTTCGCCCCGCCCAGAACCGCCATCGTCACGAACTCGATCGAGTGCATATAGCCCGCCACATCCGGGGTGATGAACTTGTTCTGCAAGGCCAGCAGCGAGCCCGCAACCGAAGCATAGACCGCCGAGATCACGAAGGCCTGCAGCTTGTAGCGTGCCACATCGACGCCGACGGTGCGCGCCGCGACCTCTGATCCGTGCAGCGCGCGCAGGGCGCGGCCGGTGGGGCTGTCATGCAGATTCAGCGCCAGCCAGGCGCCGATCAGCAGGACCAGCCCGCACATCCAGTACCAGAATTGCGAATTGGACAGGTCCAGCCCCATCGCCTCGACCAGATCCGGCAGGCCGCTATCGGCGACGCTCCTGCCGTCCGGGCCGCCGGTCAGCGCCGATTCATTGGTCAGCACCATATAGACCAGTATCCCGAAGCCCAGCGTCGCGACGGCCAGATAATAGCCTTGAAGCCGCAGGATCGGGCGGCCCACCAGCCAGGCCAGCCCGCCCGAGATCGCGGCCCCCAGCACGGCGGCCAGCAGCGGATGCAGGCCCCAAAGCTCCGGCATAAGGGCGCAGCTATAGGCGCCGATGCCGAAGAACCCGGCATGGCCCAGGCTGATCTGCCCGGCATAGCCGATCAGGATCACCATCCCCGTCACCGCCAGCCCGTTGATGAAGATCAGCGCGCCGACGCGGTAATAGAAATTCGACGGAAAGAAGATCGGGCTCAGCGCGATCAGGGCCAGCAGGATCAGCAGCGTGGCGGTTTTGGCGGTCATGCGCATCACACCCGCTCCGTCTGTTTGGCACCGAACAGGCCCTGCGGCATGATGAACAGCACCAGCAGGATCACGATGAAGGCGGCCGCGTCCTTGTATTGCGACGACAGATAGCCCGCCGTCAGCGCCTCGAGGATGCCCAGGAGGATGCCGCCCACGAGCGCGCCCTTGGGGTTGCCCATCCCGCCCAGCATGGCGGCGGCGAAGCCTTTCAGCGCAAGCGCGATGCCGACATCGTAGGAGGTGTTGGTGATCGGCGTGGCCAGCACGCCGGCAAGCGCGCCGATCGCGGCGGACAGCGCGAAGGAGAGCGTCATCACCCAGTTCGTGTTGATCCCCACAAGCTGCGCCGCCAGGCGGTTGTTCGAGGTCGCAAGCACCGCCTTGCCGGTCAGCGTGCGGGTGAAGAACAGCCACAGCGCGATGAACACGGCGACGCCGCCCGCCACGATCCAAAGCGATTGCGGCAGGATCGTGGCGCCTCCGATGCGGAACGGCGCGTCGCCCGAGAATGAGGGGAAGCGGTGGATCTGCTTGTCGAAGACCAGCGACGCCACGCCGCGCAGAAAGATCGAGGCGCCGATGGTGATGATGATCAGCGACACGACCGGCGCGCCGCGCGCGGGCTCGATGGCGAGCTTGTTCAGCGCCACGCCCACCGCCGCCGTCACCACGATGGCGATGATTGCGGCAATCAGCAGAGGCAGCCCCGCCGCATGGGCGAAGACGGTAATCATGCCGCCCAGCATGACGAATTCGCCCTGCGCGAAATTCACCACGTCCGAGGCGTTGTAGATGATGGTGAAGCCAAGCGCGACGAGCGCATAGACCGCGCCCACCGTCAGCCCCGAGAACAGGAATTGCAGCAGTTCCGACATGGCGCCTCCGCGTGGGAACGGGGCGCGGCAGCGTGCCGCGCCCGCGTCAGTTGGTTACTCGACGATGGTCCACTCGCCGTCGCGGATCTCCAGCATGGTGAAGGCGTCGAGGCTCAGTCCCAGATGATCCTCGGCGCTGTAATTCACCTCGCCGCCAGTGCCGACGAAGCCCTTGGTCGCCTCGATGGCGTCGCGGATCGCCACGGGATCCTCGGCGCCGGCCTGTTCGATGGCGGCCTTGAGGATCATCAGCGCGTCATAGGCGTGGCCGCCGAAGGTCGAGACATCCTCGCCGGTTTCTTCCTCATAGCCATCGCGATAGCCGGTCACGACGGGTTTCTGCGGATCGTCATCGCCAAGCTGGTCGGCCACCAGCAACGCGGCGGCGGGCAGGCGGACGCCCTCGGCGGCCTCGGTTCCGGCCAGCTCGATGAACTGTTTCGAGGCGACGCCATGCGACTGGTAAAGCGGTGCGTCGATGGCAAGCTGGGTGTGGTTGCGCGTCACCACGGCCGGGCCCTGACCCATGCCGGAGTTCAGGATCGCCTCGGCGCCCGAGCCCTTGATGTTGGTCAGCTGCGGCGTCATGTCCGCGTCTTGCGGGCCGTAAACCTCGTCGGCGACGATCTCGACGCCCGCGCTCTCGGCCACATCCTTGCACTGCGCCTGCATCGAGGCCCCGAACCCGTCAGAGCCCGAAATCATCCCGATCTTGGTGAAGCCGCGCGCGGTCATGTCCTCGAAGATCTTCTCGCAGGCCATGCGGTCGGTATGCGGGGTCTTGAAGGTGAATTCCTTGACAGGCTCGATGATCTCGACCGCGCCGGCGAGGCTGATGAAGGGGATCTCGGCATCCTCGAAGACCGGGACCATCGCCATCGTGGTGCCGGTGGTGGTGCCGCCGATCACCGCGATCACCTCGTCATCCTCGACGAGCCGGGTGGCGAAGGTGCGGGCCTTGTTGGCGTCGCCGCCATCGTCATACATGATCAGGTTGATCTCTTCGCCGTTGATCCCGCCCTCGGCGTTGATCTTGTCGACCTCCATGCGCAGCGTCTTGGCTTCGGGGTCGCCGAGAAAGGCGGCGGGACCGGTTTCCGAGATCGAGGCGCCGATATTGATCTCGGCAAGCGCCGGGGCGGCGACGACAGCGCAGGCGGCGGCGGTGGTCATCAGGGTGCGGATGGTCATTCAGCGGTCCTCCCAGTGGCTGAAACATGCCGATTTGCGCGGCATTTTTGTCTTTGCGATTCGGGAAAAGACGGTCAGACTGGACTCTGCCGAACCGGCCCCGGCGCAGCAAAACACCGCGCGAACGGGCAGGTGCGAAAGATTCGCCAAGCGTGCCTCCTCCCTTCCTCCCGAATATAATTGACTGACCGGTCGGTCTATGCAACATCTTTTTTGACTGCCGGAGGGCCTTGGGGGGGAATCGAGATGAGTGACGGCGAAACCGTTCTGAGCGAACTGGACCGCGGGGTGCTGCGCCTGACGTTGAACCGACCCGACAAGCTGAACAGTTTCACCGAAGAGATGCACCTCGCGCTGCGTGCCGGTATCGAGCGGGCGGGCGAGGACGCCGCGGTGCGCGCGGTGCTGCTGACCGGGGCAGGGCGCGGCTTCTGCGCCGGGCAGGATCTCGGCAATCGCGATCCGCGCAAGGGCGGGACCGTGCCGGATCTGGGCACGACGCTCGATACCTATTACAACCCGCTGCTGCGCATGATCCGTGGGCTCGACAAGCCGGTGATCTGCGCCGTGAACGGGGTCGCCGCCGGGGCCGGGGCCAATGTCGCGCTGGCCTGCGACATCGTTCTGGCGGCGCGTTCGGCGAAATTCATTCAGGCATTTTCCCGGATCGGGCTGGTGCCGGATGCGGGCGGGTCGTGGTCGCTGCCCCGGATGATCGGCGAACCGCGCGCCAAGGCGCTGACCCTGCTGGCCGAACCGCTGAGCTCCGCGCAGGCCGAACAATGGGGTCTCATCTGGAAGGCGGTCGATGACGAAGCGCTGATGGATGAGGCGATGGAAATCGCCGCGAAGCTGGCGGCGGGGCCGACAGTCGGTCTGGGGCTGACCAAGAGGTTGATCCAGGACGCGGCAGGGCAGGATCTGGACACCCATCTCGACGCCGAGCGTGACGCGCAGCGCGAGGCGGGGCGCACGGCGGATTACCGCGAGGGGGTGACCGCTTTCCTCGAAAAGCGCAAGGCGGAGTTCAGGGGCGAATGAGCCGCGCCGCCGACATGACCCCGCAGCAGATCGCCGAGGCATCCGCGCAGGCGATGTGGGATCAGGACCGCGCCAGCCAGCGGCTCGGCATGAGGATCGAGCGGATCGCGCCCGGCGAGGCGACGCTCTCGATGGAGATCACCGAGGCGATGACCAACGGCCATGACAATGCGCATGGCGGCTATATCTTCACCCTCGCTGACAGCGCCTTTGCCTTCGCCTGCAATACCTACAACGCCGTAACCGTGGGCCAGCAGGCCAGCATCAACTATGTCGCCCCCGGCAGACTGGGCGACGTGCTGACCGCCACCGCGCGCGAGGCGTCGCGCAGCGGGCGCAGCGGCGTCTACGATGTCGAGATCACCAATCAGAACGGGCAGCATGTCGCGCATTTTCGCGGCCTGTCCCGGTCCATCAAGGGCAGCTACCTGCCCGAATGATCCTTGGAGGAGGGGAATTATGGAAGACCTCACGCCAGACCCGAAAACGCTCGACCCGGTTGAGACCGCCTCGCGCGATGAAATCCAGTCCATGCAACTCGAGCGGCTGAAATGGTCGCTGAACCACGCCTATGAGAACTCGCCTTTCTACAAGACGCGCTTCGACGAGGCGGGGGTGCATCCGGACGATCTGCACCAGCTTTCGGATCTGTCGAAATTTCCCTTCACCTACAAGCAGGATCTGCGGGACAATTACCCGTTCGGCATGTTCGCCGTCCCGCGCGAACAGCTTGTGCGGATCCATGCCTCAAGCGGCACGACCGGCAAGCCGACCGTGGTGGGCTATACCCGCAAGGATATCGACAACTGGGCCGATCTGATCGCGCGGTCGATCCGGGCCTCGGGCGGCCGCCCTGGCGATGTTTGCCACGTGGCTTATGGCTACGGGCTGTTCACCGGCGGGCTTGGCGCGCATTACGGGGCCGAGCGGCTTGGCTGCACCGTGGTCCCGATCTCGGGCGGGATGACCGAACGGCAGGTGACGCTGATCGAGGACTTCAAGCCGCGCATCATCATGGTGACGCCGTCCTACATGCTGTCGATCCTCGACGAGTTCCGCCGCCGCGGCATGGACCCGCGCGAAAGCTCGATCCAGGTCGGTGTCTTCGGGGCCGAGCCCTGGACCAACAAGATGCGCGAAGAGATCGAGCAGGTCTTCGACATGCATGCCGTCGATATTTACGGGTTGTCGGAAATCATGGGGCCGGGCGTGGCCAATGAATGCGTCGAAACCAAGGACGGGCTGCATATCTGGGAGGATCATTTCCTGCCCGAGATCATCGACCCGGAAACCGGCGAGGTCCTGCCCGATGGCGAGATGGGCGAGCTGGTCTTCACCACGCTGACCAAGGAAGGCCTGCCGATGGTGCGCTATCGCACCCGCGATCTGACGCGGCTTCTGCCGGGCACGGCGCGTTCGGTCCGGCGGATGGAAAAGATCACCGGGCGCAGCGACGACATGATCATCCTGCGCGGGGTCAATGTCTTCCCGACCCAGATCGAGGAACAGATCCTCAAGATCGCCGCCCTCGCACCGCATTTCCAGATCGAGCTGACCACCGGCGCGAACCGCATGGACAGCATGACCGTGCATTGCGAATGCCTGCCCGAAAATGCCGATCAGAGCTCACGCGATGCCGCCGCGAAGGAGCTCGCGCATCATATCAAATCGGTGGTGGGGGTGTCGTCGGCGATCGTGATTCACGACCCCGACGGGGTGGCACGTTCGGAAGGCAAGGCGAAGCGCGTGGTGGATAACCGCCCCAGGGAACGCTGAGACAGCGCGCCCGCCCGGCGTGACATTGCCGGGCGAAGGCGTTAAAGCACCCGGCGGCGCATCGGGCGCCGCCGCAAGACAGGACAGAGGATGGCCCGCACCCGCGCCAGTGACTTCGCCGAGAAGCAGCAGGAACTGCTGCGCAGCGCCGCGGCGGTGATCGCGGAATTGGGCATGGACAAGGCCTCGATGGCGCAGATCGCCGACAAGGCCGGCGTGTCGAAAGCGCTGCTGTATCACTATTACCCCGGCAAGGACGCGCTGATCTTTGCCATCATCGAAACCCATCTGACCGAGGTGGACGAGGCCGTGGCCAGTGCCGACAATGCTGCCTTGCCCGAGCGTGACCGGCTGCGCGCGCTGGTCGGCGCGGTGCTGGACGTCTATCGAGGTGCGGATAACGAGCATGTCGTCCAGCTTAACGCCAAGCGCGCGCTCACCGAGGATCAGCGTCAGGCACTCGCCGAGATCGAGCGCCGGATCGTGCGCCGTTTCTCGGTGGTGATCGACCGCATCAACCCCGCGCTTTCCGGGGGACGCCCGCTGTTGATGCCCGTCACCATGTCGCTTTTCGGGATGATGAACTGGGTCTATATGTGGTTCCGCGAGGGCGGGCCGGTGACGCGCGAGGATTACGCCGATATCGCCACGACTCTGATCCTCGAAGGGGTGAAGGCCGTCCGCTGATCGCCGGCTCGGACAGTGCCGATGCCGATTTTTGGGCCCGTTGCCGCCAATATCGCCGCAAGCGAGTTGCCTCTTCGCGGCGAAACGGGCAAATGCGAGACATCACCGCGCTTATATGATAGAGAACTGGCCAGGTAGAAGAATGGATATTCGCAAGATCAACGACCGCATCTCTGTCTCGCCGCAGATCGACCCCGCGGATCTGGCCGAGCTTGCAAAGGCGGGCTATCGCAGCGTCATCTGCAACCGCCCCGATGGCGAAGAAGCCGGGCAGCCCGGTCAGGACCAGATCGCAGAGGCGGCGAAAGCGGCGGGGCTGGAATTCCGCGCGCTTCCGGTGGTGCCGGGGCAGCTCGATGCCGGGCTTGTGTCGCGCTTCGGCGAGGCTCTGGACGAGATGCCGCAGCCGATTCTGGCCTATTGCCGCTCGGGCACGCGCTCGGCGACGGTCTGGGCGCTGTCGCAATCGGGCAAGCAGCCGCGCCAGGACATCCTGCGCATGGGCCGCGATGCGGGTTATGATCTGGGCGGCATTGCCGAGGCGCTGCACGACCCGGAATAATCTAGCGCAGCGTGGCCGACCAGTCGCCGCGCTCCAGCATCCACTGGCCGATGCGGTTCATATTGTCGGTGGCGATCAGCAGCGCAAAGATCAGCAGCCCGAACCCCGCCGCAATCCGCAGCGCGCGCAGGCGGGGCAGTTTCGGGATCACGGCGGGTAGGCCCCAGCCGATGACGACAAAGGGCAGGGCCATCCCCGCGCCATAGACGAGCAGCAGCGCCAGCCCCGAAGCGGGCGCCCGGCTGGCAATCCCGATCAATCCGGCGAGGCTCGGCCCGATACAGGGAATCCAGCCAAAGCCGAAACTCGCCCCCAGGGCCGCGGCCCAGGGCAGAGAGGCCGGGCCGGACATGTCACGCGACCCGAGCACGCCCATCGCCGCCATCAGGATCAGCCCCGCCGCGATCAACCTGAGCACCGGCAGCCAGGCGATGAAGACCCGCCCGGCGCTGCTCCCGCCCATGCAGCTGAGCACGAAGACCGCGATCAGCCCCGCCGCGAAGGCCAGCGGGACGGTCGGATCAATCTGCCGCCGCGCCGGCCCGTGCGTCAGCGCGCGGCCGGTGACGAGACAGAGATAGAAGGGCAGCATCGGCAGCACGCAGGGCGTCAGCACCGACAGCAATCCTGCCGCAAACATCTCTGCCACGCCGATCGCGGTCATGATCTTCACCCTCTTGCGAACCTGACAGGGCTTGCGGCGGGATCGCCCATCCGTCAAGCCTTGGCGCATGGAGACGGTGAGGCTGGACAAGTTTCTCTGGGCAGCGCGGTTCTACAAGACCCGCGCGCTCGCTCAGCAGATGATCGAGAAGGGACGCGTCAGAATCGACGGCGCGCGGGTAAAGCCGGCCCGCGCCTTGCGCCCCGGCGTGGTGCTGGAACTGCGCCAGGGCAGCACGCGCCGCCGCGTCGAGGTGCTTTCCCTCTCGGATCTGCGCGGCCCGGCAGCCGAGGCGCAGCGCCTCTATCGCGACCTGACCGAGCCCGCGCGGCTGGGTCTGTTCGACGGGATGGATGACGATGAGGATGACGATCTCTGATCGCCGCAGGGGTGTCTGCCGCCCAATTCGTCGCATTTGCCGTTGGATTTGGTAGGCCCGGAGGGACTTGAACCCCCAACCAAGGCGTTATGAGCGCCCTGCTCTGACCATTGAGCTACAGGCCCAGCCAGTGATCCCGTCTTGACTAGTCAGCAAGAGCGCGGGGGTCAAGCATCAGCGCCCTTTGGATCAGCGCCCATTGCATCAGCGCCCTTTGCATCAGCGCATTGCCTGAGCGCGGAGGGTGCTGTATCGGAAACCCGACTTTACGAAAGGGGAACCGATGTCCGAGCGCAGCAAAGGTCTGTCTTACGCCGAGGCCGGGGTGGATATCGATGCGGGCAATGCCCTCGTGGATCGTATCAAGCCCGCCGCCGCCGCCACCAGCCGTGCGGGCGTCATGGCAGGGCTTGGCGGGTTTGGCGCCTTGTTCGATCTCAAGGCCGCGGGCTATGCAGATCCGGTTCTTGTCGCGGCGACCGACGGGGTCGGCACCAAGCTGCGCATCGGCATCGATACCGGAGAACTGGACGGGCTCGGCATCGACCTTGTGGCGATGTGCGTCAATGATCTCGTCTGTCAGGGTGCGGAGCCTCTTTTCTTTCTCGATTACTTCGCCACCGGAAAGCTCGCCGTCGACGAGGCCGCGCGTGTCGTCACCGGCATTGCCGAGGGCTGCAAACGGTCGGGCTGTGCGCTGATCGGCGGTGAGACAGCGGAAATGCCCGGCATGTATCGCGAGGGCGATTTCGACCTGGCGGGCTTTGCGGTCGGCGCGATGGAGCGTGGCGCGGAACTGCCTCGGGATGTGGGGGCGGGCGATGTGCTGTTGGGGCTGGCCTCGGACGGGGTGCATTCCAACGGATTTTCTCTGGTCCGCCGCGTGGCCGAGGCGGCCGGGCTTGGATGGATGGATGCCTCGCCGTTTTCCGGGGGCACGCTGGGGCAGGCGCTGCTGACGCCGACGCGGCTCTATGTGCGCCAGTCGCTTCAGGCGATCCGCGCCGGCGGGGTGCATGGGCTTGCCCATATCACCGGCGGCGGGCTGACCGAGAACCTGCCGCGCATCCTGCCCGAGGGCATGGGCGCAGAGATCGATCTTGGCGGCTGGGATCTGCCGCCGGTATTTCGCTGGCTGTCCGAAGCGGGCGGGATCGCACCGGCCGAGATGCTCAAGACCTTCAATTGCGGCATCGGCATGGTGCTGGTCGTCGCCGCCGGACGTGCGGATGCGCTGCGCGCGCTGTTGGCCGAGGCCGGGGAAACCGTGGTCACGCTCGGCCATGTCGCGCCGGGCGAGGGGGTGGCCTATCGCGGCGCGCTTTCGTGAAACGCGTCGCAATCCTGATTTCTGGCGGCGGCTCGAACATGGTGCGGCTTGCCGAGGCGATGACCGGCGATTATCCGGCGCGCCCGGTTCTCGTCGGTGCGAATGACCCGTCAGCGGGCGGGCTGGCCAAGGCCGCCGCGATGGGGATCGAAAGTTTCGCCGTCGATCATCGTCCCTTCGGCCGCGACCGTGCCGCTTTCGAGGCCGAACTTCTCCGTCATCTCGAGGCGGCAGAGCCCGATATTATTGCCCTTGCAGGCTTCATGCGCGTCCTGACACCCGAATTCCTGCGCCACTATGCCGGGCGGATGCTGAACATCCATCCCTCGCTGTTGCCCAAATATCCCGGTCTGCACACACATGCCCGCGCCATCGCCGCCGGAGACGCCGAAGCGGGGGCGACCGTGCACGAGGTGACGGCGGATCTCGATGCCGGGCCGATCCTCGGACAGGCGCGGGTGCCGGTCCTGCCGGGCGATACGCCCGATGATCTTGCGGCGCGGGTTCTGGTGCAGGAACACAGGCTGTATCCGGCGGTGCTCCGCCGATTTGCACAAGGCGACCGGAGACCGGTATTTCTCTAGCCCTCTCACCGCGCGCGGCGTGTTGAACGTGGTGCGGTTTTCCGGCAGGCTCGACGGATCAAGCCGAGGATGCCAGATGACAACTTCCCCACGCGTCGGCCTGTTCGTGACCTGCCTCGTCGATGCGATGCGGCCCCGGATCGGCTTTGCCACCATCCGGTTGCTGGAACAGGCAGGTTGTCAGGTCGAGGTGCCCCGCGCGCAGACCTGCTGCGGTCAGCCCGGCGGCAATAGCGGTGACAAGCGCGGCGCGGAAGCGCTGGCGAAACAGGTGATCGAGACTTTCGAGGGTTATGACTATCTCGTGGGTCCATCAGGCTCCTGCGTCGGACAGATCCGGGCCTATCCGTCGCTGATGCGGGACGCGGAATGGCGGCGGCGGGCCGAGGATCTGGCGGCGCGCGCCTTCGAGATCGTCGGCTTTCTGCATGACGTGATGGGCTGGCGGCCAGAGATGCTGCGGCTGGAAGCGAGCGCGACCTATCATGACAGTTGCTCGGGGCTGCGCGAACTGGGGATCGAGCGCCAGCCCCGCGCCCTGCTGGAACAGGTCGAGGGGCTGGAGCTGCGCGATCTGGAAGGCGCCAATGTCTGCTGCGGTTTCGGCGGCACGTTCTGCGTGAAATATCCCGAAATCTCGACCGCGATCGTTTCCGAGAAGACGAAGAACATTCGCGATACCGGCGCCGATCTGCTGTTGGCGGGGGATCTCGGCTGCCTGATGAACATGGCCGGCCGGCTGCGCCGCGAGGGGGCGGCGACGCGCTGCTTCCACACCGCCGAGCTGCTTGCCGGCATGGCGGACGGGCCGGCCATCGGCGAGGAGGACGAAAGATGAGCGCGCCGCAGATGCAGGACAGCTTCAAGGCCCGTGCGAAGGCGGCGATCGGCGACGGTAATCTCAAGACCGCCATCGACCGGACCACAAACACCGCCCAGACCAAGCGCGCTGCCGCAGTTGCGGCCTTTCCCGAATTTCAGGCCGCACGCGCCCGCGCCGCCGCGATCAAGGATCACGTCATCGCGCATATGGACCATTATCTGGCCGAGTTCGAGCGCAATGCCACAGCCGCCGGCGCAAAGCTGCATTGGGCGCGCGACGCCGCAGAAGCGGCCGAGATCGTCACCGGCATCTGCCGCGCGGCAGAGGCCCAGATTGTGACCCGCTCCAAATCCATGCTGGGCGAGGAAATCGGTCTGCCCCACGCTCTCGAAGATGCCGGGGTCGAGCGGGTGGAGACGGATCTTGCCGAGCACATCATTCAGCTTGCCGGAGAACGTCCCAGCCATATCATCTGGCCCGCCATGCACCGCACCCGCGAGGATGTCGCGGCGCTGTTTGGCAAGGACCATCAGCCGCCGCCCGATGCCGATGACCCCGAATCGATGGTCGCCTCGGCCCGGCGGGTGCTGCGCGAGAAATTTCTCGCCGCGGATGTCGGGATCTCGGGGGCGAATTTCCTCGTGGCGGATACCGGCGCGACCTGCACCGTTACCAATGAGGGCAATGCCGAGCTGACCACCACGCCGCCCCGCGTTCATATCGTCACGGCGGGGATCGAAAAGCTGGTGCCTTCGACCGCGCATGCCATGGCGCTGCTGCGCGTGCTCGTGCGCTCGGCCACGGGCGGAGAGGTCACGCAGTACACGACGTTTCACTGCGGCCCGAAACGCGCCGGCGATGCCGATGGGCCGTCAGAGATGCATATCGTGCTGGTGGATAACGGCCGCTCGCGCATGCTGGGGGACGAGTTCCGCGAGATGTTGCGCTGCATCCGCTGCGGCGCCTGCATGAACCATTGCGTGGTCTATCGCCAGATCGGCGGCCACGCTTATGGCGGCGTCTATCCTGGCCCGATGGGGGCGGTGCTGACCCCGGTTCTGGACGGTCTCGCCCCAAGCCGGGACCTGCCGCAGGCCTGCACCATGAACGGGCGTTGCGAAGAGGTCTGCCCGGTCAGGATTCCGCTGAAGACAATGCTGAAGGCATGGCGCTATCGGTCATGGGACAGCCAGCAGGAGGCCGGGGTGATGCGTTTCGGGCTCGGTCTGTGGGGTTTCGCGGCGCGGCGGCCGTGGCTTTATCATCTCGGCACGCGGCTGGCGCTGCCGGTGATGAGGCGCTTCGGGCGCAAGGGCTGGATTTCGCGCATGCCGTTTGCCGGAGGCTGGACCGAGACGCGCGATCTGCCTGCCCCGGCGGCGCGCAGCTTCATGTCGCAATATCGCAAGCACGGCAAGGGAGGCCCCGAATGACCGCGCGCGACGATATTTTCGCCGCCATCGGGCGCGGTCTCACCCGGGGTCAGGACGGGGCGCTGCCGCGCCGCAGCCGCGATGAGATCCGCGGCGAGGCGGCAGGGCTGCTGCATGATCTCGATGAGATCCGTCCCGATCTGACCGGCGCGGATGCGGTGGCCGCCTTTATCGCCAAATGCGCCATGCCTGCGCTTGGCGTGACGCTCGACCGGGTCTCGGGGTGGAAGGGTTTGCCCGAAGCCGTTGCCGCCTATCTGGACCGGCATGATCTGCCGCGCCGTCTGGCCGTCACCGGGGATGAGAGGCTGACGGCGATTGGCGGGGCAGGGATCGAGACCCATCCCGACTGCGCGCCGGACGAGGCAGCGGCCATGTCGGTGGCCGATTGGGCTGTGGGCGAGACCGGCTCGGTGATCCTGCACAGCTCGGCAACGCAGCCGGTGCTGCACGCTCTGCTGCCGCGTCACTGGCTGGTCGTGGTCGAAGAGCGGCTCGTGCTGCCCTATCTGGACGACTACGCGACCTATGCCGCGCTCGGGCCGCGTAACGCGGTGATGATCACCGGCTCCTCCGGCACCACCGATATCGAAGGGTTTTTCGTGCGCGGCGCGCATGGGCCGGGCTTTGTGCATGTGTTGCTGATCGCATCCTGAGCGCAAGCGGCTGCACGTCGCGCGCCGCGGCGCGCCGCCGCCATGTCGCATCGCTGTCACAGAACTGTCTTGCAGGGGTGGTACCCGGCCTTTACTCATCAGTGCCAAATCGGCACTTGCGCGCCGGTCCGACATGGCGGCGAAGGCAGTAAGGAAAGGCTCATCATGCGTATTGCGGTTCTTGGCGGCGACGGATTTGTCGGCTGGCCGACCTCGCTTCACCTGTCCCATCTCGGCCACGAGGTGCATATCCTCGACAATCTCTCGCGTCGCTGGATCGACACCGAGTTGGGCGTGCAGTCGCTGACCCCGATGGATTCGATCCAGGAACGCTGCCGGATCTGGAAGCAGGAAAGCGGCAACCAGATCCATTTCCACCTGCTGGATCTGGCCAAGGAATTCGAGCGGCTGAAGAAATGGCTGGCCGAATACCGTCCCGACGCGATCATCCATTTCGCCGAACAGCGCGCCGCGCCCTATTCGATGAAGACCGACCGCCACAAGGTCTATACGGTCGATAACAACGTCAACGCGACGCATAACCTGCTGGCCGCGATGGTCGAAACCGGCATCGATGCGCATCTGGTCCATCTGGGCACGATGGGGGTTTACGGCTATTCCAGCGTCGGCGCGCCGATCCCCGAGGGCTATCTGGATATCGAGATCGACACCCCGTCCGGCAAGAAACAGCAGCAGGTGCTGTATCCGACGCGGCCCGGCTCGGTCTATCATATGACCAAGAGCCTCGATCAGATCATGTTCCAGTTCTTCGCCCAGAATGACGGGCTGCGGATCACCGATCTGCATCAGGGCATTGTCTGGGGGACGCATACCGACCAGACCCGCCGGCATGAGCAGCTTATCAACCGCTTCGATTACGATGGCGATTACGGCACGGTGCTGAACCGTTTCCTGATCCAGGCGGCGATCGGCTATCCGCTGACCGTGCATGGCACGGGCGGGCAGACCCGCGCCTTCATCCATCTTCAGGATTGCGTGCGCTGCATCGAGCTGGCGCTGGCCGATGCGCCCGCGGCGGGTGAGCGGGTGAAGATCTTCAACCAGATGACCGAAACCCACCGCGTGCGCGATCTCGCGGCGATGGTAGCACGGCTGGCCGGGGCGCGGGTGATGAACCTGCCCAACCCGCGCAAGGAGGCCGCCGAGAACGATCTGATCGTGAAGAACGACCAGTTCCTTGCGCTCGGGCTGAACCCGATCACACTCGAGGAGGGGCTGCTTTCGGAAGTGGTGGACGTGGCCAAGAAATATCAGCACCGCATCGACCGTTCGCGCGTGCCGGCGGTGTCGGCCTGGACCAAGGAGATCGCGGCCGAGGTCGATCACGACCCCGAGGCACATGCGCAGGACGCCAAGGTCGCAAGCTGACAATCCGCCCGGCGCTCAGGCGCTGCCTTGTCTCGGGCGTCGCAGCATGTTCCGGCGGCGCGCGACGCAATCCGGGGCTGGCTCGCCCGCGCCCGGTGCCACTCGGGGCATCAGCCCCGCATGCGCGGCGGTCTCGGCTTATAGACCGGCAGCGACCAGCCCCAGATCAGCGTTCCCGCGCGCAGCAGGAACACGGCGCCGCCGCCCCCGGTCAGCGCCAAGGCGCGGGGCAGGCCCAGCCATGCCAGCATCAGCGCCACCACCGCGCCGCCGAAAGCGCAGGTCAGGTAAAGCTCGCTTCCCTTGAGCACCAGAGGCACCTCGTTGCCGACCACATCGCGCATCAACCCGCCCATCGTGCCGGTGATGACTCCGGCGATGACGATGATGACCGGCCCGAACCCGCCGGCCATCGCCACGCCGATCCCGGCAGGAACCGCGACAGCGAGCGCAATCGCATCGAGCCAGAGCAGCCAGCGATAGCGGCTTTCCAGAAGATGTGCCGTCCAATAGACCAGAAACGCCGCGCCGGCGGCGATCAGGATCAGCTCGGGCTGCGCCACCCAGAACACGGGGTCGCGGCCCAGCACCAGATCCCGTACCGTGCCGCCGCCCACCGCGGTCAGCGAGGCCATGAAGATGAAACCGATGATGTCGAGCTGCGCCCGGCTGGCCACCAGCGCCCCGGTCAGCGCGAACACAAGGGCCGAGCCGTAATCCAGCGCCCAGACATAGGCCCCGATCCTGTCGAGCATCTCGGGTGTCATCGGTGATCTCTCCTGCCGTCGCGTGACAGGGCGCGCTGTGCCACGAAACGCGGCGGGTTGGAAACCCCGCCCGCGCCTCGGGACGCGGCGTTCAGGTGGTCACGTCCGGGGCGTCCTTGCCGGTATGCTTGCGGATCTGCGCGATCTCCTCGGCGGCGGCGACCACGGGCGAGAGCGCGTCCTGCACTGGGAGGTCCAGCTTGCCATCCGCAGGCTGATAGCGTTCCAGATAGACCCTCAGCGTCGCGCCCTCGGTGCCGGTGCCCGACAGCCGCAGCACGATACGCGAGCCGTCGGTGAAGGCGATGCGGATGCCCTGATGCTCCGCGACCGATTCGTCGATCGGGTCGCGATAGGCGAAGTCATCCGCCGCTTCGACCGTCATCCCTGAGAATTCCTGACCCTTCAGATCGTCCAGCCTTCCGCGCAACCGATCCATCAGCGCATTCGCATCCTCGGCCGGAACCGCCTCGTAATCATGGCGTGAGTAATAATTGCGGCCGTATTCCTCCCAGTGATCGCGCATGATCGCGGCCACGGATTGCTTGCGCGCGGCGAGGATGTTCAGCCACAAAAGCACCGCCCACAGACCGTCCTTTTCCCGGACATGATCCGAGCCGGTCCCGGCGGATTCTTCCCCGCAGAGCGTGACTTTGCCCGCATCGAGAAGGTTGCCGAAAAATTTCCAGCCGGTCGGTGTTTCATAGCTGCCGATTCCCGCCTTTTCGGCGACCAGATCGGCGGCGCGCGAGGTCGGCATCGAGCGGGCCACGCCCGACAGCCCCGCCATGTAGCCGGGCGCGTGATGCGCATTCGCGGCCAGCACGGCGAGGCTGTCCGAGGGCGTTACGTAGATGCCGCGACCGACGATCATGTTGCGGTCGCCATCACCATCCGAGGCCGCGCCGAAATCGGGCGCATCGCGGCCCATCATGACCTTCATGAGCTGATCGGCCCAGACCGGGTTGGGATCGGGATGTCCGCCTCCGAAATCGGGCAGGGGGGTGGCGTTGACCACGCTGCCCTCCGCCGCGCCGAGCCGGTTCTCAAGGATTTCCGTCGCGTAGGGTCCGGTGACGGCATGCATGGCGTCGAAGCGCAGGGTAAAGCCGCCTTCCAGCAGGGTGCGGATCGCATCGAAATCGAAGATCTGCTCCATCAGCGCGGCGTAATCGGCGACCGGATCGACGATCTCGATCTCCATCCCGCCCATGCTTGTCGTGCCCGGCTGCGAAAGATCGGCATCCTGGGTTTCGAGAATCCGGTATTGGGTGATCTCGCGCGTCCGGTCATGGATTCGCGCGGTCAGCGATTCCGGCGCGGGCCCACCATTCGCGCCGTTGAACTTCAGTCCGAAATCCGCGTTCTCGCCACCGGGATTATGGCTTGCCGACATGATGAAGCCGCCATCCGCAGCCCGCTTCCGGATCAGGTTCGAGGCGGCGGGCGTGGACAGCAGCGCATCCCTCCCGACGATGACCTTCGCCGCGCCATTGGCCGCGCAGATCCGCAGGATCACCTGCGCCGCGCGATCATTGAAGAACCGCCCGTCGCCCCCGAGCACCAGTGTCTTGCCTTCGACGCCGCCAATCGCGTCGATGATCGACTGCACGAAATTCTCCAGGAAATGTCGCTGCATGAAGACGCGGGTCTTCTTGCGCAGGCCGGAGGTGCCCGGCTTCTGGCCGTCGATCGGGCTGGTGGTGACGGTGGTAACAGTCATGCGGGCGCTCCCTCTGGCATGAACATGGCAATGGAATCGGGCACGACCATGACGGTCGAGCCTGCTTTGGGGCGATCCTGCGATAACGGGCCGGAACTGTCGAGAACCCGGACCAAGCCGCGATCCCCGCGTTCGGCGTCCATTCGCCGGCTGGCGGGCAGCATGTCGGGAAACTCGTTTCGGTCAGAGCGGAAGAAGGACCAGCCCCGCCCTCGATCCAGCCGAATCCCCCGGCCTCGCTGTCGCGGCGATGCAGGGCGGACGGGTCACGGTAAAGGTGCTTCAGGTCGCGGACCAGAGATTGCAGCCCCTGATGGCGCGGATCGTCCAGCAGGTGCCAATCCAGCGAGCGGTCAAGTTTCATTCCTCGCGCTGACAGATTCCTGCCAGGATGGGTCCAGATGAACCCGTAATAGGCCCGCAGATTCGCGAATTTCTGCCAGTCGTCTCCGGGCATCTTGGCCAGCATCGAGCCTTTGCCACCAACCACCTCGTCATGGCTGACCAGCAGGATGAAATTCTCGGAGAACGCATGGATCAGGGCGAAAGTGGGCCGGTTGCGATGGTGGCTGCGATGGATCGGCGCGTGGCGGATATAGCTGAGCGTGTCGGTCATCCAGCCCATGGTCCACCTGAAGCCGAAACCCGGCCCGCCCGTATCGCCAGGACGCGACACGCGCGGCGAAAGAGGTCGATCCTTCGGCCACCGACTGATGCCGGGCAGTTCGCGACAGGCCACGCTGTTGACGCGGCGCAGGAAATCGATCGCTTCCAGCTTCTCGCACCCGCCTTGGATATTAGGCACCCAAGCGCCATCATTGCGTTCCGTGGCCATCTGATGTTAGCGGCAACATCAGGGCAGCATGGTGCCGGGTTCCATGCGCGAAGGACAGTGAAAGGGGGATTTCATGACGAATGACTGGTGGCGCGGGTCAGTGACCTATCAGGTCTATCCACGGTCTTTTCAGGACAGCGACGCAGACGGGATCGGCGATCTGCCGGGCATCACGCGGCGGCTGCAATACATCGCCGGTCTCGGGGTGGACGCGGTCTGGCTGTCGCCGGTCTTTGCCTCGCCGATGGCGGATATGGGCTATGACGTGTCGGATTATACCGATATCGACCCGCTTTTCGGCACGCTTTCGGATTTCGACGCGATGGTTTCGCGCGCGCATGAGCACGGGCTGAAGGTCATTATCGACCAGGTGCTGAGCCATTCCTCGGATCAGCACCCGTTCTTTATCGAAAGCCGCAGGGATCGGGACAATCCGAAGGCCGACTGGTATGTCTGGGCCGATGCCAGGCCCGACGGCACGCCGCCGAACAACTGGTCATCGGTCTTCGGCGGCTCGGCCTGGGAATGGGACGGGCATCGCAAGCAGTATTACCTGCACAATTTCCTGACCTCGCAGCCGGATTTCAATTTCCACAATCCCGATGTGCAGGACTGGCTGCTCGGCACGATGCGCTTCTGGCTGGAACGCGGTGTGGACGGCTTCCGTCTGGATACGGTGAATTTCTATTTCCATGACGGCAAGCTGCGCAACAACCCGCCGCGCAAGGGCGAGGCGCAGGTGAATCCCTATGAGATGCAGCTCCATAAATTCTCGAAGACCCGGCCCGAAAATCTCGATTTCCTGGCGAGGATGCGCGAACTGACTGATGAATACGGCGCCGCGATGGTGGGAGAGGTCGGCGATTCGACCCGCGCGGTCGAGATCATGGCCGAATACACGGCGGGCGATACCCGTCTGCATCAGGCTTACAGCTTCGACATGCTCGGACCGGAATTCACGCCGAACCATTTCCGCACAAGGATCGAGCGTTTCTTTCGCGATGCGCCCGATGGCTGGCCGACATGGGCCTTTTCCAATCACGACGTGATCCGCCACCTGACCCGGTGGGATGATTATGGCGCGGATCAGGACAGGCTGGCGAAGCTGACGGCGGCGATGCTGTTGTCCTTCCCCGGCTCGGTCTGCCTCTATCAGGGAGAAGAGCTGGGCCAGACCGAGACCGAGCTGGAATTCGAAGAGCTTACCGATCCGCCGGGCATCCGTTTCTGGCCCGATTACAAGGGGCGCGACGGCTGCCGCACGCCGATGGTCTGGGACGGCAACGGCAATACCGCCGGCGGCTTCACCGAGGGCCGGCCCTGGCTGCCGGTCAAGCCGCCGCAGCTTGCCCGCAATGTCGCGGCGCAGGAACGAGAGGCGGACTCCGTGCTTCATTTCTATCGGCAGATGCTCGAGTTCCGCGGCGCGCAGGCTGAGTTGCGGGGCCGCGATCTGGCGAAATTCTACAAGCGGGCCGATCCGGTGCTGATGTTCCAGCGAGGCGGTCTGATCTGCGTCTTCAATCTCAGCCCCGACGCAACGAGCGCCAACCTGCCGCCCTGCGAGGCGCCCGCGCTGACCGGCCCGCATCAGGCGGCAGAGCTGGACGGGCGGCGGGTCAATCTGGGCCCGAACGGATTCGCCTTCATCGCCGTCAAGGGATGACGAAAGGCCGGTCTGGGGCTGAACGGAACATGGGCGCGCGGAAAACCCGCGCGCCCTTTTCTTTCGGTTCCTCTCGGGCTCAGAAGCTTTTCGAGAGGCCCAGGGTCACGGTGCGGCCCGGCCCGAACGCGGGCTCGATCACCCGGCCAGAGAAGGACCGCTCCACATAGCTTGAACGCTCGTAATAGGTCTCGTCGAAAAGATTATCGACGCCGAGACGGATCTTGGTTCCGTCGAGCTGCGCAGGTGTCCAGTCGGCATAGGCGTTCACCACCGTGTAGCCGTCATGATCCGAGAAGCCGGCGGCGGTCATCGCCTCGTCGGACAGCTCTCCTGCCCATTCCAGCGTCGCACCGACCGCGAGATTGTATTGCGGCAGCGCCTGATCGACATAGAGCGTGGCAATATCGCCGATGGGCATGAAGTTGGTGCCGCCGCTCGGCAGGATGAACTCTCCATCCTGGCTCAGATCGGCCTTGGTATAGCTGGCGCCGACGCGGCCCGTATCCCAGTCATAGCTGGCATTCAGCGTCACGCCCTTGCTGCGGCCTTCCTCGGCATTGGTGAGCAGGCCGTTGGCGACATCATATTCGCCGAGCCCGTCCAGCCTGGTGTCGAAAAAGGTGATCCCGCCGCGCCAGCTTGTACCGCTCGCGTTCAGCCCGATCTTGTAGTTCTTCGCCGTGGCGGGTTCCAGATCCGGGTCTGTGCTGAAGCTCGCATCACGCGCATGAAGCAAGCCATACTCGCCGACATTATAGCCCATCCAGCTATGAGAGGCGCCCGCGAACACTTCGAACATCTCGTTGATGCGATAGGAGAGCGTCGCATTGGCGCTGGCGCCCGAGCCGGTGAAGCGTTCATTGTTCCAGTCGTTCAGCCGGTGATGGTCATAGCGCAGTCCGGTGGACAGGTCGAACCCGTTGGCGAAATCAAAGCGGCCCTGTACGAAACTGCCAAGCTGGAACGTCGAGAACTTCCAGTCCGGGCCCGGCGCGCCAGAGTGATCGCCGTAATTGTCGATGAGATATTCGTTATCGGCGAAGTCCACCCCGGCCACGATCGTGCCCTGGGGCAGGGTGAAGCTGTTCTTCATCACCCCGCCGAATGTGTCGCGGCCAAGCTCCATGTCGCCATTGGGGCGCGGGCTGCCGCCCGGCACCAAAAGATCGCCCACGGCGTAATTCGGCCGCCAGTAATTCGTCGAGCCGATATAAAGCTGCGCTTCAGGGTCCCAGCTGTCGCTCGGGGCGGTGCTGGTCAGTTTCAGGCTGAAGGTCTCGCTGTCGATATCGAGCGGATAGACAGTCTCGTCGCCGTCCAGATCCATGTTCATCTTGATGACCCGATCCGCGTCGTCCTGAGACCGCTCATAAGCGGCCTCCAGTCGCGCGGCGCCGAACTCGTATCCCAGCTTGACCAGCGCGCCGCCTGCGGCGGGCTCGGTTCCGAGCATCTCAAGCCCGTTGCCCGCGTCGTAATTATCGCCGTTCTGGCCGTGCAGCATCACGAACCAATCCAGGTTTTCGTGCATCCCGTATCCGGCAAGGCTGCCCGAGATACCGCGCCCGTTGCTGCCATAGGACAGCGCCGCGCGACCGCCCATGTTCCGGCCGTCCAGCAACAGATCCTGGGCGCCGACGGTTTCATAGCGCACCGCACCCGCGCCGGCCGCGAAACCAGCATCGGCGGTCGCGGCTCCGGCCTCGACCTCGACCTGGCGGATAAAGGCCGGGTCGATCACGTTCGAGCCGGTGTGATGCCAGCTTTGCGGCCCCTGCGGGACGCCATCGACGGTCACGGCCAGCTTGGATTGCTCGATGCCGAAGACGTGGATCCGCTTGGCCGGGCCGGCCCCGCCCGAGACATTGACGGCGGATTCGCGGGCGAACAGTTCTGACACATCGTTGGGCTGGAGGATATCGACATCCTCGGCGCTGACCACCGCGCCGCCGGTGGATTCGATGTTTTCCTCGCCATCCGCGACGAGGGTGATGGTGTCGAGCACGATGGGCGCCGCGTCCTGCGCCGCGGCGGCACTGAGAAGCGCGAGTGTCGAGACTCCCGCGGCGAGCGGAAGAAGAAGCCGAGTCTGCATGTGATTCCTCTTGGATAAGGCAGAGGATGACGTGGCTGAGGTTCTGGCTTCGTATCCGATAATTTTCGTTGGTTATTAACTTATGCCGGTGTTGGCAAGCGGCTGTCAGCCCGGTAGTAAGGCTGATGCAATTCTGCCACTCCCCCCGATGCGTGGCGCTGACAGAGGGCGGGCGGCCCCGGCGGGACCGCCCTGTCATCAGCTTTGATCTGCAAGATCAGGCGGCGAGCTTGCCGCGTTCCTCCCCCTCGATCAGCTCGGCATGGAGCGCGGTGATCGCGCGGTCCAGATCGTCACGGCTCAGCAGGAACTGCACATCCACGGCGCGGGTCGGCTTTTGTGCCGCCTGCACCTCGATCCCGGCCCGGTCCAGAGCCTGAAGCCCGCGCATCAGCACGCGCTGCCCCTTGAGGTCGCGCCCGATGGCCGAGGCGATCGCCGCCGAACGCGCCGTGACCTGCGCCGAAGGATAGGCCTCGGACAGCTCGGATTCGATGCGGCGGGCGCGTTTCAGCGTCGTGGCCAGGAAATGGGTGATGGTGTTCGCATTCGAGGTTTTCGAAACGATAAAGGCGTTATGCCGCGTCAGCACTTCGAGGATCTTCGCGTCATAGCCCTTCACCCCGACCATGTCCTGCTCGAACAGCTCCAGCACCACGACCGGCAGCCCGGTCACGATCTCGGCCCCCGTCGCCTCGGCGCGGGTGTCGTCGATCAGCGTGCCCGGATCATGCGGCTCGAAAGCGTTGGTCACGCGCAGAGGGATCTGGTTCTGGCGGAGCGTCTTGGCGGCCTTGGGGTGGATCGCCTCCATCCCGAGATTGGCAAGCTGATCGGCCACGTCGTAATTCGTGTGCCCCAGCTTGCGCACCGCATCCGTGCCCACCAGACCCGGATCGGCGGAAGACAGATGAAATTCCTTGTGAATGATCGCCTCATCCGCCCCGGTCAGTGCCGCAAGGCGCGAGAAGGTGACCTCGGAATAGCCGCGATCGAACTCGGCCATCAACCCTTCGGTGCATTGCGCATAGCCGGTGACGATGGGCAATTCGCTTGCGAGATCGATCCCCTCCATCGCCGAAAGCAGGCGATCCTTCAGAGTGAACTCGCGGTCGTCGCGCCAACCGGTCAGATCGACATAGCGCGCATTCACCCCCGCCCGGTTCAGCAGAAGCGTGGCGACGAAAGCCGAATGCGCCTCGCCCAGACCGGAAAGCAGCTCGCGGAAGACCATCATGTGCTTCGACAGGCGGAAATGCCCGTAGCTGCACAGGCGCTGAAGATCGAACAGGCAGGAGCGCGCGCCTTCGATCCGGTCGCGGACAAACTCGTCGGCCTGATTTCGGTCGCCGGAATGGTCGAGAATATCGGCATTCGCCTCGCGCATCGCCTCGGCCACGCGGTTCAGCGCCATCTGCCAGCCGCCCTGATCGTCGGCGGCGTTGGCGAAGCTGGCATAGACGCCCGGCTCACCGGTCTTCTTGTGTTCCAGCAACAGGTTGGTGATGCCGCCGAACGCCGAGACGACGAAGATGCGGTGATACAGATCCTCGCCCTTGCGGTCGCCGATCAGCAGCGTATCGCGCAGCTCGTTCAGGCGGCTCATCGAGGTGCCGCCGATCTTTTCGACCGTATGTCCGGGGAAATTCAATTGGGTCAATCCGCTTCCCCGGCCCTGTTGTGGGGCCGGGCCTCTGATTGAGTGTTCTTGCCAGGTAGCGCAGGCGTGGTTCAGGCGTCTTCCGGTTCCGGCGCTGCGTAAGAGCCGTCGGCCTGATGCACCTCGTTTCCGGTGACCGGCGGGTTGAAGCAGCAGGCCATGACCAGCTCTTCCTCGGCGCGCAGCGTGTGCTTGTCATGCAGGTTCAGCGCATACATCACGCCGGGCGTGATCTCATGCGTCTCGCCCGTCGCCAGATCGGTGATCGAGCCCTTGCCGGACATGCAATAGACGCTCTCGAAATGGTTCTTGTAGTGGAAGGTATGTTCCGAACCGGCTTCCAGCGTGGTTATGTGGAACGAGAACCCCATCTTGTCATCGGCCAGCAACATGCGGACCGAGGACCATTGCGCGTCCTTCACGTCGCGCTCGGTGTTCTTCAGCTTTTTGAAATCACGAACGATCATAATGGCTTACTCCGCTGCGATCTGGTTCTTGGCGGTGGCGTCGCGGATCGCGGCCTCCAGAATGTCCAGACCCTTGGTGAAAATCTCTTCAGGGATGGTGAGCGCGGCCAGAACCTTGACCACCTCGTCATGGGCGCCCGAAGTCTCGATGATGAGCCCGTTTTCAAAGCATTTCGCGCAGATCTCGCCGGCCAGATCGCCATCGCCCACATCGATGCCGCGCATCATGCCGCGGCCTTTCAGCGTGGCACCCGGCACCAGCCCGGCCATTTCTTCCAGCCTTTCGCGCAGATACTCGCCCTTGTGCTGAACCTCCGTCGCGAAGGCATCGTCGGCCCAGAATTTCTCCAGCGCGACGCGCGCCGTCACGAAAGCATGGGTGTTGCCGCGGAAAGTACCGTTATGTTCGGCCGGTTTCCAGATATCCAGCTCGGGCTTGATGAGCAGCGCCGCGAAGGGCAGGCCCATCCCGCTGAACGACTTGGCCTGGGTGATCATGTCGGGGTCCAGCCCGAATTCCTCGGTCGAGAAATAGGTGCCGGTCCGGCCGATCCCGGCCTGGATATCGTCGATGATCAGCAGCGCGCCATGCTTCTTTGCGATACGCTGGATGCCCCGCAACCAGTCCCTGCTGGCCGCGTTCAGCCCGCCTTCGCCCTGCACAGGCTCGACGATGAAGGCCGCCGGGGCGTCGATGCCGCTCGACGGATTATCAAGCGCCCATTCGATATATTCCAGCGTATCCGTGTCGCCCATCGCGTTCTCGAAGGGCATATGCGTCACGTCAGCCAGGCTGCCCCCGCCTGCGCCCTCGCGCTTGCCCGAGTTGCCGGTCAGCGCAAGGCTGCCCATGGTCATGCCGTGGAAGGCATTGGTGAAGGCGATGACATTGCGCCGCTCGGTGACCTTGCGGGCCAGCTTGATCGCGGCCTCGACGGCATTGGTACCGGTCGGGCCGGTCATCATCACCTTATAGTCCAGCCCGCGCGGCTTGAGGATCAGCCGCTCGAAGGTTTCAAGAAACGCGGCCTTCTGCACCGTGAACATGTCCAGACCGTGCGCAATGCCGTCCTGGCTGATATGTTCGATCAGCGCGGCTTTCATGTCGGGGTCGTTATGCCCGTAATTCAGCGAGGAACACCCGGCGAGAAAGTCGATATAGTCGCGCCCGTCCTCGTCGGTCATGATCGAGCCGCTCGCCTTGGTGAACACCGTCGGAAAGCTGCGGCAATAGGAACGCGCCTCGGATTCGCGGCGCTCGAAAATAGCTTTATCGGCCGTCTTGTCGGTCGGCATAGGGTTACCTCGATGTGATTTGAATTGGTCGGCGGGCGGGGCCGTCAGGCCACCTGCGCCACCGGGGCCGGAAAACGGATCGTAACCATGTGTTCGGTGGCGTGTTCGCCGTCGAAATGGTCGTCCTTCTTGAAATGAGGCTCGTCGGACAGAACGCCGTCATGACGCTCGGCCAGGCTGCGGAACAGTCCCCAGCTCGCATCATTGTCGCGGGTGATGGTGGTCTGGAGCTTCAGCACATCCTTCATGTCATCGCGCGACAACAGCTTGTCCAGCATCCGCCCGCCAAGACCGAGACCGCGCGCATCCTCGGATACGGCGACCTGCCAGACGAAGAGCGTATCGGGCGCATCGGGCAGGATATAGCCCGAGATCCACCCGACCGGCACGCCATCACGTTCGGCCAGGATGCAGGTATCCGCGAAATGATCGCACTGGATCAGGTTGCAATACATGCTGTTTTCATCCAGCGGCTTGCAGGCCTTGATCAGTTCCCAGATGTTGCTGCCATCCTCCGTTTCCGGCTTGCGGAAGGTGAGCTGGTCCTGAGATTCCGTGTCGATCATGTCTTTCATGCCGTGATCCTCGATTTACTTCGAGACACTAAATAACATATATCGGCGATTTTGCAACCGCAGCATCGCGTTTCACGCGCTCATAGCGCTTTATCTCGCCTGTTTTGGCCAGTGGGTATTGGGTATTTCGTCGCACAAAAATTTTGTGAAACAAATGATCTGACGTTTGGGAATTGACCGCTTCGGGCGAATCCGGAAAATAGGCGGATCGAAATCGCCGCGAGGGGGCGCCATTTGGACCGGATCGATGTCTGCCTGATCGCGCTGCGGCGCATTCTCCGCGCCGCCGAAATGCATGGCAAGGAACTGGCGCAATCTGCGGGGATGACCCCGGTGCAGCTTCGCGTGGTGCAGATCGTGGCGGAAACCGGCAGCAGCACGGGCACCGCCATCGCCAAAAGGATGCATGTCGCGCCCGCCACCGTCACCGCGATGATCGACAAGCTGGAACGGGCGGGCCATGTCACGCGCGCGCCCAGCCAGACCGACCGTCGGCAGACGCTGATCGTGCTGACGCAGAAGGGGCGGGCGGCGCTCGAACGCGCGCCGGATGCCTTGCAGCAGCGTTTCGCATCGGATTTCGAAGCACTGCCGGATTGGGAGCAGGCGATGATGGTTGCCGTGCTGGAACGAATCGCGGGGATGCTGGACGGGCCGGAGGGCGATCACGGCGCGGTGCTGTATCCCGGCGAGCTTTAGGGCAGGGGCATCGGCCGGGGAAGCGGGGCAACGCGCGGCAGCTAGCTTGACGCCAGGCGCGACGGTTGCGTCGGGCGGGATGCAACGAGTCAAGCCGTCAGCCTTCGGATGCCCCCGGTCGCGGATCTGCCAGATGGTCCGGTGTCCAGCCAATTAAGAAAGGCCGCCGCGAGAGATCGCGGCGGCCCATGCTGTGCTTGCCACTGCGTCCCGAGGGCCGTGCCGTTCAATCCGCCGTCAGCAGCGGCGTGTTGTTCTTGCCGCCGATGCGCGGGGCATCGGGGCCGGAGATCTCAAAGACCGGCTTGTCATTCTCGATCCGGACCTTGACCACACCGCCTTTCTGAAGCCGCCCGAACAGCAGCTCCTCGGCGAGGGGCTTCTTGATCGATTCCTGGATGACCCGACCCAGCGGGCGCGCGCCCATCTTGTCGTCATAGCCCCGCTCGGCCAGCCAGTTCGCCGCAGCCGGGGTCAGCTCGATATGGACATTGCGGTCCATCAGCTGCGCTTCCAGTTGCAGCACGAATTTCTCGACCACCTGCACGATCACCTCGCGTGACAGGGGCGCAAAGCTGATCACCGCGTCGAGACGGTTGCGGAATTCCGGCGTGAAGGTCTTTTCGATCGCCTCGGTATCCTCACCCTCGCGGCGGTCGCGGCCAAAGCCGATGGCGGCCTTCGCAAGATCCGCGGCCCCCGCATTCGAGGTCATGATCAACACGACATTGCGGAAATCCACCGTCCGGCCGTTATGGTCGGTCAGCTTGCCGTGATCCATGACCTGCAACAGGATGTTATAGACATCCGGATGCGCCTTTTCGATCTCGTCGAGCAGCAGCACGCAATGCGGATGCTGGTCCACACCATCGGTCAGAAGCCCGCCCTGATCGAAGCCGACATAGCCCGGAGGCGCGCCGATCAGGCGGCTGACCGCATGTTTCTCCATATACTCGGACATGTCGAAACGCAGCAGCTCGACCCCGAGCGTATCGGCGAGCTGTTTCGCGACCTCGGTCTTGCCGACGCCGGTGGGGCCTGCAAACAGATAGTTGCCGATCGGCTTTTCCGGTTCGCGCAGACCCGCGCGGGCCAGCTTGATCGCAGAGGACAGCGCGTCGATGGCGGTGTCCTGACCGAACACGACCCGCTTCAGCGTGGTGTCCAGATCGCGGAGCACCTCGGCGTCGTCCTTGCTGACCTTTTTCGGCGGGATGCGCGCGATCTTGGCCACCACCGCCTCGATCTCTTTCGGTGAGATCGTCTTGCGGCGCTTGGATTCCGCGACAAGATGCTGCGCGGCCCCGGCCTCGTCGATCACGTCGATGGCGCTGTCGGGCAGCTTGCGGTCGTTGATGTAACGGCTGGCGAGTTCCACCGCTGTCTTGATCGCCTCATTGGTATAGCGCAGCTCGTGATGCGATTCGAAATGCGGCTTGAGACCCATAAGGATCTTGATCGAATCCGGCACCGAGGGCTCGTTCACGTCGATCTTCTGGAAGCGCCGCGACAGGGCACGGTCCTTTTCGAAATGCTGACGGAACTCCTTGTAGGTGGTCGAACCCATGCAGCGCAGCTTGCCGCCGGCGAGCGCGGGTTTCAGCAGGTTCGAGGCATCCATCGCCCCGCCCGAGGTCGCGCCTGCGCCGATCACCGTATGGATCTCGTCGATGAACAGGATCGCATCGTCGTGGTTTTCGAGTTCCTTCACCACCGCCTTCAACCGCTCTTCGAAGTCGCCGCGATAACGCGTGCCGGCCAGCAAGGCGCCCATATCGAGCGAATAGATCGTCGAGCCGGCGAGCACGTCAGGGGTCTCACCCTCGACAATCTTCTTGGCGAGACCTTCGGCGATGGCGGTCTTGCCCACGCCGGAATCGCCCACGAGAAGCGGGTTGTTCTTGCGACGGCGGCAGAGCACCTGAATGCAACGCTCAATCTCGGAGTCGCGGCCGATCAGCGGGTCGACATCGCCCTTGATGGCTTTCGCGTTCAGATCCACGCAGTATTTTTCCAGCGCCGTCTCTTCCTTCTGCGCCTGGGGCTGCGGTTCCTCTTCCTGGTTCTGCTCGGCCCCGGTTACCGGGCGGGCTTCGTTGAAATCGGGATTCTTGGCGACGCCATGGGCGATGAAATTCACCGCATCGTAGCGCGTCATGTCCAGTTCCTGGAGGAAATAGGCGGCGTGCGATTCGCGCTCGGCAAAGATGGCGACAAGCACATTCGCGCCCGTCACCTCGGCCCGGCCCGAGGACTGCACATGGATCGCGGCACGCTGGATGACCCGCTGAAATGCAGCGGTCGGCACGGCTTCCGAGCCGTCGATATCGGTCACAAGGGTTGAAAGATCGTCGTCGATGAAATCATTCAAGCTCTGCCGCAAATCGGCGAGATCGACATTGCAGGCGCGCATCACGCGGACCGCATCGGGTTCGTCGGTCAGCGACAGCAACAGATGTTCAAGCGTCGCGAGCTCATGCCGGCGTTCATTGGCAAGCGCGAGCGCTGCGTGGATAGCCTGTTCCAGCGAGGTCGAAAATGAGGGCACTTGCGTCTCCTGTCAGTCTGTCCGGCGGTTTGGACCCGGCGGCCCACCTGCACAGACTGTCATCATCAGTTTAAGGATTGGTGGATTTCGCCGCGATTCAAGTCAATTTTGGGCAAGAGGGGCGAAATCTTCCGTGATTGGTTAGGATTTGGGCGCGGAATTGCGCGGTTTCAAGGCATCGGCGACGGGTTCAGAAACTGTCCTTCATGCGGCGAAGCGTCGCGAACGCCTCGGCCGGGCTGGCAGCGTCACGCCCGGCGGCCAGTTCGGAGGCGCGCAGGAAGGGATTGGTCCGGCGCTCTTCGTCAAGCGTCGCGGGCGCGCAGGGCCGCTCCGACGCGGCGGTCTCTTCGATGCGCCGGCGCAGCGCGTCGTTATTCTCATCGACCGAAAGAGCGAACGCCCCGTTCGAAGCGCAGTAGTCATGTCCCGAACAGATCAGCGTGTCGCCGGGCAGCGCATTCACCCGCTGAAGGCTCTCCCACATCATTGCGGGATCGCCCTCGAAAAGCCGCCCGCAGCCCAATGCCATCAGGCTGTCCCCGGTGAACGCCGCGTTGGCGTCGGGAACATGAAAGGCCACATGCCCGACCGTGTGGCCCGAGACATCCAGCACATGCGCGGTCAGCCCGGCTGCCTCGCAGCTGCCGCCCGGCTCGACGGCGATATCCAGATCGGGCAGGCGATGCGCATCCGCTGCGGCGCCGATGAGCTGGGCGCCGGTTTCCGACACCAGCGCTGCGACCCCGCCGATATGGTCGTCATGGTGATGGGTCAGGAAAATCTGTTCCAGCTGCCAGCCCCGCTCTTTCAGCATGGCGAGGATCGGGCCCGACTCGGGCGCGTCGAACAGCGCCGTGCGGCCATTCGCGCGCAGAAGATAGGCGTAATTGTCCGTCAGGCAGCGGATGGTGACGATCTCGGCTTGGGACATTGCAACCTCCTGTCGTTTCCGGGCAGTCTGGACCGCAACACACATCGCCGCAACCCGGACCCATGCATCACGACGTCATCGAGCTGCGCCGCTTCTACTATACCCGCTCGCTCGGCCGCGTGGCGCAGCGCATCCTTCGCGACCGGCTTGTGGCGAACTGGCCAGCGCGGGGCACCACCGGCATGACGGTGGCGGGTTACGGGTTCGCGGTGCCCATGCTGCGGCCCTACCTGGCCCATGCGCGGCGCGTGACCGGGCTGATGCCGGGGCCGCAGGGGGTGATGGCGTGGCCGGCGGGCATGGCCAATCACAGCGTGCTCTGCGACGAAACCGCATGGCCGCTCGAGACGGGAAGCGTCGACCGGCTGGTCATTCTGCACGGGCTCGAGACCTCGGATCACCCGGCGGCACTGCTGGCCGAGGCGTCGCGCGTGCTCGGTCCGGGCGGGCGCATGGTGGTGATGGTTCCCAATCGTGCCGGGCTGTGGGCGCGGACCGACAACACGCCGTTCGGCTTTGGGCGCAGCTATACGGCAGGTCAGCTCGAGCGTCAGGCAGAGGCGGCCGGCTTCGTCAGCGAGCGTTCCGGCGCGGCGATCTATGTGCCGCCATCGGATCGCCGTTTCTGGCTGCGCAGCGCAATCTGGTGGGAAAGCGTCGGCGCGCGGATCTCGTCGGTGCTGGTGGCCGGTGTGATCTGGGCGGAGTTTTCCAAGCAGGTGCACGCCCCGACCGGACCGGCGCGCCGCGTGACCGTGCCGAGCCCGCTGGACGTGCTGGAGGGAATCGCCCGCCCGCGCCCGGCGCGCGGCCCGGTGACGGGCGGTGCCGGGCAGGGCAGATCGGGCCGGCAGGGCGGCTGAAACTCGCGCCACACAAGGGCAGCGGCGCCGATCCGACGGAAATTCTGCATTGCGGCGTTCAGCGCGGATTTTTGCTGCGGGCGCGAAAAACCGGGGAATCCTGCCGCTTCCGGCGCAGCTTCGCCATGGCTGCGCCGCCGCTGCCGCGCCTTGATGTCAAAACCGTGTCACGGCCTCTCGCAAGGCGGTTGCGGGCGGTGGAAACAATTGCTAGAGACCTGCGCGAGATAACGGGCCGGTGAGGTCCGCCCCAAGACCCCGCGCGCCCCGCGACCGACCGCCCTGGAAGGGACGGCCTGCCGACGGGGCTACGCGCAAACCGGAAGGATGACCGTGGCAAATTCCGCTTCGATTTCCGCTTCGATTGCCGGGCGCTATGCGCAGGCGCTGTTCGATATCGTCAGGGATGCCGGCGGGATGGACCAGCTTGCTTCTCAGGTGGACGAGCTGGGCGCAGCGCTCGATGACAGTTCCGAGCTGCGCGAAATGATCTCGTCGCCGGTCTATACCCGTGGTCAGCAGGCGGACGGGATCGCGGCTGTCGCGGACAAGATGGGGCTGGACAAACCGCTTGCGAACACGCTCGCGCTGATGGCGCAGAACCGCCGCCTGTTCACCCTGCCGCAATTCGTCGCGCGGCTGAAAACGCTGATCGCCGATGAGCGGGGCGAGGTGAATGCCGATGTGGTGTCCGCCACCGAGCTGAGCGATGAACAGAAAAAGCGTCTGACCGACACGCTGGCCGAGAAATCGGGCAAAAAGGTCAAACTGAACACGCGCGTCGATGAGAGCCTCATCGGCGGCATGATTGTCAAGCTGGGCTCGCAGATGATCGATACCTCGATCCGCTCGAAGCTCGCTTCCCTTCAGAATGTCATGAAAGAGGTCGGATAATGGGAATCCAGGCTGCCGAAATTTCGGCGATCCTCAAGGATCAGATCAAGAACTTCGGTCAGGATGCCGAAGTGGCCGAAGTGGGCCAGGTGCTGTCGGTCGGTGACGGGATTGCCCGCGTTTACGGTCTCGACAAGGTGCAGGCCGGCGAGATGGTGGAATTCCCCGGCGGCGTCCGCGGGATGGTGCTGAACCTCGAATCCGACAATGTCGGCGTCGTGATCTTCGGCGACGACCGCGACATCAAGGAAGGCGACACGGTCAAGCGGACCAACTCCATCGTGGAAGTGCCGACCGGCAAGGCGCTGCTTGGCCGCGTGGTCGATGGTCTGGGCAATCCGATCGACGGCAAGGGCCCGATCGAGGGCGCAACCATGGCCGTGGCCGATGTGAAAGCGCCGGGCATCATGCCGCGGAAATCGGTGCATGAGCCGATGGCGACCGGCCTGAAATCGGTGGACGCCATGATCCCCGTCGGGCGCGGTCAGCGCGAGCTGATCATCGGCGACCGTCAGACCGGCAAGACCGCCGTGGCGCTGGACGCCATGCTGAACCAGAAGAACTATAACGGCCGCGAAGACGACGGCATGAAGACGCTCTACTGCATCTATGTTGCGGTGGGTCAGAAGCGTTCGACCGTCGCGCAACTTGTGCAGAAGCTCGAAGAGACCGGCGCGATGGAATATTCCATCGTCGTGGCCGCCACCGCCTCGGACCCCGCGCCGATGCAGTATCTCGCGCCCTATTCGGCGACCGCCATGGGCGAGTATTTCCGCGATAACGGCATGGATGCGCTGATCATCTATGACGACCTGTCCAAGCAGGCCGTGGCCTATCGCCAGATGTCGCTGCTGCTGCGCCGCCCGCCGGGGCGCGAAGCCTATCCGGGCGACGTGTTCTATCTGCACTCCCGCCTGCTCGAGCGTTCAGCGAAGCTGAACGAAAACTATGGCGGCGGTTCGCTGACCGCTCTGCCGATCATCGAGACCCAGGCGGGCGACGTGTCGGCCTATATCCCGACCAACGTGATTTCGATCACGGACGGCCAGATCTTCCTGGAAACCGACCTGTTCTTCCAGGGCATCCGCCCGGCCGTGAACACCGGTCTGTCGGTGTCGCGCGTCGGCTCGGCCGCGCAGACCAAGGCGATGAAATCGGTCGCCGGCCCGGTCAAGCTGGAACTGGCGCAGTATCGCGAAATGGCGGCCTTCGCGCAGTTCGGCTCGGATCTCGACGCGGCGACGCAGAAGCTGCTGAACCGCGGCGCGCGCCTGACCGAGCTGATGAAACAGCCGCAATACCGCCCGCTGACCAACGCCGAGATCGTGATCGTCATCTATGCCGGCACGCACGGCTATATCGACGACATTCCGGTCGGCGAGGTCGTGGACTGGGAAGACGGGCTGATCCAGTATCTGCGCAACCAGAAATCGGATCTTCTTGACGACATCACCAAGAATGACCGCAAGGTCGCCGGTGATCTGGAAGACTCGATCAAGGCCGCTCTGGACGCCTATAACAAAACCCGCGCCTGAGAGGAGGGATAAATGCCCAGCCTCAAGGATCTGAAAAACCGGATCAACAGCGTCAAGTCGACGCGCAAGATCACCAAGGCCATGCAGATGGTCGCCGCCGCCAAGCTGCGCCGCGCCGAAGAGGCGGCGCAGGCGGCGCGGCCCTATGCTGACCGCATGAATGCGGTCATGGCCGGGCTTGCCGAAAAGGCTGCCAACTCGGACACCGCGCCGAAGCTGCTTGCCGGCACCGGCGAGGACAGGCGTCATCTGCTGGTCGTTCTGACCTCGGAACGCGGGCTTGCTGGCGGGTTCAACTCGTCCATCGTCAAGCTGGCGCGCCAGCATGCCGACAAGCTTCGCGGCGAGGGCAAGGAGGTGACGATCATCACCGTCGGCAAGAAGGGCCGCGAACAGCTCAAGCGCGAATACAGCAAGCTCTTCGTCGATCACGTGGACATGTCCGAAATCAAGAAGCTCGGCTATGAACATGCGCGCGAGATTGCGGATGACGTTCTGGAACGCTTCGAGACCGGCGATTTCGACGTGGCCACAATGTATTACAACCGCTTCGAGTCGGTCATCAGCCAGGTCCCGACCTCGCGCCAGATCATCCCTGCGGTGATCGAGGAAGGCGAGGACGAGGAAAAGAACGCTGTCTCTGCCGAATATGACTACGAGCCGGGCGAAGAGGCGATCCTCGCCGATCTGCTGCCGCGCGCTGTCGCCACGCAGATCTTCACCGCGCTTCTGGAAAACGCCGCCTCCGAGCAGGGCGCGCGCATGACCGCCATGGACAACGCCACGCGCAATGCGGGCGACATGATCGACAGGCTCACGACCGAGTATAACCGCTCGCGTCAGGCCGCGATCACCAAGGAACTCATCGAAATTATCTCGGGCGCCGAGGCGCTCTGACCGCAAAGGGGAAACACATGGCAGAGGCCAAGGGAAAAGGTAAGATCACACAGGTCATCGGCGCCGTCGTGGACGTGCAGTTCGATGAACATCTGCCGGCGATTCTGAACGCGCTTGAAACCGAGAACAACGGCAAGCGTCTGGTTCTGGAAGTGGCTCAGCATCTGGGCGAGAACACCGTGCGCACGATCGCCATGGATGCGACCGAAGGTCTGGTCCGCGGCACCGAAGTCTCCGATACCGGTGCGCCGATCCAGGTGCCGGTGGGCGACGCGACGCTCGGCCGCATCCTGAACGTGGTCGGCGAACCTGTCGACGAGGGCGAACCGGTCAAATCGGACGAAACCCGCGCCATTCACCAGCCAGCCCCGGATTTCGCGGCGCAGGCGACCAGCTCGGAGATTCTGGTCACCGGCATCAAGGTCATCGACCTGCTGGCCCCCTATTCCAAGGGCGGCAAGATCGGCCTGTTCGGCGGCGCCGGCGTGGGCAAGACGGTTCTGATCATGGAACTGATCAACAACATCGCCAAGGTGCACTCGGGTTACTCGGTGTTCGCGGGCGTTGGCGAACGGACGCGCGAGGGTAACGATCTTTACCACGAGATGGTGGAATCGGGCGTTATCAAGCCGGACAATCTGGCGGAATCGCAGGTGGCTCTGGTCTACGGCCAGATGAACGAGCCTCCGGGCGCGCGGATGCGCGTGGCGCTGACCGGCCTGACGCTGGCCGAACAGTTCCGCGATGCCACCGGCACCGACGTTCTGTTCTTCGTCGACAACATCTTCCGCTTCACCCAGGCGGGGTCCGAGGTGTCGGCGCTTCTGGGCCGTATCCCTTCGGCCGTGGGTTACCAGCCGACGCTGGCCACCGATATGGGCGCGATGCAGGAACGCATCACCTCGACCAAGGCAGGCTCGATCACCTCGATCCAGGCCGTCTACGTTCCCGCCGATGACCTCACCGACCCGGCTCCGGCCACCACCTTTGCCCACCTTGACGCCACGACCGTGCTGTCGCGCGCGATCTCGGAGCTGGGCATCTACCCGGCGGTGGACCCGCTCGACTCGACCAGCCGGATCCTCGATCCGGGCGTCGTCGGCGAAGAACATTACCAGGTGGCCCGTGACGTTCAGGGCATCCTGCAGAAATACAAGTCGCTGCAGGACATCATCGCCATTCTCGGCATGGATGAACTTTCGGAAGAGGACAAGCTGACCGTGTCGCGCGCACGGAAGATCCAGCGTTTCCTCTCGCAGCCCTTCGACGTGGCGAAGGTCTTCACCGGTTCGGACGGGATTCAGGTCCCGCTGGAAGACACCATCGCCTCGTTCAAGGCGGTCGTGGCCGGTGAATACGATCACCTGCCGGAATCGGCCTTCTACATGGTCGGCGGCATCGAGGATGTGAAGGCCAAGGCTCAGAAACTCGCTTCGGAAGCGGCGTAAGGGGGCATCATGGCCGATACCATGCAGTTCGACCTCGTCGCACCCGAGCGGAATCTGATGTCCGTCTCGGTCCGCGAGGTGCGCCTGCCGGGGGAGAATGGCGATCTGTCGGCGATGCCGGGCCACACGCCCGCCATCGTCAACCTCCGCCCCGGTCTGGTCACCGTCGTGGATGATCAGGGTGCCGAGCATCAATTCGCGATCTCTGGCGGCTTCGCCGAGATCAACAACGAATCGATCTCACTTCTGGCCGAAATCGGGCGCAAGCGCGAGGATATGGATCAGGACGCTTTCGACGAGATGATGCGCGCGGCGCAGCGCAAGAAGAAGGCGGCCGAGCAGAAGGAACAGCAGAGCGGGGCCGAAGAAGTCGTGGCTGCCGCCGCCAAGCTGCTCGCCGATATGGAGGCGCTTGGCACGCATATCGGGCTCAGCGCCAACAGCTCGACCGTTCCTGACTGAGCGTCAAGCGGCTAACAAATTTATAAAGCCCCGGCTCGCTTCGGGGCTTTTTCTTTTGGGGACAGTTGCTTAAACCTCGTAAGTGAAGGGGAGGCGGATGAAGCGATTTGAACCCCACGCCGTCGGCGTTCAGCGCGGCTCGGAGATGTTGTTCTCGGCCTTCGAGGATGGCGGCGAGATGTGGACGGGGCAGGGCCCGCGCGAACACCGCCAGCCCGTGCGCTTCGATGAAAGCTTCCGCGACACGCCGATCGTGCAGATCGGGCTGTCGATGTGGGACATCGACAATCAGCAGAACCAGCGCGTCGATATCCAGGCGACGGAGATCGCGCCGGACGGTTTCACCATCGTCTTCAAGACATGGGGTGATACGCGGGTGGCACGGGTGCGGGCAGAATGGCTGGCCATCGGTGCGGCCACCTATGACGAGGACTGGGAGGTCTGAGGGCATCGCGGCAGCGCCGCGACACCGATCATCGCTCAGTATCCCGCGCCGGTGAGGATCTTTTCCGCCTCGGCACGGCAGGATGACAGCGACTCCCGATCCTCTCCCGGAAAGAACCGCGCGCGGGTGGCGGTGGGCATCGGTGCCGGGCGGGGCGTGAGCACGCGCGGTCCCAGCCGCTCGGATTCGGAACGCCAGCTTTGGACAAGCGCCATCTGCGCCGCCTTGCTGGCCCCATAGGCGCCGAAAAACCGCTCGCCCCCGCGCGGATCGTCCGGGATGATCGCGCATCCCTGACGCAGTTGCAGCAGCGGCCCGATCAGCCCGATCAGATTCTGCGTGGCTGTCGCATTCGTCTGGACCGATTTCGCCCAATCATTCGCGTCGATATGCCCGGCGGGAGACAGCGGCGCGGCATGGATGGCGCTGTGCACCCAGAGATCCAGCCCGCCCCAACGCTGCGCCACGGCTGCGGCGAGCTGCATCATTGCGGCAGCCTCGTTCACATCCATCGGCGCGAGCGTCGCCGCCGGGCCGCCTTCGGCGCGGATGCGGTCGTCGAGCTCTTCCAGCCCTCCGGCGGTGCGGGCCACAGCGATGACATGCCAACCGCGGGCACCGAGGCATTCCGCCATCGCCGCGCCAAGCCCCCGCGAGGCGCCCGTCACAAGAGCGATTTTCTGCGTGTTTTCATCCATGCGGGACGCTTTTGCACAGCCTCGCGGCAAGCGCAAGCGAGCGGTTCTGATTGACTTTCCGCCGCAATGCGGCATGATCGCGCATGATCCAAATTCAAGAATAGGGACAGTCCCATGACACTTTCGCAAGCCGCGCTGCCGAGCAGGTCGCTGACCACCAACACGCTGATGGTGCTTGCAGGCACCGTGCTGCTGGCGCTGTCGGCGCAGATCTCGGTGCCGATGTTCCCGGTGCCGATGACGCTGCAGACCCTGGCCATCTCGCTGATCGGCCTGACCTATGGCTCGCGGCTCGCAGCTGTGACGCTGATCGCATATCTGGCCGAGGGCGCGATGGGGCTGCCGGTCTTTGCGAATGCCTCTGCCGGTCCGGCGCCGCTGTTCGGGCCGACCTCGGGCTTTCTCTGGGGCTTCGTCGGCATGGCCTGGTTGACCGGTTTCATGGTCGAGCGCGGCTTCGACCGCGGCTTTGTCAAGCTGTTCATCGCCGCCATCGTGCCGGGCATGCTTCTGTTCGTGCCGGGCGTCGCGGCGCTGAAGCTGGTGACCGGGCTGGAATGGCATGCCGCGATGATGGCAGGCATGGTGCCGTTCCTGATCGGTGCCGTCGTGAAGGCCGCGATTGCTGCCATGGCTGTCAAGGCGGGCTGGTCGATGCTCGATCGCCGCTGAGCCGGCAGCGATACCTCAGAATGCGAAACGCCGCCCCCCGGGGCGGCGTTCATCATTTCTGCAATCGTGCCAGCGCTGCCTTGCACAGCCCGTAATCCAGCCACTGGCAGCCCGCACAGAGCCGGTCGAGATCATCCGGCTGCAGCCGGTCTATCGCGCGGGATTGCGCGTCGCCCCAGCTCATCCGCGCGCCGGGGGGCACATCGAGCGCCTCGGCATGGCGGCGGTCAAGCGCTGCGATCTTGCCGCCCATATCGCAGCCCGCGCCGCGCCGATGCGGGCAGGGCGCGCAGATGCTGTCAGCGCCGCTGGTAAACGCCACCGGCGTTTCGGGATCGGCGCGCAGCCGGTGCTCGACGATGTCGTTCATGTTGCGGGTGAAGGCTGGCGAATAGCCGTGCCCGGCCCAGCCAATCGCGCACATCACATGATGCGGGCGCAGCAAAACGGCCCCGGAACGCTCCGGGGCCGATTTTTCGAGATGGTGAGACTCAGCGCTTTTCGACCGGAACATAGTCGCGCTTGTTCTCGCCCACATAAAGCTGGCGCGGGCGGCCGATCTTGTTCTGCGGGTCGGACAGCATCTCTTTCCACTGCGATATCCAGCCCACGGTCCGCGACAGCGCGAAGATCGGCGTGAACATCGCGGTCGGGAAACCCATCGCCGAAAGAATGATACCGGAATAGAAATCCACGTTCGGATACAGCTTCCGCTCGACGAAATATTCGTCTTCGAGCGCGATCTTTTCCAGCTCCTTGGCGACTTTCAGCGTTTCGTTATTCTCGATTCCCAGCAGGTCGAGAACCTCGTCGGCGGATTCCTTCATGACCTTCGCGCGCGGGTCGAAGTTCTTATAGACGCGGTGACCGAAGCCCATCAGCCGGAAGGGATCGTCCTTGTCCTTGGCGCGCTTGATATATTCCGGGATCTGATCGACGGTGCCGATTTCCTGAAGCATTTCCAGCGCGGCCTGGTTGGCGCCGCCATGGGCCGGACCCCAGAGACAGGCAATGCCGGCCGCGATGCAGGCAAACGGGTTTGCCCCGGACGAGCCAGCCAGGCGGACCGTCGAGGTCGAGGCATTCTGTTCGTGATCGGCATGCAGCGTGAAGATGCGGTCCATCGCCTTGGCCAGCGCCGGATCGACGTCGTATTGCGCCGCCGGAACCGCAAAACACATATGCAGGAAGTTCGACGCGTAATCGAGATCGTTGCGCGGATAGACGAAGGGCTGACCGATCGAATATTTATAGGCCATCGCCGCAATGGTCGGCAGCTTGGCGATGAGCCGGATCGAGGCCACCTCGCGCTGCCACGGATCGCCGATATCGGTCGAATCGTGGTAGAAGGCCGACATCGCGCCAACCACACCCACCATCGTCGCCATCGGATGCGCGTCGCGGCGGAATCCGCGGAAGAAATTGTGCATCTGCTCGTGAACCATGGTGTGATGGGTCACGCGCTTCTCGAAATCCTCAAGCTGCGCGGCGTCGGGCAGCTCGCCATAGAGCAGCAGATAGCAGACCTCGAGATAATGCGAATCCTGCGCAAGCTGCTCGATCGGATAGCCGCGATACCACAGCTCGCCCTTGTCGCCGTCGATATAGGTGATGGCCGAATCGCAGGACGCGGTCGAGGTGAAGCCCGGATCATAGGTAAACACGTCGCCCTGAGCATAGAGCTTGCGGATATCCAGCACCTCCGGTCCGACGGTGGGTTGCATGACCGGCAGCTCGATCTCCTTGCCATAGACAGACAGGACAGCAGGTTTGTTGTCAGCCATTCCGATTTCCTTCGCTTGGGCCGGCTGCGCGGACGCGCACCGGGCATGGGCACGGGCTCAGCCCGCTTGATCTTCCAGCCGCGCAAGGACCTCGTCGCGTCCAAGCGCCACCATCATGTCGAACACGCTGGGGGTAGAGGTTTTCCCAGCCAGGGCAGCCCGCAAGGGCGCCGCAATCTTGCCAAGGCCGAGGCCGTGAGAATCTGCGACAGTCTTCGCGGCTTGCTCCAACTCGTCTCGGGACCACGTAGCATGCTGCACTGCGGCAGTCAATTCTTTCAGCATACTACGGGATACCGTATCGAGGTTTTTCGCGGCCTTTTCATCGACTTCCACGGGGCGCTCGATCATGGCGAAATGCGCCTGATCGAGAAGGCCGGGAAGGGATTTTGCCTTTTCTTTCAACACCGGAAGGATCGGTTTCATCCGCTGCAACTGCGTCTCGGTCAGTGCGGTCTGGCCGCTTGCGCCGCGGAAGGCGGCGATCTCGGCCAGCAACGTCGCGTCATCCATCTGCCCGATATGCCAGCCCGAGACATGCTCCAGCTTCTTGAAATCGAGCCGCGCGGGTGCCTTGCCGATTCCCGTCAGATCGAACCATTCGCGGGCCTGCGCATCGGTGAAAAGCTCGTCATCGCCATGCGACCAGCCGAGGCGCGCAAGATAATTCCGCATCGCAGCGGCCGGATAGCCCAGCGCCGCATATTCATGCAGACCGACCGCGCCGTGGCGCTTTGACAGCTTCTTGCCGTCTTCACCGTGGATCAGCGGAATATGGGCGAAAACCGGTCGAGCCCAGCCCATCGCGTCATAGATCTGCGCCTGACGCGCGGCATTGGTCAGATGGTCGTCACCTCTGATGATATGGGTGACGCCCATGTCATGATCGTCCACGACCACCGCATGCATATAGGTCGGCGAGCCGTCGCTGCGCAGCAGCACCATGTCGTCGAGCTGATCGTTACGCACCGTGACATCGCCCTGCACCGCATCTGCAATCACCGTCTCGCCGTCTCGCGGTGCTTTCAGCCGGATGACGAAGGGTGTATCGGGCCGGTCCTCGCGGTCTCGCCAGGGCGACTGGAAGGGCTGGTTGGGATTGGCCTCGCGCCAGGCGGCGATCTCTTCCTGGGTGGCATGGCAGCGATAGGCATGACCTTTATCGAGCATCTCACGGGCGATCTCGGCGTGGCGCTCGGCGCGGGCGTGCTGGCTGACCGGCTCGCCATCCCAGTCCAGCCCGAGCCAGCGCAGCCCGTCAAGGATCGCCTCGGTCGCCTCGGGGGTGGAGCGGGCGCGATCGGTGTCCTCGATCCGAAGCAGGAACCTGCCGCCGCGCGCGCGGGCATAGAGCCAGTTGAACAAGGCCGTTCGGGCCCCGCCGATGTGAAGATAGCCAGTGGGCGAGGGGGCGAAGCGGGTGACGACGGCGTCGGACATGGCGGGCCTTTCGGTCGGGAAGGGTGGGCGCAGTCGCCTTAACCCTTTGTCAAAGAGTTTCGATCTATCGTTGCCCGGAGGGATAGCGAAGGGTCCGGGAAAGGACAAGAATGGCGTCCGCAAGCGCGGCATATGCAATGGCCGACGGCGCGATCACCAGGGCTGCGCGGCAAGGGGCAAGGCCATCCGCGGGGCAGCATGCCGCGGGCGATGCCGTGGCGCGGGCCGGGCTGATGCCCTGGGCGCCATGCTGGATGGGCTGCGGAATCGGGCTGTGGTTTCTGCTGCCCGCTCAGCCCCGGGCCGGTGCTGCGGTGGCGGCGGTGCTGAGCGCCGCGATAGGGCTCTGGCTCTGGCGGCTGCGGCGGGAAGACAGCGCCGCGCAGGCGTTGCGTCTTTTCGGATTTGCGCTGATGCTCGCCGCCTCGGGGTTCGGCCTGACAAGCCTGCGTGCCGCTCGGGTCGAGGCACCTGTGCTGACATTCCGCTATTACGGACCGGTCGAGGGCCGGGTGATCGAGATCGACCGCTCGGGGCGAGACCGTCTAAGGCTTACGCTCGACCAGGTCAGGATCAGCCGCATTGCGCCCGAAAACCTGCCGCTGCGCGTACGGCTGTCGCTGCCGGACGGGGTTCGTGCCACACCTCCGCCCGGAACGCGGGTGATGCTGACCGGCCATCTCGGCCCGCCCCCCGGACCGGCCGAGCCCGGCGGGTTCGACTTCCGCCGCGCCGCCTGGTTCGAGCGGCTCGGCGCGATCGGCTATACCCGCGCCCCGGTGATGATCGCGGCGCCGCCCGAACCCGGCGGTGCGATGCGGCTGCACCGGCTGCGGATGCGGCTCTCCGCCGCGATGCAGGACCGGATCGGCGGGCAGGAAGGTGCGGTGGCCGCAGCGCTGATGACGGGCGACCGTAGCGGCATTTCCGAAGCGACGAACCGGATGATGCGGGATTCCAATCTCTACCACATCATCTCGATCTCGGGGCTGCATATGGGGATGCTGGCGGGCTTCGTCTATGCGGCGCTGCGACTGCTCGTGGTGGCGGTTCAGGCCGTGACACAGCGCGGAACCACGCTGCCAGCGCATAAGATCGCCGCGCTTGGCGGGATCATCGCGGCGGGCGGTTATCTGTGGCTCTCCGGCGGCGGTGTCGCGACCGAGCGGGCCTTTCTGATGGTCGCGGTGATGCTGGGTGCGATCCTCGCCGACCGCCGCGCGCTGTCGCTGCGCACCGTGGCGCTGGCGGCGGTGGTGATCCTCGCCCTCGCCCCGGAAGCGCTGCTGACGCCCGGCTTCCAGATGAGCTTCGCGGCCACGGTCGCGCTGATCCTGATCTATCCGCCCTGGCTGAGATGGGGCAGGCGGCTGCCCTGGCTTGTGCGGCCGGTGGCGATGCTTGTGCTGTCGTCAGTGGTGGCCGGGTTCGCAACCTCGCCCATCGCTGCGGCGCATTTCAGCCGGATGGCGCATTACGGCGTGCTGGCCAATCTGCTCGTGGTGCCGGTGACGGGGGTGCTGATCATGCCGATGGGGCCGGTCGCGGCGCTGCTTGCGCCGCTGGGGCTGGAGGGGCCGGCGCTGTGGCTGATGGGGCGCGGGACCGAGTGGATGCTGGCGGTCGGGGCCTGGATCGCCGGGCTCGACGGTGCGGTGAGCTATGTCGTGCAGCCCGGCCCGTGGGTGCTGCCGCTGATGGGGCTCGGTGCGCTTCTGACGCTGCTTTCCGCGCGCGATGATCGCCCCCCCTGGCGTAATGCGCGGCAATTGGCGGGCGCGGCGATGATCCTCGCCGCCGCCCTGTCATGGCTGAGCACACCCCGCCCCGCGCTGCTGATTTCGCGCGACGGAGACGCGGTCGGGCTGATGACGTCACAGGGCCGCGCGGTGTCAAAACCGAAAGGCGGCAGCTTTACCGTGCGCGAATGGCTGGAGAAGGACGGAGACATCGCCACGCAGGCCGAGGCCGCATCGCGGCCGGGTTGGACCGGACAGGTGAAACGCCGCATGGCCCGGATGGGCGGGGCCGAGATCTGGCATCTGACCGGCAAGGGCTCGGACCGCGCCGCGGCAGAGATCTGTGCGCCGGGGCGGCTCATCCTGTCCGATCAGGACCTGAGCGGGCTGAGCGGCGGTTGCCTGGTCTTCGATGCGCTGCGCCTGCGCGACACCGGAGCGGTCTCCTGGCGCGGGGAGACGCTGGCAGAAGGGTTTACCACCACGCGGCAGGTGACAGGTCTGCGTCCCTGGTCTTACTGACGCCGCCGGACGGTCGCGCGCCGAAATCCTGCCACGCCGCAGCGGACTTGGGGACAGGTCGCGCAAGGCCCGACGACGGGCTGACCATCAGGCGACTTCCGAGAAGACCTTGTTCAGCGATTTCTCCAGCTTTTCGAACATTTCGTCCATCTGGTCCTCGGTCAGCACGAAGGGCGGGCAGAGCACGATGGACTGACCCAGAGGCCGGCAGATCAGCCCCATATCGGTGCAGGTATTGGCGATACGCTCGGATACCGACAGGTCGCCCGCGAAAGGTGTCTTGCTGGCCGGATCCAGACAGGCTTCAAGCGCCCACATGTAACCCACGCCGCGCAGCTCTCCGATATGGTCCGAGCGATCCATGATCTCGCGCAGGCCCTGCTCCATCCGCGGGGCGAGGCGCTTGACGTTGTCGGCCAGCCCCTCATTCATCACCACGTCGATCGCCTTGAGCGCGATGGCCGAGCCGACCGGATGGCCGGAGGCGGTGAAGCCATGCGGGAATTCCTCGATCGCCTCGACGGCGGCATCCAGCCGGTCGGCAAGCTCCGGGCCGAGGATCACGGCCCCCATCGGAAACATCCCCGCGGTCAGGTTCTTGGACGAGATGATCGCGTCGGGCATGAAATCATAGGTCTGGCTGCCCCAGGTGTTCCCGGTGCGCCCGAAGCCGCAGATCACCTCATCCGCGATCAGCGGAATGCCGTGCTTCTTCAGCACCTTCTGGATGGCCTGGAAATAGCCCTTCGAGGGCGGGATCACCCCGCCCGCGCCGATCACCGGCTCGGCGAAGAAGCCGGCGATGCTGTCGTCACCTTCGCGGGCGATGACATCCTCTAACTCACGGGCGAGGCGGGCGGTGAAGTCCTCTTCGCTCTCGCCCTCTTCGCCGAAGCGCCAGTAATGCGGGCTGCCGAGATGGATGAACCCGTCAAGCGGCAGGCCGAACACCTCATTATAGGGCTTGCCGGTCATCGAGGCCGACACCGCCGTCACCCCGTGATAGGAGTTCCAGCGGGTCAGGATCTTGCGCTTCTGCGGATACCCTTCCGAGCCGCCCAGGAACCACAGCATTTTCACCATGGTATCATTGGCTTCCGAGCCGGAGTTCGTGTAGAACACCTTGCCGCGATCAAATGGCGAGACCTCGACCAGCTTTTCCGACAGCATGACCGTCTGATCCGACATGCGGCCGAAAAACGCGTGATAGCCGGGGAAACGGTCATATTGCGCCTTGGCGGCCTCGATCAGCCCCTTGTGGTCGAAGCCCGCGACCATGTTCCAGAGGCCCGAATTGGCGTCGAGATAGCGCTTGCCATTGGTGTCAAAGATATAGGGCCCTTCGCCATGGGTGACGACGACCGTGCCGCGCTTATGCACGCTCGGCAGGTCGGTGAAGCCGTAGAAGCTGTATTCCTCGGCGCGTTTTTCCCAGCTTTGCGGTTGGGCCATGATCGACTCCTGACATTGTTTGCAGGAAGGCTATCGTTGTCGTCACGGGTCGGCAATGGGGTGCGACGAAGAGGTGGCAGACATGAAAAAGCGGCCCGCCGAAGCGGACCGCCGTGTCGGTGCCGGATGTGCTGGCGAGGCCGGGGCGGGGGCGGTTACATCCCCTCGTAGAGCGGGTAGCGCGCGCAGAGCGCCTTGACTTCGTCCTTCACCCGCGCCTCGTTCTCGGCATTGCCCTCGTCGCCATTCGCGGCGAGCCCGTCGACCACATCGACGATCCAGCGGGCGATCTGGCGGAATTCATCTTCTCCGAAGCCGCGGGTGGTGCCTGCGGGCGCCCCCAGGCGGATGCCCGAAGTGACGAAGGGTTTTTCAGGATCGAACGGCACGCCGTTCTTGTTGCAGGTGATGTTGGCGCGGCCAAGCGCGGCTTCGGCGGCCTTGCCGGTCACGCCCTTGGGCCGAAGATCGGCAAGGCAGAGATGGTTGTCGGTCCCGCCAGACACGATGTCGATGCCGCCCTTCATCAGCTCATCCGCCATCGCCTGCGCATTGCGCACGACCTGCGCTGCGTAATCCTTGAAAGCCGGGTCGAGCGCCTCGTTGAAGGCGACCGCCTTGGCGGCGATGACATGCATCAGCGGGCCGCCCTGAAGGCCGGGGAACACGGCCGAGTTCACCTTTTTGGCGATCTCGGCGTCATTGGTCAGGATCAGCCCGCCACGCGGACCGCGCAGGGATTTATGGGTGGTCGATGTGACGACATGGGCATGCGGCACCGGAGAGGCATGGGCGCCGCCCGCCACCAGACCCGCGATATGGGCCATGTCGACCATCAGCCAGGCGCCGACCTCGTCGGCAATCTTGCGGAACTCGGCCCAGTCCCAGCTGCGGCTATAGGCGGTGCCGCCGGCGAGGATCAGCTTGGGCTTATGCTCGTGTGCCTTGGCGCGGACCTCTTCCATGTCGAGCTGGTGATCCTGCGCGCGCACACCATAGCTGACCACGTTGAACCATTTCCCCGACATGTTGACCGGCGAACCATGCGTCAGGTGGCCGCCCGAATTCAGGTCCAGCCCCATGAAGGTATCGCCCGGCTTCAGCAGGGCCAGAAACACGGCCTGGTTCATCTGGCTGCCGGAATTGGGCTGCACATTCGCGAACCCGGCGCCGAAAAGCTCCTTGGCGCGCTCGATCGCCAGCGTCTCGACCACGTCGACATATTCGCAGCCGCCGTAATAGCGCTTGCCCGGATAGCCTTCGGCATATTTGTTGGTGAGCACGCTGCCCTGCGCCTCGATCACCGCGCGGGAGACGATGTTTTCCGAAGCGATCAGTTCGATCTCGTCGCGCTGGCGGCCAAGCTCCTTGTCGATGGCGGTGGCGATTTCTGGATCGGCGGCGGAGAGAGGGGCGGTGAAGAATTGGTCGCGGTTCATGGGCAGCTCCTTCGGCTCGATTTGCAGGCGGTGTAGCCGGTTTTTCCGAGCGGGCAAAGAGGCTTCGGGCGCGATTGCGGGTGGACAAGACGCCGCGGCGCGCCATGATGTGCGCCATGAAGCTGCATTTTGTCGCCAGTGAGACCGAGACCGCCCGCGAGGCGCTTGTCATGCTGACCGAACGCTATGGCCAGAGCCCGTGGCGCGAGGCCGATGTCGTCGTCGCACTCGGCGGGGACGGGCTGATGCTCAGTGTGATGCATCAGAATCGCGGCTTGCCGGTCTATGGGATGAATCGCGGCACGATCGGGTTCCTGATGAACGATTTCGCCGATGACGATCTGCCGCAGCGGATCCGCGAGGCCGAAGAGACGGTGACAAACCCTCTGGCGATGACGGCGGTGACGGCGGATGGGCGCGAATATACCGCGCTTGCCATCAACGAGGTCAGCCTGCTGCGCGCCGGTCCGCAGGCCGCCAAGCTGCGCATTACGGTGAATGGCCGGGTGCGGATGGAGGAGCTGGTCTGCGACGGGGCGCTGCTCTGCACGCCTGCCGGGTCGACCGCCTATAATTACAGCGCCAACGGGCCGATCCTGCCGGTCGGGTCGGATGTGCTGGCGCTCACCGCCATTGCCGCCTTCCGCCCCCGACGCTGGCGCGGGGCGATCCTGCCGCGTGCCGCCGTGGTCCGCTTCGACGTGCTGGAGCCCGAGAAGCGACCGGTCATGGCCGATGCGGATTCGCGCGGCGTGGATTCGGTGCGCTCGGTCGAGATCCGTTCCGAACAGAGTGTGCGCCACCGGCTGCTCTTCGATCCCGGTCACGGGCTGGAAGAACGGCTGACGCGCGAGCAGTTCGTCTGATCGCGAAGCTCTGGTCGTCCATCGCTCTGAAGTCCGGCAAGAAATTCTGGATCAGCGGCAAACAGCCTCGCCTCAGCGCGCCATCAGCACCGGCAGCGTGGTCTTGGTCAGCATGCTGCGCGTCGTGCCGCCCAGGATCGCCTCGCGGAAGCGGGAATGGCTGTAGGCGCCCATCACCATCAGATCGGCGCCGATTTCCGTCGCGCGGTGGAACAGGATGTCGCTGGTCTGGGGCAGGGTGCGGGCCAGCACCGCGATCTCGCAATTGACCCCGTGACGGCTGAGCATCTGGCAGAGCGCGCCGCCGGGGTCCGAGCGCTCCGGCCCGTGCGGAGAGGGGTCTATTACGGTGATCTCGACCTGCTCGGCGGCCTTCAGCAGCGGCAGAGCGCGGCGCACCGCGGTCATCGCCTCTTCCGACTGGCTCCAGCCGATCATCACCTTGCGGCCGATCTCGGCGGGCAGGCCGGTATCGGGTACGATCAGCACCGGCGCCGAGCCTTCGAACAGCGCCGCTTCGGTCACCGCCTCGGCATCGGGCGGGGCGCTCTCGCCATAGGGGCGGGTCAGCACGACCAGATCGGAAAACCGCGCCCGCATGCCAATCAGCGTGGTCAGCCCGCCCGACTGCGCCACCGCGCTTTCCGCCGACCAGCGGAGATCTTCGGTCGCGAGACGCGCGCGCACTGCCTCTTCGAGCGCCTGCGCCGCCTCCATCGAGCGGTCGATATTTTCCTGGAACACATAGGCCGAGGCACCCGCATAGTAATATCCGGTCTGCGCGTGATCGACGCCGAGACAGAATACCTCAAGATGCGCGTCCTCGCGATGTGCCATCGCTATCGCGGCGTTTAGCTGGGCCTGCTGCCCCTCTGCGGTCAGAACGGTGAGGATCGTCTTATAGGCCATAGGCTGTCCTTTCCTCCGCGCCCGACCATTCTGCGCCCGCGATGGCCATGGGCGCAAGGGGCGCATGGGGAACGGTCCGAATCCGAAGGTCGGGCGGATCGCAACCGACGCCGGACGGTCAGAACAGCGAGCCCTGAGGGTCGCGGTCGCTGCGCACCGGCAGCTCGCCATCGGCGAACTCGATTTTCAGCCGGTCGCGTTCTGCGGCCTGCGCGGCGGTGGTGACGACGGCGCCCTCGGCGTCGCGGATCACGGCAAAGCCGCGTTTGAGCGTTTGGCTATGGCCGAGCGAGATCCGCATCCGGTCAAGCCGCTGCAACGCCTCGTCGCGCCGGGACAGGCTGCGGTCGAACGCCGCCCGCAGTCTTTGGCCGAGCGGTTCAAGCCGTGCGCGGCCCTCGAACGTCTTGCGCCGGGCATCGCTGAACACCCGGCCTCGGCCGTTTTCAAGACGCTGCTGAAGATTGGCCAGCCGGTCGCTTCGGGTGGTGTTCCTGCCGCGCGCGGTGATGTCGATATGGCGCGTCACGCTGTCGAGCTGGCTCTGCGCCCGCTCCGTCTGCCGCCGCAGCATGGCGGGCGTCAGCCGCCGCCCGTCCAGCCGGTCGCGGCGGCGATGCACCAGATTGCGCAGCGCCGGTTCCAGAGCGCCGCCGCGAAGATCCAGCCTCTGCCGCGCCCCGTCGGTCAGCGCTTGCGGTCGGCCGAGCGCGCGCCCCAGATCGACCAGACGCTGCCCCATCCGTTCCTGCCGTTGGGCCACGGCCTGACCCATGCGGAGCCGCGCCTGCTGCAATTGCAGACCCAGCTCGCGCCGCACCGGCACGGCGATCTCGGCGGCGGCGGTCGGGGTCGGCGCGCGGCGGTCGGCGGCAAAATCGATCAGCGTGGTGTCGGTTTCATGCCCGACCGCAGAGATCAGGGGGATGGCGCTTTCGGCCGCCGCGCGGACCACGATTTCCTCGTTGAATCCCCAAAGATCCTCCAGGCTGCCGCCGCCCCGCGCGACGATCAGCAGATCCGGGCGCGGGATCGGCCCATCCGGGGGCAGCGCGTTGAAGCCGCGGATGGCGGCGGCAACCTCGGCGGAACTGGCCGCGCCCTGCACGGCGACCGGCCAGATCAGCACGTGGCTGGGAAAACGGTCGCGCAGACGGTGAAGAATATCGCGGATCACCGCGCCGGAGGGCGAGGTCACCACGCCGATCACACGTGGCAGGAACGGCAGCGCCTGCTTGCGCGCCGCATCGAACAGCCCCTCTGCCGCCAGAGCCTTGCGGCGTTTTTCCAGCATCGCCATCAGCGCACCCGCCCCGGCAGGCTCGATATCGTCGACAATGAGCTGATATTTCGACTGCCCGGCAAACGTGGTGAGCTTGCCCGTCGCGATCACCTCGAGCCCTTCCTCGGGTTTCTGGCTCAGCCGCGCGACCTGGCCCTTCCAGCTGACCGCGGCGATCACCGCGCGGTCGTCCTTGAGGTCGAAATAGACATGGCCCGAGCGCGGCATCGACACCCGCCCGATCTCGCCGCGGACCCGCACCCGCCCGAACTCGCCCTCGATCACGCGCTTCACCGCGCCCGAGATTTCCGAGACGCTCAGCGGCGGGGTGTTGCTGCCGGGGCCGGTGGCGTCGGGGGTGTCGTCTTCGAACAGGTCTGACATATATTCCTACTGCCGCAGCCATTCACGGGCTGCAACGGGATTCTCTGTCGGCAGGGCCTGGATCTCATCGCCCGCAGCGGAATTGGTGAACGAAGCCGCGTGCTGGGGTCGATAAGACGGCACAGCACAGATCAACATGTCCGGATCTCCGCTTTTCAATTTTCATCGCAGACTCGCAGCCATCGGGACGCTGCTGCTCGGACCAATCTGTCGCGAACGGACGGCACTTCAGTCGAAATTACGAAGAGGCTTGCGCGCCCATCGTCTCTGATGTGGATCGCGCAGGCGGAAGCGGCAACGTGCCTGGCTATATGCGAGGGCCGGTCCATGTCGTCGCCTCGGATGCTGACGATCTTCACCGGGGCAACGGCGGTCAGGGCTGCGACCGGTAAGGCCGGGTTGCGCTGAGGCCGGGCTCTGCCTAAGAGATCTGCGAGAAATAACGGCAGGGTGCGGCGCATGAATATCCTCATTCTCGGCAGCGGCGGGCGGGAACACGCTCTGGCCTGGGCGATCCGGCAGAACCCGAAATGCGACCGGTTGATTGTCGCGCCGGGCAATGCCGGGATCGCGGATCTGGCGGAATGCGCGGCGCTGGATATTCTGTCGCGCGCCGCGGTGACCGAATTCGCCCAGGAAAACGCCATCGACTTCGTGGTGATCGGCCCGGAGGCGCCGCTGGCGGCCGGGGTATCGGATGCGTTGCGCGCGGCGGGAATCCTCGTCTTCGGGCCCTCGCAGGCTGCCGCACAGCTCGAGGCGTCGAAAGCCTTTACCAAGGAAATCTGCGATGCCTGCGGCGCGCCGACCGCGGCCTGGGCGCGGTTCTCGGATGCCGGGGAGGCGAAGGACTATATCCGCCGGCAGGGGGCGCCGATCGTGGTAAAGGCCGACGGGCTGGCCGCGGGAAAGGGCGTGGTGGTGGCGGAAACGCTGGATCAGGCTCTCGACGCGGTGGAGATGATCTTTGACGGTGCATTCGGCGCGGCCGGGGCCGAGGTGGTGATCGAGGAATTCATGTCGGGCGAAGAGGCCAGCTTTTTCGTCCTGTCCGACGGCGAATATTGCCTGCCCATCGGCACGGCGCAGGACCATAAGCGCGTGGGCGAGGGCGATACCGGGCCGAATACCGGCGGGATGGGTGCCTATTCCCCCGCGCCCGTGCTGAGCGATGCGTTGCAGGCCCGCGTGATGGATGAGATAATCCGTCCCACCGTCGCCGAAATGGCGTCGCGCGGCACGCCGTTTCAGGGTGTGCTCTATGCCGGGCTGATGATCGAGGGCGGGCGGGCGCGACTGGTCGAATATAACGTCCGCTTCGGCGATCCCGAATGCCAGGCCCTGATGATGAGGCTCGGGGCGCAGCTTCTCGACCTGCTGCATGGCTGCGCCGAGGGGCGGCTTGACCAGCTTGCGGTGAACTGGGCCGAGGATCACGCGCTGAGCGTGGTGATGGCGGCACAGGGCTATCCCGGCGATTACCGCAAGGGCAGCGAGATCAGCGGCCTCGATGCGCTGCCCGAAGACAGTTTCCACATGGTGTTCCATGCCGGCACCGCCGAGCGCGAGGGCAGGATCGTGGCGTCAGGCGGGCGGGTGCTGGCCGCCACCGGGCGCGGGGCGTCGCTGGCCGAGGCGCATCAGCGGGCCTATGCGCTGATCGACGGGATCGACTGGCCAGAGGGGTTCTGCCGCCGCGACATCGGATGGCGGGCGTTGTGAGGGCGAGACGCGGTCGGATCGCATCGCGCTGAGGCGCACATCACGCGCAACATGCGCAAGGCACCGGCTCAGAAGGTGACGGACACGCCGGGCAGGGACAGCGTCGTGATCAGCTCGCGCAATTCCTGCCGCGCGGCGATGTTGGACATGGACAGGCTTTCAGTGCCGATATCCTTCAGATCGAGCAGGGTCAGCCCGCGCGGGAACAGCTCGCGGAAGATCACCCGCTCGGCGAAACCCGGCGCGACGCGAAAGCCGATGCGCTTCGACAGCTCGCTCAGCGCCGAGCCGACCTTGCGCTTGTTGTGCATCTGCTGCGAGCCGAGCCGGTTGCGCAGCACGATCCAGTCGATCGGTCCGGCACCGGCCGCCAGCCGGCCCTGCCGCGCGCTCCAGACCATTTCGGCATAGATCGACGGACCCAGCACCTTTCCGTCCGGCGCCATGCGGGCCAGCAGATCGAAATCGATGAAGCTGTCATTCAGCGGCGTGATCAGCGTATCGGCCAGCATATGCGCCATCTGCGCCAGCTTGGTATGCGAGCCGGGGCAGTCGATCAGGATGAAGTCGTGATCGGGGTCGAGATCCTCCATCGCGCGCGACAGCGGGTCGGTGTCGTTCGGCGACTGCGCATCGATCCGGCCGAGCGTCGGGGTCGCGAGATCCAGCTCCTGTTTCTGCGTGAAATGGGCACGGTTCTCCAGATAGCGCCCGAAGCTGCGCTGCCTTATATCCAGATCCAGAGCCGCCACGCGATGCCCCATCCGCGCCAGCGCCGTCGCCACATGCATCGAGGTGGTCGACTTCCCCGAGCCGCCTTTCTCGTTTCCGACGACGATGATATGCGCCACGTCTGGCCTCCGCGCTGAACCGCGCGGACCCTAGCGGCAGGGCGAGGCGATGAAAAGCCGAAGCGCGGAGGAAAGCTGTGGACAATTCGCGACGGCCCGCGCCGACATAAACCGATCGTGACCAGAATTCGCTTGAACCTCTAGTTGCTGTAGGTAGTAGCTCTGCCTGATCGAAATCTGGCTTCGCCAGCCGGGCACAACCGCATCCAACGAAAACGGGACCATGCTGACAAGACGACATTTCATCCGCACCACCACGGCGCTGTTCTCGGCCTCGATGACCGCCAGCCCGCTTCTGGCCAGCACCTGGCCGACCGGAGCGGAGAAGGCAGCATGGGACGCGCAGGTCACGCCGCCCGGCTATGATCCGGCCACCTCGAATCCCTGGGGGCTGCATCCCCGCTTCCTGCCGCAGCGCGTTCAGGCGAATTACGGCCTGGTGCCGGGGGATATCCATGTCGATGCCGTGGCGCGGTATCTCTATCACATCGAAGAGGGCGGCACGGCGATGCGTTACGGCGTGGCCATCGGGCGCGGCGATCTCTATGAGCCGGGCACCTACACGATCAAGCGCAAGGTCGAGTGGCCGCATTGGACGCCGACCCGGAACATGATCGAGCGCGAGCCCGAGGTTTACGCGCAATATGAAGACGGGATGGAGCCGGGGCCGGAAAACGCGCTCGGCTCGCGGGCGCTGTATCTTTATGTCGGCGACCGCGACACCTATCTGCGCATCCACGGCACGCCCTTCCCGCGTTCGATCGGCAGCCGCGCCAGCTCGGGCTGCGTGCGGATGGTGATGGCCCATATCATCACGCTCTATCCGCAGGTGGCGATGGGCTCGACCGCCTATCTCTATGACGCCGACGGTACCGTCACCGCGCGCAGCTGAGCCGGCGCATATGGCGCGAAGGAAAACCGCCGGGCGCGATGCCCGGCGGTTTCGTCATTTTCAGACGCTGGTCGCGTTGCAGATCTGGTTGCCGTTGGCGGCGCGCAGCGGCACGCGCGTCGTCTCTACCGGGCCGGCATAATAGTACCAGTAGCAGCCATCAGAGGGCTCGAACTCGACTGTGCTGAGATCCTGGTTCGGCCCGGCAATGGCCAGAACCTGCGGCGGGATCTCATTCTGCGGCGGGGTATCCTCGACGGGTTCGGGCGAGCGCGCGGCGCAGCCGGCGGTGATCAGCGCCGCCGCTGCCAGGATTGCGTAACGTATGGCCATGAGCAGGTCTCCGGTTCAAAGGGCAAAGAGGTCAGGGGCAGCCTCACACCGGCTTTCTGTGAACTCAAGCCTTAACGCCCTGCCAGAATGCCGCAGCGCTTCGGCTGTGGCATACTGGCATGCGCAAAGAAAAACGCCGCCCCTCGGGACGGCGTTTCCGGTTTGCACGGGGCAGGGCAATCAGAAGCCCAGGCCGGCATATTTGTTCTTGAACTTCGACACGCGGCCGCCGGCATCCATCAGCCGGGCCGAGCCGCCGGTCCATGCCGGGTGCGAGGTCGGGTCGATATCCAGCGTCATCGTGTCGCCCTCGGCGCCCCAGGTCGAACGGACCTGATAGGTGGTGCCGTCGGTCATCTTGACGTCGATCATGTGATAGTCGGGGTGAATGCCTTGTTTCATCGTGCCGGCTCCTTACGCGTTTGCTTCGGCGCTTTTCGGCGCGCGGTAGTTGGTCTTCTCGGCGATACGGGCCGACTTGCCGCGGCGCGAGCGCAGGTAATACAGCTTGGCGCGGCGGACCTTGCCGCGGCGGACCACGGTGATCGCGTCGATATTGGTCGAATAGAGCGGGAACACACGCTCCACGCCTTCGCCGAAGGAAATCTTGCGGACCGTGAAGCTGGCACCGATGCCGTTGCCGCCCTTGCGGGAGATGCAGACGCCTTCATAGTTCTGCACACGGGTCCGGGTGCCCTCGGTCACCTTGTAGCCGACGCGGATCGTGTCGCCGGCCTTGAAATCCGGAATGTCTTTGCCGAGTTCGGCAATCTGCTCGGCTTCGAGCTGTGCGATCAGGTTCATCGCGGTTCATCCTTGTCTTGCGCGGGTTCGTTCCCCGCTTGGTGTGATGCGCCCGAGAGCTGTGCGTCCTTTGCCGGGTCATGATCGGTGCCGGTGATCCGGTCCCGATATGCCCGCCACAGGTCGGGGCGGCGTTGCTTTGTCAGCCTTTCGGCCTCGTCTCGCCGCCAAGCAGCAATGGCCGCGTGATTTCCGGACATGATGACATCCGGGATCCTGCGGCCTTCCCACTCGGCGGGGCGAGTATATTGCGGGTGTTCAAGCAAACCGTCCGAAAAGGACTCTTCAGCCAGCGATGCCTGATTCCCGACGACGCGCGGTATAAGCCGAACCGTCGCATCGATCAAGACCTGAGCGGCGAGTTCCCCACCGGTGAGGACATAATCCCCGATCGAGATCTCCTCGACACCATGCGCGTCCAGTACACGCTGGTCCACGCCCTCGAAACGGCCGCAGATCAGCGTGACGCCGGGGCCCGCGGCCAGAGCGCGGGCGCGGTGCTGGGTCAGCGGCCTGCCGCGGGGTGAAAGATACATCACCGGCAGCCGGTCCCCGGCTTCGCGCAAAGCCGCGTCCATCACATCGGGCCGGATCACCATCCCCGCCCCGCCGCCCGCCGGCGTGTCATCGACATTGAGATGCTTGCCGACGCCATGCGCGCGCAGCGGGATGCTGCGCAGGTTCCACAGCCCCTCATGCAGCGCCCGCCCGGTCAGCGACAGGCCCAGCACGCCGGGAAACGCTTCAGGGAACAGCGTGATCACATTCGCCGTCCACGCGCCCGCCACCTGCGGCTCGGCCATCAGGTCGCGCGGCTTGCGGCTGCCCCGCGCGGACAGCCTGCCGTGGGATTTCGGCGGCGCGGTCATTCGTCCGAGCCGGGCGGATCGGCAATGATGCGCCCCGCGCTCAGATCCACGGTCGGGACGATCTCGCGGGTGAAGGGCAGCAGAAGCGGCTGCGGCCCCGAGATTTCCAGAATATCGCCCGCGCCGTGATCGTAGATCGCGCGGACCCGGCCCAGCAGCTTGCCGCCGGGGTCGTAAACCTCCAGCCCGATCAGATCGGCATGGTAGAATTCATCGTCGGGCAGCGAGGGCAGGGCGTCGCGCGCGGCCCAGAGTGTGGTGCCTTTCAGCGCCTCGGCATGTTCGCGGGTCGAGACGCCGGACAGCCGCGCCCCGAGCCCGCCGGTGACCGGCCGGGTCAGGGTCACGGTAAAGCTGCGCGCGCCGTCCTCGGTGGTCAGGGGACCGTAAGCGGCGATGTCCTCGGGCGTGGCGGTGAAGCTTTTCAGCCGCGCCTCGCCCTTGACGCCGAATGCGCCTGCGATGGCGCCTACGCAGATCCTGTCGGTCATCGCTCTGGCCCCCTTGCACAAGCGGTCGCAATCCGGAGGTGCCGCGCATGGGCACGGCACCCCCGATAGCGCAGCGGCCCGCAAAGAGGACGGGCCGGCACTGGCTTATTCCGACGCGGTTTCCTCGGCCGGAGCGTCATCGGCGGGGGCTTCCTCCGCCGGAGCGTTCTTAGCCTCTTCCGCGGCGCGCTTGGCTTCCTCTTCGGCTTCCTTGGCGGCGGCGGCCTTGTCCTCGCGCTCCTTGATGCGGTCCTGAGCCTTCTTGCCGGGCTGGGCCTTCTTCATGTTCTTGCGCTCGGCCTTTTCGCGGACGCCTGCGGCTTCGAGGAAGCGGGCGATGCGGTCGGTGGGCTGTGCGCCCTGGCCGAGCCAGTATTCCACACGCTCCATGTTCATCTGGACGCGCTGCTCGCTGTCCTTCGGCAGAAGCGGGTTATAGGTGCCCAGCTTCTCAATGAAGCGGCCATCGCGCGGCATGCGAGAATCGGTTGCGACGATCGCGTAATGGGGGCGCTTTTTCGAGCCACCACGGGCGAGACGAATTTTCATGGCCATTGCGTTTTCTCCTTTGGAATGGCGGGTTTGAGACGCAGACTTGAAGCGTCACGATTGGAAGGTTTCGTGATGTCGGATGACCTCCGCGATCACGAAATTGAGGAATTTGCGCGCGAATTCCGGGTCGAGATCGGCCTCGCGCGCGAGGCGTTCCAGCCGCTCGATCTGCGCAGCTTCGCGCGAGGGATCGGACGGCGGAAGGTCGTGTTCGGCTTTGAGCTTGCCGACAGCCTGGGTGCGCTTGAACCTCTCGGCCAGCGTATAGACAAGGATCGCGTCGAGCCGGTCGATGCTGTCGCGATGTTCGGCCAGAAGGGCTGCGGCGCGGGTGACGGGATCGGTCATGCGAGCCTCCGAAGCTTCTGTGCGGCGCGTATACCGCACGCCGACAGGCTGTGCACCGCATATACACCGGCAGTGGTGGCGCAGGCGCGCTTGCCGGCGCGCAGGCCGGGGGCGCTGCCCCCGGACCCCCGGGATATTTCGGTCAGGATGAAGGCGCGGATCATGCGGCACCTGCCGGGTGACGGAACACCATGACCGGGTCTTCGGTGTCGGGACCGGCGGCCGCCGGGTCATGAGTCGCGCCGAGGCGTTTTGCCAGCGCGATAGAGCGGTGGTTCTGCGGGTCGATATAGCTGACGATATCGGTCCAGCCATGAATCTTGCGCGAGAAGTCGCGCGCGGCGGATGCGGCTTCAAAGGCGTAGCCCTTGCCCTCGGCATCCGGGGTCCAGATCGTCCAGCCGATCTCATGCTCGGGCCAGCCGGCAGGGAACCACATGCCCGCCATGCCGATCGGGATGGCGCTGTCCTTGGCGCTGAAAACGAACATGCCATAGCCGCGCAGAACCCAATGGCCGATCACATGGCCGAAGCCGCGCCACATGGCAGCCTCGGTCTTATCGCTCCCGCCGCCGATGAAGCGGGCGCGGTCGGTCAGCGTGAAGTCGCGCCAATAGGGCCAGTCGGCGGCAGCAGGTGCGCGCAGAATCAGCCGCTCGGTTTCGAGAACCGGCGCGTCGATCCTGATTATGGCGGTGTCGCGTGACATGGGTTACTTCTTCCCGAACAGCCCCGAAAGCCCGCCCGGCAGGCCCGCACCGCCCAGCTGGCCGCCAAGCCCCTTGGGGTCCTGCAGCATCTTGGTCGCCTCGGCCATTTTCGTCGGATCAACATTTTCCATGTCGGGCAGTCCGCCGCCCTTGCCGGTCATGGCGCGCATGGCCTGTTTCAGCATGCCGCCCTTCATCTTGCCGAGCTTCTTCATCGTGTCGGCCATCTGGCGCTGCATTTTCAGAAGCTTGTTGAGTTCCGATACCTCCATCCCGGCGCCCGCCGCGATGCGTTTCTTGCGGGAGGCCTGAAGCAGGGCAGGGTTGGCGCGTTCCTTCTTGGTCATGGAGTTGATCAGGGCGATCTGGCGGCGGATCATCCTGTCGTCCATGCCGGCCTCTTCCGCCTGTTTGGCCATTTTCTGCATGCCCGGCATCATCTGCATGATCGAGCCCATGCCGCCCATCTTCTGCATCTGCTCAAGTTGGCTGCGAAGGTCGTTCATGTTGAACATGCCCTTCTGGAAGCGCTTCATCATGCGCTCGGCCTGTTCGACCTCGAGCACTTCCTGGGCCTTCTCGACAAGCGCCACGATGTCGCCCATGCCGAGGATGCGGCCGGCGACACGCTGCGCGTCGAAGGATTCGAGCGCGTCCATCTTCTCGCCCAGGCCGACGAAGCGGATAGGCTTGCCGGTGACGGCACGCATGGACAGTGCTGCACCGCCGCGCCCGTCGCCATCCATCCGGGTCAGCACGACGCCGGAAATCCCGACCTTGCCGTCGAATTCGGTGGCGACATTCACCGCGTCCTGACCGGTCAGGCCATCGACGACCAGCAGCGTTTCGCGCGGGTTGGCGACGTCGCGGACGGCCTGCACCTCGTCCATCAGCACTTCGTCGATATGCAGGCGGCCCGCCGTATCCAGCATATAGACGTCATAGCCGCCAAGCGTGGCCTGCTGCTTCGCGCGTCTTGCGATCTGGACGGCGCTTTCGCCCTTGACGATGGGCAGCGTGTCCACGCCGATCTGGGTGCCGAGAATGGCCAGCTGTTCCATCGCCGCGGGACGGTTCGTGTCCAGCGAGGCCATCAGCACCTTCTTCTTCTCGCGATCCTTCAGCCTCTTGGCCAGCTTGGCGGTGGTGGTGGTCTTGCCCGAGCCCTGAAGCCCGACCATCAGGATCGGCGCGGGCGGGTTGTCGATGCGCAACGCGTCGGGTTCGCCCTCGCCCTGAAGGGTCTTGATCAGCTCGTCATGGACGATCTTCACGACCCGCTGGCCCGGTGTCACCGATTTCGTGACCGCAGCGCCCGTGGCCTTGCCGGTCACCGCTTTGACAAAGCTGCGGGCGACGGGCAGCGAGACATCGGCTTCCAGAAGCGCGGTGCGGACCTCGCGCATGGCGGCGGTGACGTCATCCTCGGTCAGGGCACCCTGCTTGGTCAGCCGGTCGAAGACGCCGCCAAGACGGTCGGAAAGATTCTCGAACATGCGGGCCTCCTGAGGTCCATGGCAGGGCTGCGCGGGTGCGAAATGCACGAACGCCCCCGTGGGCGCAACGCGCTGACGGGGGGCGATCCCCGCGCAAGGTCGGGGACCGGAAGGGCAGACCTTCCGGGAATTGAGCCGTCAGATACGGGGCGCGGCTGCGAAAGTCAAGCAAGGCCGGGTATTAACGCGATGTTGAGCCTTGGCGGCGTAAGCTGCCCCACGATTCGCCGATGCCGAGGAATGGGCTGCCGATGCTGAAACAGGTCACGATCAACGCGGTGCCGATGATGGGCGATATGGTTGTGCCCGCGGTCATGCATATCAGCCACACCATGCCTGATATTCAGATCACCTATCGCAGCACGCTGGATATGGCGGATCTCTCGGATGGTTGCACGATCGGGGTACGCGCCGGCGTCGAACCCTCGACCCAGGAGATGGAGGTGTCCTGGCTGGGCCGGATCGGGCTCGCCCTGGTTGCGGCGCCGGAATATATCGCGCAGCGGGGCAAGCCGTCCAGCCCCGCCGATCTGGCGCAGCATGTCTTTGCAAGCAATGATTTCAGCGATGCGGGGACGCCCTGGTCGCGATGGCTGCACGAGGTGGTGCCGACCCCGAATATCGTGTTCCGCACCGATGACGAAACCCTTTTGCGGCAGGCGATCAAGTCCGGCCGCTGCGCCGGATTTCTGCCGATATCCAGCCTGTGCTGGTCGGCGGAACTGGTCGAGATTCTGCCGGCGCGCGAGGAATGGGCCTTACCGCTCTGGCTGGTCCGCTGCCACAATGCGAGCGAGGCCTGCGTTTCGGTCGGGGCCGAGCTCGCCGACATGATGTCGCGGCAATTGTTCTGAGGCTGTGCCAGAACGGCTCTGTGTCGCGGCGTGTCGGGGCCGCGTTGATCCGGCGCCTGGCTGCGAGACCGCCCCGGCTTGCGGTTGCAGCGCGCCGGCTAGAAGCGGCGGCGCGCCCGCAAGGCTGCGGTGATGGTGCCGTCGTCGAGATAATCCAGCTCGCCCCCGATCGGCACGCCCTGGGCCAGCCCGGTGACGCTCAGCCCGTCGGGCAGGGCGTCGGCGATGTAATGCGCGGTGGTCTGGCCCTCGACCGTGGCGTTCAGCGCGAGGATGATCTCGGTGATCTCCTCGGGCGCGATCCGGTCCAGCAGGCGCGGGATGCCCAGATCCTCGGGCGTGACGTCGTCCAGCGCCGACAGCGTGCCGCCGAGCACGTGATAGCGTCCGCGAAAGGCACGGCCGCGTTCCAGCGCCCAGAGATCGGCGACATGTTCGACCACGCAGAGCTCTCCGGTCTGGCGCGCGGGATCGGCGCAGATCGGGCAGATGTCGGATTCCGAGATATTGCCGCAGCGCGTGCAGGGCCGGGCGGTGTCGGCCACGCGCGACATCAGCGAGGCGAGCTGCGCCATCTGGCCGGGCCGCCGACCGATCAGCGACAGCACGATGCGCCGCGCCGATCGCGGCCCCAGACCGGGCAGCCGCGCCATCGCCGCGATCAGCGCCTGAATATCCTCGCCGCCCTCGGCCATGCGCGCGGGACCGGCTTAGAACGGCAGCTTCATATCCGCGGGAAGCCCCAGTTCCTGCGTGATCCGGCCCATTTCGGACTGCGCCTTTTCATGGGCGCGGCGCTGCGCATCCTTGATCGCGGCCAGGATCAGATCCTCGACCACCTCTTTTTCCGAGGCCACGAAGATCGAGGGGTCGATCTCCAGCCCCGTCAGCTCGCCCTTGGCGGTGGCGGTGGCCTTGACCAGCCCGGCGCCGGATTCGCCGGTCACCGTCATCTTTTCCAGCCCCTCCTGGATCTCGGCCATCTTGGACTGCATATCCTTCGCCGCGGCCATCATCTTGGCCATATCGCCAAAACCGCCCATTCCTTTAAACATCGTCTACTCCTCGTCCTCGAAAGGGTCCCACTCCTCGGCCTCGGCGACCGGGACGGTTCCGTCATCATGCATGGCGCCCGGCCGCTCCGCGGGGACGTCTGTCTCGTCAGTTTCCGGCGGCGCGACCTTGCGCGCCGCGATCAGCTTCGCGCCGGGAAAGGCCTTCAGCGCGGACTGCACGACCGGATGCGCCTCGGCGCGGGCAAGGGCCTCGGCCTGTGCTTCGGCGCGGGTCTCGGCCACGGTCGGCCCGCCGCCCTCGTTCACCACGGTCACGGCCCAGCGCTGCCCTTCCGTCCAGCCGCGCAGCCGCTCGGCCAGCCGCGCCGCCATGTCGCGCGGCGCGTCTTCGGTGGGCTGGAACTCGATCCGGCCCGGGCTGTAGCGCGCCAGGCGGAGATGGTTTTCCACCATAATCAACAGCGGCATGTCCCGCATCCGCCGGATCAGCGCCAGCACGCTGTCGAAATCGGGATAGGACGCGACGAGCGATTCGGGCGCCTCCGCCAGTGCCGGAACACGGGCCTGCATATGTCCGCCGCTGCGGCTGGAAAATCCGCCCTGCGCCGGCTGCCCGGCATGGGCTTGGGAGGCTTGCGCCATGGCAGGGGCCGTGGCGGGGGCAGGGGTGCCGCCCGCACCAAGCCGCGCCGTCGCACCGCCGCCGGATGCACCATTCGGGCCGGGCCGGCTCAGCTCTCCGGCGGCCTGCGCCGACTGGATCTTGCGGATCAGCGCTTCGGGATCGGGCAGATCGGCGACATGGGTCAGCCGGATCACCGCCATCTCGGCGGCCATCATCGCATTCGGCGCGGCAGAGACCTCGTCCAGCGCTTTCAGCAGCATCTGCCACAGCCGGGTCAGCGCGCGCATCGGCACCTGTTCGGCCAGCGCCACGCCGCGATTGCGCTCATCCGGCGAAATCGTCGGATCGTCGAGCGCGTCCGGCGTGATCTTGATGACCGACAGCCAATGGGTAATTTCGGCCAGATCGCGCAGCACGGCGACCGGATCGGCCCCATCGGCATATTGCGCCTGCAACTCGGCCAGAGCCTGCGCCGCATCGCCGCGAAGAACCATCTCGAACAGGTCGATGACCCGCCCGCGATCGGCGAGGCCCAACATGGCGCGCACCTGGTCCGCCGTCGTCTCGCCCGCACCGTGGCTGATCGCCTGATCGAGAAGCGAGGTCGCATCCCGCGCCGAGCCTTCGGCCGCACGGGTGATGAGCGCCAGAGCGTCATCGGTGATCTGCGCGGATTCGGCCTCTGCAATCCGGCGCAGAAGATCGATCATCACCTCGGGCTCGATCCGGCGCAGATCGAAACGCTGGCAGCGCGACAGCACGGTGACGGGAACCTTGCGGATCTCGGTCGTGGCGAAGATGAATTTCACATGCGGCGGCGGTTCCTCCAGCGTCTTGAGCAGCGCGTTGAACGCACTGGTCGAGAGCATGTGCACCTCGTCGATGATATAGATCTTGTAGCGCGCCGAGGCGGCCCGGTAATGCACGCTTTCAATGATCTCGCGGATATCGCCGACGCCGGTGCGGCTTGCGGCGTCCATCTCCAGCACATCGACATGACGCCCCTCGGAAATCGCCACGCAATGTTCGCATTGCCCGCAGGGCTCGGTGGTCGGCCCGCCTTCGCCATCGGGACCGATGCAGTTCAGCCCCTTGGCGATGATCCGCGCGGTGGTGGTTTTCCCGGTTCCGCGAATGCCGGTCATGATGAAGGCCTGCGCGATGCGGTCGGCGGCGAAGGCGTTTTTCAGCGTGCGCACCATCGCATCCTGCCCGACCAGGTCGGAGAAGGTCTCGGGCCGGTATTTCCGCGCCAGCACCTCGTAGCTCGTGTCGCTCTCGGTCATTCTGCCTCTTTGGTTAAGCCTTCTTAGCCACAGTCAGAGCAGGCCACAACCGTTCCGGCGCGTGCGGATATGGGGCAGGGATCGGCGGGATAGATCGAATTGGAACGATCGCTTTCTTGCCGGGAGTTGTTCTGAACAATACAAGAACATTATTGCTCGGGTCATGATGGAGGGATGGATGAAGCACGGGCGACGCGACGACACTGGGCCTGCTCAGGGGAGTTGCAATGGCGATGTGCGGGAAAGGTGAGAGGCTGGACAGCGACCCGAACGGAATTCGTTGCGGCTGCTTCCTTCCGGACCTGACCGGGTTGGCGAAGCGTTCGCCCGCGCCAACCTCTCACCGGCTAGATAGGGGGCATGGCGCGGCGATGCAACCCCTTGCCAGGGTGCGGGGCCGTGGGAAGGGGTTGGGAAAGATGCCAGAGCAGTGCGATACGGCCGGCCGAGGTCGGGCATGCCGGCGAAACCGGGCGGTGGACCGGGGTCAGAGGACGGGCACGGTGCCGGATCGCGGCTTAGAACCCCAGCGTCAGACGCTGGAAGCCGGAATCGCTTCGCGCGACCTCCAACACCGGCACGGGGCAGTCCGCGGGGATCGCCTCTGGCGCGGTGTCGAACCAGACGCGGGTGCCGGGCGGGGCCGTCAGTGTAAAAAATTGCGCCGTGCCGGGGCGGCGGATCGTGGCACCGGTCAGATGCCGCGCCACGATGTCGCGGACGCGAATTCGCGCCTCCGGGGGCAAGACGCAGCGCCGCCCCGAGGTCAGCGGCGCATAAAGCGGCCAGCCGCTCATCCGGTAGCTGTTGGTGGCCAGCAGGAACAGGTCATGATCGCCCATCGCGCGTCCGGCATGGCGCAGATTGCGGATCCGGCCCGGCCCGCCGCGATGCTGCCCGGTGACGTCGAAAGAAGGGGGCGCGCCGAGGTCGATCTGGTAATCCAGCCCTGCGATGATGTCGAACTGGAAGCCGGGAAGGTCGCGGTCGATCAGCGGTCCGGCCGGTTGCGCCCCTTGCGGTCCTGTCGCGTCGGCGGTCGCTTCGCCGGGAAGATGGCGGAACAGAGAGGCCGCCCGCTCCAGCCATTCGCGGATCTCTGCCCCGGAGAGCCTGATCGCGGCGAGGTGATTCGTGAATGGATACAGCACCGACAGATCTGCCCGCCGCACCGGCCCGGCGGGGATCGAGACGAAGTGGTCCGGTCCGCCGCGCCCGCCGGTGCGGAACGGCGCGAATGCGGTAAGCAGCGGCATCCCGCGCTGCGGCATCGCCTCGTCGATATGCGCGCGCAGCGCCGCCTCGATGAGCCGCAGCCCCGGATCCGCGCCGAGCAGGGCGTAATGGCTGGACAGCGGCGCCGAGATTTCGCCGATCGGCGCGTTCAGCCTTGCCTCGGCATCCGCCCGCAGCATGATGGCGCTATGCGGAAAGGCCGGGCAGGGGGTGTCCGCGGCCTTCAGCACCTCGGCGCGGTCGCAGTCGACCCGCCAGGATCCGGCCCGCCCCGAAAGGCGCAGCGTGACCGCCGCCAGATGAGAACCGCCGAACCCGGCCTTGATGATCGGCGCGGCACCTCCGGTCGCGGCGCGGACCATCACCTCATGCGTATGACCCGCGATCACCGCGTCGATGCCGGGCAGTTCGGCGATCGCACCGGCGGCGTTCTCGGCGCGATAGCCATTGCCGCTGCCATGCCCGCCATGGCTGAGCGCCACGATGACATCCGCCCCCTGCGCACGCAGGCTGGACACGGCGCGCCGCGCGGCATCCACGACGTCATCGGTGCGCAGGAATTGCGACAGCCCCGCCTCCCAGTCGACGGTCTGAGGCGGCAGCACGCCGAACACCCCGACCCTGACCGGCTGGATGCGGCCCTCGTTGTCGTGCATTTCACGGTCGAGCAGCACCGTCTCCTGCCACAGTGCCGGGCCGTCGATCAGCCCGGCATTGGCCAGCGTCACCGGGTATTCCGCGTCGCGCAGCACCCGGCGCAAAAACGGCACCCCATGCGAGAAATCGTGATTGCCAAGCGTCGCCGCATCGAAGCCGAGCCGGTTCAGCGCAGCGATCGCCGGATGCAGATCGCAGCGCCCGAGCCCGCCGCGCGCCAGCTCGTCGGCCAGCGGCGTTCCCTCGATCAGATCGCCATTGTCGAAAAGCAGCAGATTGGATGCCGTCTCCCGCTCTGCCGCGATCAGCGGGGCGAGCCGCGCCAACCCACCCGTCCCCGGCTCATCCCCGAGCCGCATATGGAGGTCGGTGGTGGCCAGGATGCGCAGCGAAACCACCGTGTCGCCCCGATGCGCGGGGGCGATTTCCGGCGTGCTGGCTCCGTCGGGCATTGCGCAATGGTCCGTTACTGCCGCAGGGTGGATCTGCATGACGCATTCAGCGTAGGCGAACTGTCGCTTATAATACAACCCTTGATTGTATGGGGGTGGAAAAATCGATCTTCAGGAACCTTGCGGCGTTCGCTCCGGTTCTCTAACGACTGTATTATGACGGATAACCATTTGCGATCATGAAGTTCTCTACGCGAACCGATAAGGAAATCACGGCAGAACGGCTGTTCGAAGCAGTTTCGGATTTCGACCGGATCGAGCGGATTCTGATGCGGCGGGGGCTGTCGGTGACACGGGTCAACAACGCCGCCGAGGGCGCGCGGGCCTGGGATCTGGCCTTCGACTGGCGCGGCCAGCGCCGCGAGCTGCGGTTGGTTCTGGTTCAGTTCGACCGGCCTGAGCATCTGGCGCTTTCGGGCCAGTCTGCTCCATTCGATCTTCGCATCGACATGAGCGTGGTGGCGCCTTCACGGCAGAAATCGCGGCTGATCTTCGAGCTTGAGGTAAAGCCGCGTCACATGCGGGCGCGGCTGGCCTTGCAGACCGCCAAGCTGGGCAAGGCGCAGATCGACCGCAAATTCGCCGAGAAGGTCCGCTCTTTCGTTGACAATGCGGTGGGCTGAAGAGCGCCTTCCACAAAGTGTCGGGTTTCAGCGCGCGGTGGCGACAAAGCGGATAACGGATGAATGCAGGGCAGCGCCGCTCTGCCCGAGACGCGACAGGTCTGGGTCGGCGGCGGCTCTGGGCCCGGCTGCGATGTCCGGACGAAGGCTGACCCGTTGTTTCCGCATCGAAGCGCCTGAGCGGGGTGTTGCGGCGGTCGTCGCCGCGGTCGCGGCAACTGCGTTCCGGGGCGCGAGGGGCCGCATTCCGATCTTTTCAGCAACACGGATCGAGGCGTGATTCGCCGCCGCGATCCCGGCCACGATTCGGGGCAGGGCAAGATCGCCCAGCCCGTGATCCAGCACCAGACGCGCCGCTTCTCTGGCATAGCCACGCCCCCATGCGGCGCGGATGAAGCGCCAGCCGATCTCGATATCGGGGCCTTTCGCATCCTCGGGGATCAGCAGCACCCAACCGAGAAATCGATCCGGCGCGCTGCGCGCAAAGACCGACCAATAGCCCAGCCCCGGCCCGTAATCGGACGTGATCCGCGTGCGGAGGAAGGCGACGTGCAGCTCTGGATCGGCCCAAGGGCCGGGAATATGGCGCGTCACCTCGGGGTCGCGATCCATCGCCAGACAGGCATCGTAATCGCGCAGGGTCCGGGGACGCAGCCAAAGCCGCTCGCTGCGGAATTCGGGCAGCGCGGCGCCTGTCACCTCACCGCGCAGCGGATCAGCCCCGGCGATTGCGCAGCTGTTCGGCGCGCAGCGGATCGGCGGGATAGACGCCAAGCACATTCAGCATCGAGGTGAAATAGCGCAGCTCGTCCAGGGCGCGGCGGACATTGGCGTCCTCGGGATGGCCTTCGATATCGGCATAGAACTGCGTCGCGGTGAACACCCCGTCGACCATGTAGCTTTCCAGCTTGGTCATGTTCACCCCGTTCGTCGCAAAGCCACCCATCGCCTTGTAAAGCGCGGCGGGAATGTTGCGGACGCGGAAGACGAAGCTGGTCAGCATGCCCTCCTCGCCCGCACGGTTCGGGCGGCGGGCGTGATCGGGCTCACGCGCCATGATGAGAAACCGGGTGGTGTTGTTCTGGCGGTCCTCGATCTGGTCGGCGAGGCGGTTCAGCCCGTAGATCTCGCCCGCGAGCGGCGCGGCCAGTGCGGCAATATGACGCTCTGCGCCTTCCGAGACGATTTTCGCCGATCCGGCGGTGTCGGCGCCGATCCGCCCGCGTATATCGTGGCGGCGCAGGAAATCGCGGCATTGGCCGAGCAGCACGGTGTGGCTCATCGCCTCGGAGACGTCCTCCAGCCTGACGCCGGGTTTGGCCAGCAGGCTGATATGAACGCGCACAAAGGCTTCGTCGATGATGTGAAGGCCGGATTCGGGCAGCAGGTGATGGATATCCGCCACGCGCCCATAGGTAGAGTTTTCGACCGGCAGCATGGCCAGCTCGGCCTGACCCGAGCGCACCGCCTCGATCACGTCCTCGAAGGTGCGGCAAGGCAGCGCCTCCAGCTCGGGGCGGGCATCGCGGCAGGCCTGATGGCTATAGGCGCCGGGCTCGCCCTGAAAGGCGATAAGGTTGCTTGCGTCGGTCATCTTTCGTTTTCCTTGCCGCAGATCGGCGATTGACGGCCAACTATACCTTGAACAGGCTGAAAGAAAGCGGATAGATACGGCGTGAAATTTGAACACTACCTAGCGGGGACGGCAAATGTTCGACACCATGACCATCACCAAGGCGGCCGGCGCGCTGATTGGATCCTTGCTGGCGCTGCTGCTGCTGTTCTGGGCGGCCACCGGGCTGTATCATGTCGGCCCGCCCGGCGGCGCGGATCATGGTGAGGGCGAGGAGGTCGCGCAGGCCTATTCGATCCCCGTCGAGAATGCCGGCGGCGGCGAGGCCGAGGCCGAGGAAGAGATCGATTTCGAGGCGCTGATGGCCGCTGCCGATCCTGCCGCGGGTGAGCGCGTCTTTGGCAAGTGCCGGTCCTGCCACAAGCTGGATGGCTCGGACGGGATCGGGCCGCATCTGAACGGCGTGATGGGCCGTGCGGTGGCCAGCGTCAGCGGTTTTGCCTATTCCGATCCCATGGTCGCCCATGCCGACGAGGCGCCGGAATGGACGCCCGAGGCGATGCAGGTGTTCCTGGCCGACCCGCGCGGCGTGGTGTCCGGCACCAAGATGACTTTCGCCGGCCTGCCCGAGGCGGAAGACCGCGCCAATCTGATCGCCTATCTTCAAGAGCAGCCGTAATTCTCGTCTCGAGCGGTGCAACGC